>NZ_BAAATJ010000012.1:0-168824 GCF_039533345.1 Streptomyces glaucosporus | reverse complement strand
TGTGCGCAGGAGGTGCCGCTGCTGGCGGTGCCGGAGCGGTTCGCCGGGCAGGACACCCCGGCCGCGCATCCTTCCGCCTGCCACTTCGCCGAGGAGAGGCCCCGCGTCGTGGTGGAAGGGGCGGCGGGCTGAGGCACCGGGCCGGGGCGGCGGGATCCGGCCGGTCCGCCGGTTCGCGCACACGGTTTCCTCCGCGCCCGTTCCGGGGTTCCGGAAAAACTGTCAAGGCGTCGACAGGACTTTTTCCTGGAATTATCCGAGCGCGATATCGACAATCAGTGGTCTACACCTGTCGGCCCTCTTGACCGGGGGCCGCTCCATTGCGAAAGTCCCCGCATCCGAAATGTTTTCCACACGTTCGGAGGGCGGGGCGCGATGGCCAGTGGACAGCGGGCCGGTCCGGTCGGCCGGTCGCCGGGGCAGTTGATGTGGCGGCGCTTCAGACGTGACCGCACGGGCGTCGTGTCCGCCTGCGTCGTGCTGTTCTTCTTCGCCGTCGGCCTGCTGGCGCCCGTCATCTCCTGGCTGTACGGCAAGGACCCGTACACGAGGTACGGGCAGGAACGCGAGGGCCTCCTCAACGAGTACGGCTATCCCGTCAAACCGAACGGGGGGATCGACGGGGAATTCTGGTTCGGGCTCGAACCCGTCCTCGGCCGCGACGTGCTCACCCAGCTCGTCTACGGCATCCGCACCTCGCTGTTCATCGCCGTCGCGGTCACCCTGGCCGCCGTCCTGACGGCCATGGTGCTGGGAGTGGTCGCCGGCTACCTCGGCGGCGCGGTGGACTACGCCGTCGGGCGCTTCACCGACCTGCTGATGGCCTTCCCCAACCAGCTCTTCTTCGTCGCCTTCATGCCGATCGTGGTCGCCCTCTTCGTCGACCCCGCCGACGAGACGCCCACCTACATCCGGGTGGCGGCGCTGATCCTGGTGCTCTGGTTCCTCGGCTGGATGTCCCTGGCCAGAATCCTGCGCGGCGCCACGCTGGCCCTGCGCGAGCGGGAGTTCGTGGAGGCGGCCAAGGTCAGCGGGGCGTCGTCCTGGCGCATCGTCCGACGGGAGCTGCTGCCCAACCTGATGACCCCCGTCCTGGTGCAGGCCACCTACATGCTCCCGAACTTCGTCACCACGGCCGCCGCGCTCTCCTACCTCGGGGTCGGCATCGTCGAGCCCACCCCCGACTGGGGCCGGATGTTCGCCACCGGCGCCGAGGTCTACCAGGACGACATCACCTACATGTTCTTCCCCGGCGGCGCGATGGTCCTGTTCATCGTGGCCTTCAACCTCCTCGGGGACTCGGTCCGGGACGCCTTCGACCCCAGGGCCGCACGTTGACCACGCTCCATCCGCGAGCCGGACAGGCAGGGGGCACAGAACGATGAGAAGCCGGCGAATACGCAGAACGCGTCCCGTGGCCGCGGCACTCGCGGCGGGGGCGCTGGTCCTGGGCGGCTGCAGCGCGGGCGGCGGCGGCGAACCGGAGGACCGCGGCGGGGACGCGCCCGCCGCGCAGCGGGCGCCGATCGAGTTCGCCGGCGCCGAGGAGTCGGCCGGCCCGGCCGAGGACGTCCCCGGCGCCCGCAGGGGCGGCACCCTGCGCGTCTACCAGCGCGACAGCTACGCGCACCTGGACCCGGCGCAGATCTACGTCCAGGACGAGATGACGCTCTCCCACCTGATCCACCGCAAGCTCACCCACGTCAAGCTGGACAACGACGGCGACTACTCGGTGGTGGGCGACCTGGCCACCGACAGCGGCCGGCCCTCCGACGGCGGGCGCACCTGGACCTACACGCTCAAGGACGGCATCAGGTTCGAGGACGGCTCGCCGATCACCTCCAAGGACGTCCGGCACACCTTCGAACGCCTCTTCGCCCCCTTCATCACCCAGGGACCCACCTTCATCCAGCAGTGGATGGCGGACGCCACCGGCGCCGCCTACCGCGAACTGCTGCCCGAGGGCCCCTACGAGGGCGAGCACCTGCCCGACTCCGTGCTGGAGACCCCGGACGAGAAGACGATCGTCTTCCGCTTCTCCGAGCCGCGCAACGACCTGCCCTACGCCCTGGCCATGGCCGGCTACGCCGTGGTCTCCGCGGAGAAGGACACCCGGCAGAAGTACGACAAGGACCCCCTCGCCAGCGGCCCGTACAAGATCGAGTCCTTCCGGTCCGGCAAGTCGATGAAGCTGGTGCGGAACCCCGAGTGGGACCCGGAGACGGACGCCGCCCGCCACCAGTACGTCGACGGGTTCGACATCACCTTCAACCACCAGTACGAGGACTCCACCAAGCGGCTCCTCAACGACAGCGGCGAGGCGCGGACCGCCGTCAGCTTCGACAACGCCGTGGACGCGGGCAGCCACCAGCGGGTGATGCGCGAGGCGAGGGACCGCACCGTCTCCGGCTACCAGTCCTTCGTCGCCCAGCTGACGATCAACACCGACCGCGTCGAGGACGTCAGGGTGCGGCAGGCCATCGCGTACGCCTTCCCCTCCAAGCCCTACCTGGCCCCCTTCGGCGGGCCGTCCGGCGGCGAGCTGGCCGGCGGCCTGATCAGCCCGCTGCTGCCCGGCCACGAGAAGGACTACGACCCGTTCGGCAAGCTGGAGAAGCCGGGCGGCGACCCGGACAAGGCCCGCGAACTGTTGGAGAAGGCGGGCAGGGTGGGGATGAAGCTCACCTACGCCTACCGGAACAGCGACGAGGAGCAGAAGGCGTCCATCGCGGTCGCGGACGCGCTGGAGAAGGCCGGTTTCGACGTCCAGCGCAAGGAACTGCCCACGGACACCTACTACGACCTCATCGGCGACGTCGACAACGGCTACGACATCTACGTCAACAACTGGGGCCACGACTGGTCCAGCGCCTCCACCGTGATCCCGCCGCTGTTCGACGGCCGGGGCATCCAGGACGGCGGATCCAACTACTCGCACGTCGACGATCCCGGGATCAACTCCCGGATCGACGAGGTCCGCAGGATCGAGGACCCGCAGAAGGCGGCGAAGGAGTGGTTCGAGCTGAGCAAGTACGTCCTGGAGGAGGTCACCCCGGCCGTCCCCGTCTACTACTTCAAGAAGACGCAGATCGCCGGCTCCGGGGTCGGCGGGCTGGTCTACAACGACGACATGAGCAACCTCGACGTGACCAAGCTCTACGTCAAGCGGTAGCCGCGTCCCCCGCGGGGCGCGCCGGTCCGGCGCGCCCCGCCCCCGCGGCGGCGCGCCGCGCCGCCTCCCCGCCTCCCCGCGTGAGGGCCACCCGACCATGCTGCGCTTCCTGGTGCGCCGGACACTCGGCGCCGTCGTCATCCTGCTGATCATCAGCGCCTGCACGTTCTTCCTCTTCTACGCCATCCCGCGCGACCCGGCGCTGCTCCACTGCGGAAAGACCTGCGACCCCGAGTCGCTGGAGATCATCCGCAGGAACCTGGGTCTGGACGAGCCGCTGCCGGAGCAGTACCGGGCGTACATGGCGGGCATCCTCACCGGCCGGGACTTCGCCGTGGGGCCCTGCCCGGCGCCGTGCTTCGGCTACTCCTTCGCGAACGGCGAGCCGGTCTGGGGCACCATCCTCGACCGTCTCCCCACCACCGTCTCGCTCGCCCTGGGCGGCGCCGCGGTCTTCCTCGTCCTCGGCCTGGGGGCCGGGATGCTCGCCGCCTGGAGGCGCGGCGGGTTCCTCGACAAGTTCCTCAGCTCGGTGTCGCTGGTGTGCAGCTCGCTGCAGATCTACTTCGTCGGCCCGCTGGTCATCGCCCTGCTGGTCTACCGGCTGGACCTGCTCCGGCAACCCGAGTACGTGCCGATCACCTCCAGCCCGGTCGACTGGTTCGCCGGGCTGCTCATCCCCTGGGTGGTGCTGTCGCTGATCTTCACCGCCCAGTACACCCGCATGTCGCGCTCCACGCTGATCGAGCAGCTCGGCGAGGACCACGTGCGCGCGGCCAGGGCCAGGGGCCTGAGCGGCCGCACGGTCTTCTTCCGCTACGCCTGGCGGGGCTCGCTCATCCCCGTCGTGACCATCTTCGGCATCGACCTGGGATCGCTGTTCGGCGGCGCGATGGTCACCGAGTTCACCTTCACCCTGCCCGGGCTCGGACGGCTGGCCGTGGACTCGGTGCTCGACACCGACCTGCCCATGCTGATGGGCGTGATGCTGTTCGCCGCCGCCATGATCATCGCCTTCAACATCCTGGTGGACGCGGTCTACGCGTTCATCGACCCCCGCGTACGACTGTCCTAGGAGGAGTTCGGCCGGTGAGCACCTGGACCAAGACCGCGGACCCCGGCGCCCCGCCCGGCGCGGACGCCTTCCTGTCCGTCCGGGACCTGCGCGTCCGCTTCTCCACCGAGGACGGCACCGTCCACGCGGTCGACGGGATCTCCTTCGACCTCGCCCGCGGCCGGACCCTCGGCGTCGTCGGCGAGTCCGGCTCGGGGAAGTCGGTCACGGGCCTGTCCGTCCTCGGGCTGCACGATCCGCGCACCACCGAGGTCACCGGACGCATCCTGCTGGACGGGCAGGAGGTGACCGGCGCCCGGGAGAAGACGCTGGAGAGGCTGCGCGGCGCCAGGATGGCCATGGTCTTCCAGGACTCGCTGACCGCGCTCTCGCCCTACCACACCGTGGGGGAGCAGATCGCCGAGCCGTACCGCAGGCACACGGGCGCCTCCCGGCGCGAGGCCCGGCGCCGCGCGATCGAGATGCTCGGCCGGGTCGGCATCCCCAGCCCCCGGCTGCGGGCCGACGACTACCCGCACCAGTTCTCCGGCGGCATGCGCCAGCGGGCGATGATCGCCATGGCGCTCGTCTGCGACCCCGGCCTGCTGATCGCGGACGAACCCACCACCGCGCTCGACGTGACCGTGCAGGCGCAGATCCTCGACCTCCTGGAGGACCTCCGGCAGGAGTTCGGCTCCGCGATCGTCCTCATCACCCACGACCTCGGGGTGGTCGCCGAGATCGCCGACGACGTGCTGGTGATGTACGCGGGCCGGGTGGTCGAGCGCGGCCCCGCCGCCGAGGTGCTGCGCTCCCCCCGGCACCCCTACACCCGGGGGCTGCTGGGCTCCGTGCCGCGGCTGGACGGCGACGTCGAGGAGGACCTGGTGCCCGTCCCCGGCTCCCCGCCGAGCCTGCTCGACCCGCCGTCCGGCTGCGCCTTCCACCCGCGGTGCGCCTTCACCGGGGAGGTCGGCGGCACGCGCTGCGCCGACGAGCGGCCAAAGCCGCCCGGCGGGCGCGGGGCCGCCTGCCACCTCACGGCGGACCGGGCACGCGCCCTCTTCGCCGGACGGACGCGGCCCCGGCCCGGGCGGGGCGACTCATGACCGCGGGGAACGGAACCGGCCCGCGCCGCGCGGCGTCCCGCGAGGGCGGCGAACCGCTGCTGACCGCCGAGGGGCTGGTCAAGCACTTCCCGGCCGGAGGCGGCTTCCTCCGCAAACGCAGGGGCGGCACCGTCCGGGCCGTCGACGGGATCGACCTCACCGTGCACGAGGGCGAGAGCCTCGGCCTCGTCGGGGAGTCGGGCTGCGGGAAGTCCACCACCGGGCGGCTCCTCACCCGGCTGCTGGAACCCTCGGGCGGCCGGATCACCTACCGGGGCCGCGACATCACCCATGCCTCCCGCAAACGGCTGGCGCCGATCCGGACCGAGATCCAGATGGTCTTCCAGGACCCGTACTCGTCGCTGAACCCCCGCCAGACGGTCGGCACGATCATCGGCGGGCCCATGGAGGTCAACGGGATCGACCCGCCCGGAGGCCGCGAGCGACGGGTGCGGGAACTGCTGGAGACCGTGGGCCTGGGCTCCGAGCACTACAACCGCTTCCCGCACGAGTTCTCCGGCGGCCAGCGGCAGCGCATCGGGATCGCCCGGGCCCTGGCCCTCGGCCCGAGGCTGATCGTGGCCGACGAACCGGTCTCGGCCCTGGACGTCTCCGTCCAGGCGCAGGTCGTCAACCTCCTGCGGCGGGTGCAGCGCGAGACGGGCATCGCGTTCGTCTTCATCGCCCACGACCTGGCGGTCGTCAGGCACTTCTGCCGGCGTGTCGCGGTCATGTACCTCGGCAGGATCGTGGAGACCGGCGACCGCGAGTCCGTCTACGGCAGCCCGCGCCACCCCTACACCCACGCCCTGCTCTCCGCGGTGCCCCGGATCGGGCCGGAGGACGGCGGGCGGACGCGCATCCGCCTGGCCGGCGACGTGCCCTCGCCGGTCGACCCGCCGTCCGGCTGCCGCTTCCGCACGCGCTGCTGGAAGGCCCAGGAGGTGTGCGCCGTGCGGGAACCGCCGCTGGTGCGGCTCGACGGCGACCGCGAGGGACACCTGACGGCGTGCCACTTCCCGGAGGGGGACCCGCCCCCCGGAAGCGCCGGGGGGACAGGGGGCACCGGGGACGCCGGGGACACAGGGAGTACCGGGGACGCCGGGCGAGGGGACCCGGCGGCACGCGGCTGACGGGCCGCGGAAGGCGCGCCGGGCCGGGGCGCGCGCCCCGGCCCGGCGCGCCTCCCTCAGGCCACCCCCAGCGCCCGCTTGAGGAATGCCACCTGGAGCAGCAGCAGGTTCTCCGCCACCTGCTCCTGCGGGGTCATGTGCGTCACCCCGGACAGCGGCAGCACCTCGTGCGGGCGGCCCGCGGCCAGCAGGGCCGAGGACAGCCGCAGGGTGTGGGCGGCCACCACGTTGTCGTCCGCCAGCCCGTGGACGATCATCAGCGGCCGGTGCTGCCCGGCGGGCGCGGACAGCCCCTCGTCGGTGACCAGGGAGTTGGCCGCGTACACCTCGGGGCTCTCGCCGGGCAGCCCGAGGTAGCGCTCGGTGTAGTGGGTGTCGTACAGCCGCCAGTCCGTCACGGGCGCGCCCGCCACGGCCGCGTGGAAGACGTCGGGGCGGCGCAGGACGGCCAGCGCCGCCAGGTAGCCGCCGTAGGACCAGCCGCGGATGCCGACCCGGTCCAGGTCGAGCGGGTGACTGCCGGCGAGCGCGTGGAGCGCCTCCACCTGGTCGTCCAGGGTGACGCCCGCCAGGTCGCCCGCGATCGCCTTCTCCCAGGCGGGGGAGTGGCCGGGGGTGCCGCGCCCGTCGGCGACCACCACCGCGAACCCCTGGTCGGCGAACCACTGCGAGGTCAGGTGGGGATTGTGCGCCGCCACCACGCGCCGGCCGTGCGGGCCGCCGTAGGGGTCCATCAGGACCGGCAGCGGCCCGTCGCCGTCGCGGTAGCCGGTGGGCAGGAGCACGGCGGCGGGGATGCGGCGCGCGCCGGCCCGCAGCAGCCGGGGGCGCGCGGTCAGCACGGGCGTCTCGGCATGGGACTCGATCACCGCCGTCGGCTCCGGTGCGCCCCCGCCGCTCCCGGCCGGGCGCAGCACCTCCACGCGCGCGCCGGGACGGTCGAGGGCGGCGGTGGAGAGCACCACCGTGTCCCCGCCGCGGACGGCGGAGGCGACGTGCGCGGTGTCCTGGGGGGAGAGCCGCTCCCAGCCCCCCTGGTCGCCGCTGCCCCGGAACCAGGCGCGGTAGACGGCGACCTCGCCGACCGGGGCGTCCTCCGGCGCCTCCGGCCCGGCGGACGCGGAGAACAGCACGTCCTCCTCGCCGATGTGCAGCACCGCCTCCACGTGCAGCGCGGCGGAGGTGAGCGGACGGTCCCCGACCAGCAGGATCCGGGCCCCGCCCTCGTCGGCGATCCGCACCAGGCGCCCGTCGGGCGTCCACGCCGGAACGCCGGGGAACAGCTCCAGCCACGCCGGGTCCTCGTCCGCGTGGACCACGGTGGTGCGGCCGGTGGCGGTGTCCACGGCCAGGTGGAGCTGGCTGCGCTGGTCGCGGGACTGGACGAGCAGCAGGGGCGGCCCGGCGGCCGACCAGTGGACGCGCGCCAGGTACGGGTAGCGGGCCCGGTCCCACACCACCTCGGTGCGGCCCGTGCCGTCCCCGCCGTTCCCGCCGTCCCCGTCGGAGCCGCCCTCGACGTCGATCAGGTGGAGCGTCACCTCGGCGTTGGGTGTGCCGGCGGCCGGGTAGGCCACTTCGGCCGGCGCGCTGCCGGGGTTGGCCGGGTCGGCGATCCACCAGCGGCGCACGGGCGTGTCGTCCACCCGCGCGGCCAGCAGCCGGGTGCCGTCGGGGGACCACCAGAAGCCGCGGGAGCGGTCCATCTCCTCGGCCGCGACGAACTCCGCCAGGCCCCAGGTGACCCGGCCGCCGCCCGGGGTGTCCTCGGGCTCGGCGAGGACCCGGTCGCCCCCGCCGCCGGCGTCGGTCACCCGCAGGGCGCCGCGGACCGTGTAGGCCACGCGCCGCCCGTCCGGGGACGGGCGCGGGTCCACCACCGGGGTGGGGGTGGGGAGCTCCCGCGAGACGGCGGCGCGCAGGTCGGCGGTGAACAGCCGTCCCGACAGGGCGAAGGCCGCCGTCTCCACCGCCGCGTCGGTCGCGTAGCCGACGATCCCGGCCGAGCCCTCGCGGCTCCGCTCGCGGCGGGCGCGCTCCTCGGGGGACAGTTCCTCGTCCGCTCCGCCGAGCAGCGCCTCCGGGTCGGCCGCGGCCCGCTCCCCGGGGCCGTCCGGGGCCAGGTCCCTCACCCACAGCAGGTTCGCCCGGGCGGTGCCGCCGCGGGAGCGGAGGAAGACGACCCGGGAACCGTCCGGCGACACGGTGAACGCCCGGGGCGCTCCCAGGGTGAAGCGCTGCGTCCTGGCGTGCTGGCGTGGAAACGACATGACCATGGCCCGAGCGTACGGCGTCCCGCCGCACCGCCCACCGCTCCGCGCCCCCGGGTCCCGCCGCGCCGCGATCCCACGGAGACGGAGGGACGATCAGGGGCGACGAGGGGCGACGAGGAACGTGGCCAAGGTCACACGGGTGTGCGCCCCTCTTCTGCACCCGTGCACCGAGCCATGCCGTCTCACGGAAAGTTATGATCCGTTGCGCATGGTTCGCGATGGGGTATGCATTTCCTGACAGACTCCGTCGTACAAACGTCCTGTTCCGTGTCGACCGCGCGCTCTTGGAGGTGAACCGCCGTGGCACTCTCGATTTCGGCGGTGGTGCTGCTGGCGATCATCGTCTTCCTGCTGATCAAGAAGTCAGGACTGAAGGCCGGGCACGCCCTGGTCTGCATGCTTCTGGGTTTCTACCTGGCGAGTTCGTCCATGGCGCCCACGATCAGCGAGCTGACCTCCAGCGTCGCGGGCATGATCGGCGGCATCAAGTTCTGACGGCCGCGCGCGGCGTAGGCTCGCCCTCATGACCGAGCTTCCCGCGCGCCGCCTGATGCTGGTCCACGCGCATCCCGACGACGAGTCGATCACCAACGGCGTCACCATGGCGCGATACGCCGCCGAGGGTGCGCTGGTCACCCTGATCACCTGCACGCTGGGCGAGGAGGGCGAGGTCATCCCGCCCGCGCTGGCGCACCTCGCGGCCGACCGGGAGGACACCCTGGGCGCCCACCGGATCGGTGAACTGCGGCACGCCATGCGGGAGCTGGGCGTGGCCGACCACCGCTTCCTCGGGGGGCCGGGGCGCTACCGCGACTCGGGCATGTTCGGCACCCCCGCCAACGAGCGCCCCGGCTGCTTCTGGCGGGCCGACGTCGACGAGGCCGCCTCCCACCTCGTGGAGGAGATCCGCCAGGTGCGCCCCCAGGTGCTCGTCACCTACGACCCGAACGGCGGATACGGCCACCCCGACCACATCCAGGCCCACCGGGTGGCGATGCGCGCGGTGGAGCTGGCGGCCGATCCCGCGTACCGCCCCGGCCGGGGCGAGCCGCACCGGGTCGGATGCGTCTACTGGAACTGCGCGGCGCGCTCGACGGTCGAGGAGGGCTTCGCCCGGCTGCGTGCCCACGGCGGCGGCCCCTTCCCCGCGATCGCCTCGGTCGGCGACGTGCCGGGCGTGGTGGACGACGCCGAGGTGGCGGCCGTCGTCGAGGGCAGTGACGCCGAGGCGTCCGCCAAGGCGGCGGCGATGCGCGCCCACGCCACCCAGATCGTGGTGGCCGACTCCCCGTCAGGTCCCCCCGGGTCCTTCGCCCTGTCCAACGGGCTGAGCCAGCCCCTGCTGCGCACCGAGCACTTCCGGCGGGCCGATGGTGCCGTCCCCGCCGAACCGGTGCGCGACCTCTTCGACTTCGCCGGGGCGGCGGGAGGCGCCCGGTGAAGGGGCGGGCGGGACGGATCGCCGTGTACGCCGTGCTGGCCGTGCTCGGCGCGGTGGTGGCCCTCGCGGGCGCGCTCGTCCAGGCCGGCTGGTTCCCCCTGGGCCTGCTGCTGGCGCTCGGCGGGGCGGTGGCGCTGTTCCACGGAGGCGCGCGGCTCACCCGGACGAAGACGGGCGCGGCGGCACCCGCGGGCGGATGGATGCTCGCGGTGCTTCTGCTGTCCTCCTCGCGCCCCGAGGGAGACTTCTTCTTCGGCACGGGATGGGGCACCTACGCCTTCCTGCTGGGCGGCATGCTCGCCGCTGTGATCTGCGCCACGTTCGCGCCCTCCGGGTACCTGTTCCGGACGGACGCGACGACGAGGTGAAGAGGTCGTGAAGCGGTCGGCGACGATCGGCCGGCGGTCGACAACAGGCCAGGACATGGCACACAATCCGCCAGACGGTACGCCGGTATGACCCCGCCGCGGGCCGTGCCGGGATGGCGATTCCGCACTCCCGGGGTTCGCGGCGGCGGCCCCCAGTAAGGTGGTGCGCGCCGGCGAGCCGCCCGTGCGAGCCGATCGGAACCATGGCGGGCGGCGAATCCAACCGGGAGATCCTGCTTTGAGTCGTGAAACTGACAGTCCGTCCTCCGGCCCCCAGGCGCGGGGCGGTACCGCGTACCCGCCGGGGACCGAGCCGTACGGCGCACCGGCCGACGGTGCACCGGACGAGCCCGCCGAACGGGGTGCCGCGAGGCCGGGCGAGCCCAAGACAGAGACCACGCTGACCACCCGCGTCCGGATCAACATCCCGGGTTCCCGGCCCATCCCTCCGGTCGTCGTGCGCAAGCCCGTCGGCGAGGACACCGCCTCCCCGGGCGAGAGGGCGACGAGCGGCGGCGCCGAGACGGACGCCGGGGGCGCCCCGGCCCGGAGCGCGAACGGCGCGGCGGCGTCCGCCGGGGACGCGAACGGCACGGCGGCGTCCACCGGGGACGCGGGTGCGTCCGGAACGGGCGGTTCTGCCTCCGACACCCAGACGACCAGCTCCTGGTTCGCCCCGCGCAAGCCCCCCACGGGCGGCGCCTCCGGTGGCGCGGCGGCTTCCGGAACCAGGCCCCCGGCCTCCTCCGGCGCCCCGGCCGGGCCGGCGCGGCAGCGCACCGACACCCCGCCGGACGGCTCCCCCATCAGCGCTCTGGCGGGCCCCGGCCCGCAGACCGGGGGGACCCCGCCGCCGGGCCCCGGCCACACCCCGCCGCACGGCGTCCCCACCGCGACGCCGCCGCACGGAATGCGCACCGCGACCCCGCCGCACGGCGTGCCCGCCGCGGGCGGCCCCAGCGGACCGACCACCGGACCGGCCACCGGCGACATGCCGCTGCTGCCCCCGGGCTTCCGTCAGCCCGGGGCCGCGCCGTCCCAGTCGTCCCCGTCGGCATCCCCCATGTCTTCCCCGGGGTCCTCCCCGGCGTCCGCTCCGGCGGAGACCGGTCCGCTGCCCACGGCGTCCGGCGCGGCCGCGGTGCCCCCGCGGGCGGGCGGCCCGGCGTCCGGCCCCGCCGGCCGGGTCTCCGGCGACACCCTGGTCGGCGGCATCCCGCGCGTGCCCCCGGCCGACGGGGACGGCCGTCCCGTCCCGTCCCCGGAGAGCCCCGCCGCCCCGGTGCCCCCGCCGGCCCCCGCCAAGCGGGGCCGCTCCAAGCTGGTCCTGGTGGGCGTCGCCGCCTTCGGGGTGCTCGGCATCGCGTACGGCGCCGGCCTGCTGCTCGACCACGCCGACGTGCCCAACGGCACCACCGTGCTCGGCGTGGAGATCGGCGGCACCGACAAGCGGGCGGCGGTGGACAAGCTCGACGCCGTCCTCGGCGACCGCGCGGACAAGCCGCTGGTCATCGCCGTCGAGGGCGAGAAGACCAGGCTCAAGCCCGATGTCGCGGGCCTGGCGCTGGACACCGAGGCCACCGTGCGCAACGCCTCCGGACGGGACTACAACCCCGTCTCCGTCATCGGCTCGCTCCTGGGCGGCGCCCGCCACGCCGAACCGGTCTTCACCGTCGACGAGGAGAAGCTCACCGCCGCCCTGAAGGACCTCTCCTCGAAGGTCTCGGGGGGCTCGGCTCAGGACGGCATGGTCAAGTTCGTCGGCGGCAAGGCCGTCGGCGTCCCGGGCAAGCCGCACAAGGCCGTCGACGTCGGCAAGGGCGCCGACCTGGTGGAGGACGCCTACCGCGACCAGGTCGCCACCGGAGAGGGCGCCTCCGTCGCCCTGCCGGTCTCCGTCCAGCAGCCCGAGGTGGACCAGAAGGAGATCGACCGGGCTATCCGGGAGTTCGGCGAGCCGGCGATGTCCGGCATCGTCACGGTCAAGGCCGGCGACAGGTCGATCCCGTTCAGCCCCACCGGGTCGCTGCCGAGGTTCCTGTCCATGAAGCCGGTCGACGGCAAGCTGGTGGACACCTACGACCTCAAGGTGCTCGAGGAGCTGTACGGCAGCACCTTCGACGGCGTCCTGGTCACCCGCGGCAACGGGACCAAGACCCCGGTCACCCCCCAGGACGTCGCGGGCGCGCTCCGCGAGGCGCTCCGGGAGACCGACCCCGCCAAGCGGGTCGGCGTCATCGAACTCGACCCCCAGTAGGCGCCCGGCACCGCTCCCCGGTGCCGCCGCGGACGGCCCGCGCCCGGCTAGTTGAGCCGGGCGCGGGCCGCCCGCGCCTGACGGCGGATGGCGTCGGCGGCGCTCGGCTCCATCGCGGCGACCGTGTCGGCGTAGTGCTCCATCTCCCGGGCACCGCCGACGAAGTCGCCCCGCTCGACCAGCAGCCGCGCCCGCTCGTACCGCAGCCGCGCCGGATGGTGCGGCAGCAGGAGCGACAGCTCCACCGCCCACAGCTGGACGTCCGTGTGCTCGGGGCGGGCCGCCGCCCACGCGCGGATGTTGTTCAGCACGCGCAGCACGATCTCCAGCGGGCCGGCGGGACGGAGCAGCGCCTCCGGCAGCGCCGCGCCCGTGGAGGCGGCCACCAGCAGCTCCACGTCCTGGTCGTCCAGCAGCCGGCCGCCCGCGAAGGGGTCGGCGACGGCGTGCTCGCCCGCCGGGTCCCCGAAGCCGACGAGGAAGTGGCCCGGCAGCGCGATGCCGTACACCGGCGCACCCGCCCGGCGCGCGACCTCCATCCACACCACCGACAGCAGGATCGGCAGGCCGCGCCGCCGCTTCAGCACCTCGCCCAGCAGCGAGGACTCCAGCCGGCGGTAGTCGTCGGCGGTGCCGTGGAAGCCGTGCTCCCCGCCGAGCAGAGCGGCCAGGGCCCGCGCCCATCCGCGCGGGTCGCGCGAGGGCTCGTACGGCAGGAGGCCCGTGAGCCGGTCCAGCTCGGCCTGCGCCGCGTCGACGGTCCCCTCGCCCGCCGCGGGATCGGCCTCGGCATTGATCAGCAGGCACAGCAGCGCCAGGTCCGGGCGCTCGGCCCGCGCGGCCTCCGCGAAGCGCTCCCGGACGGTGCCGCCACTTCCGTCGTCCGCCGTGTCCCGGTCGTCATGGCTGTCCATGTGCCACTTTGTACCCGGGCTCAGCCGTGCGGCGCACGGCGGTAGTGGTAGCCGTGGTGGTCGGCGAAGCCCAGCCGGTCGTACAGCGCCAGGGCGGCCGTGTTCTCCGGCTCGACCTGGAGGTACGCCGCCGAGGCGCCCTCCGCCAGCGCCGCGCGGGCCAGCTCCGCCATCACCGCCGTCGCCAGCCCCTCGCGCCGCCGCCCCGGGGAGACCTCGACCGCGGCGAACCCCGCCCACCGGCCGTCCACCACGCACCGCCCGATGGCGGCCGGCGCGCCGCCCCGGTCCTTTCCGGGCACGGTCGCGAACCACACCGACGGGCCGCCGGCCAGCACCTTCAGCGCGTCCCCGGCCGACCCCGCCGAGGAGCCGCGGCGGTACGCGCCCAGCCATGCCTCGTCCGGCCGCCGCGACAGCCGCACCCGCGGATCGGGCTCGCGGTCGGCCAGCGGGGCGAGCGCGGCCGTGCGCACCACGGCGAACCGCTCGGCCGTCCAGCCGCGCCGCTCCAGCTCGGCGGCCAGCACCTCGTCGGCGCCGGCGCCGCCCGTGGCGACCTGGACCAGGGCGGGCAGGCCGCGCTCCCCGTACCAGCGGACGGTCTCCGCCAGGGCCGAGTCCAGGTCCGTGCCCGGGCCGTCCAGGGGCAGGACGGAGTTGGCGCGGCCGGTGAAGCCGCCGGACGCGCGGAGGAGCCACCCGCCCAGCCGGGCCGTCTCGACCGCGGGCCAGCCGCGCGCCGCCGTCTCCGCCAGCTCCCGCACGCCCGCCGCCGGGCCCCTTCTGCGGGCGGGCGCGGCGGGCACGACCTTCCCGGCGACCAGCGCCGCCTCCTCCAGCCGTACGCTCCGGCCGTCGCGGCGCGTGATCGAGAGCGTGCCGTCCGCCCACGAAGTGAGGACGCCGACGGTGTCGGTGAAGGCCGGCCCCCCGCCGCCGGATCCGGCCAGACTGCGCACCGAGACGCGTTTGCCCACGTCATCGGGGCTGATGCGAAGCTCCAGCCGTCCGCCCATGGTGAACTCCACGATCGTGCCCACCCCTCCTGTTCGTCTCCTGCCCGAGAACGGAGATACTAGGGGCGGGCATCGACGACGCCGCGCTCCCGCGCGCCATCGCGGACCAGCCAAACCGGACCGGCTGCCGCGCCCTACCGAGGAGGAACGACAGCGTGACCTACGTCATCGCGCAGCCTTGTGTCGACGTGAAGGACAAGGCCTGCATCGAGGAGTGCCCCGTCGACTGCATCTACGAGGGCCGGCGGTCCTTGTACATCCACCCGGACGAATGCGTCGACTGCGGTGCCTGCGAGCCGGTCTGCCCGGTCGAGGCGATCTTCTACGAGGACGACGTCCCCGAGGAGTGGAAGGATTACTACAAGGCCAACGTCGAGTTCTTCGACGAGCTGGGCTCGCCCGGCGGGGCCAGCAAGCTCGGCCTGATCGAGCGCGACCACCCGTTCGTCGCCGCGCTGCCGCCGCAGGAGAACGAGTGATCCTTCGGCGGATCCTGAGCTGACCCCCGGTCCCGCACGGCACGCCGCCGTGCGGGACCGGGGTCTTTTTCCCGGAAAGAGAGCGAAGACAAGTGCCACCCCTGTCCTCCCGTCTGCCGGTCTTCCCGTGGGACCGGCTGGAGCCGTACAAGAAGACCGCGGCCGCGCACCCGGACGGCATCGTGGACCTCTCCGTGGGCACCCCGGTCGACCCGGTGCCCGGTGTGGTCAGGAAGGCGCTCGCCGCCGCCGGCGACAGCCCCGGCTATCCGACGGTGTGGGGCACCCCCGAGCTGCGGGACGCGATCGTCGGCTGGAGCGAGCGCCGGCTGGGCGCGCGGGGGCTGGCGCACACCCACGTCCTGCCGGTCGTCGGCTCCAAGGAGCTGGTGGCCTGGCTGCCGATCCAGCTCGGCATCGGCGCCGGGGACAGGGTGGCCTTCCCGCGGCTGGCCTACCCGACGTACGAGGTGGGGGCGCGGCTGGCGGGCGCCGAGCCGGTCGTCTACGACTCGCCGCGCGAGGTCGACCCCGAGGGACTGCGGCTGCTGTGGCTGAACTCCCCGTCCAACCCCACCGGCCGGGTGCTGCCGAAGGAGGAGCTGAGGGCGACCGTCGCCTGGGCGCGCGAGCACGGAGTGCTGGTCTTCAGCGACGAGTGCTACCTGGAGCTGGGCTGGGAGACCGAGCCGGTCTCCGTCCTCCACCCGGACGTCTGCGGCGGCAGCCACGAGGGCATCGTGGCCGTCCACTCCCTGTCCAAGCGCTCCAACCTGGCCGGCTACCGCGCGGCCTTCCTGGTGGGCGACGAGGGGGTCCTGGAGGAGCTGCTGCGGGTGCGCAAGCACGGCGGGATGATGGTGCCCGCCCCGGTGCAGGCCGCCACGGTGGCGGCGCTCGGCGACGACGCGCACGTGGCCGAGCAGCGGGAGCGGTACGCGGCGCGGCGCTCGGCGCTGCGCACCGCGCTGGAGGCGAGCGGTTTCCGCATCGAGCACAGTGAGGCGTCGCTGTACCTGTGGGCGACGCGGGACGAGCCCTGCTGGGAGACGGTGGAGGAGCTGGCCCGGCGCGGCGTGCTCGTGGCGCCCGGCGACTTCTACGGCCCGGCGGGGGAGCGGTTCGTCCGGGTCGCCTTCACCGCGACGGACGAGCGGGTGGGGGAGGCCGTGCGGCGCCTCACCGCGTGAACCGGCCCGGCACGGGGCCTGCGCGCGCACGGGGCCCGGGGACCGCTTCGGTCCCCGGGCCCCGTGCGCATGACGCGGTACACGGCCGGCGCGTCCGCGGGCGTCAGCCCAGCGGCAGGTCCTTGACCGGCAGCTTGTCGAGGCTGGGCAGGGCGTCCGTGGACAGGGCGTCCGACTTCGTCAGCTTCGTGACGGAGGGCAGCTTGCCCTTGCCCTTGCCCTTGGACTTGCCCTTGCCCTTGGACGCGGCGCCGGTGGCGGACTCGGCGGCCTCGCCGACGAGGGAGCCGGTGGCGTCGGTCGCGTTGCCGGCGGTCTTCTGAGCGGCCGGCAGGGCGGCCTTGCCCATGACGCCGACGGTCTCGCCCGCGGCCGGGACGGCCTTCCTGACGGCCTTGCCGCCGGTCTTGCCCGCCTGGTCGGTGACGTCGCGCGAGGTGTCGTCGATGGTGTCGCCCAGGTTCGCGCCGTCCAGGTTGCTCAGCCCGCCCAGGTCCTTGGTGGGCAGGAGCTCGGCGGCGTTCGCGGAACCGGTCGCGCCGACGGCGGAGGCGGCGCCCGCGGCGAGCAGCAGCGCGGTCCGTGCGATCCGGCGCGAGATGGGGAGGGACATGTTGCTCCTTCGACGGAGAAAGGCTTGCGGAAATTCCTGCGGACTCGTGGGTCCGAAAGGCGTCGTGCGCATCCGGCCGGGGCGGTGCCCTCCGGACGCCGTGCCTATCGCGCCGGAAGCCCCGGAGGTTGCGGTCCCCCGGGTAAAGGATTGGCAATGCGCTGGATTGCCCGAAGGGTGGCAGAAGAGACAATTCGGTCAGGTCGAATGGTGCCGCGAAAACGCCGCGGCCCTGTGTTCCCAAGGGAAAAGGCGGGCTCGCGGAAACGCGCCGCCCGGCGGCTCCCGCACACCTCCGCGGGCCTTCGAAGACCCCCGTTCGGGTGATGGCGGAACCGCCGGGCGGTGACGGGCGGACGCTAGCGGGCGGTGGCGATGACGACCTCGGAGCGGTGCGCGTCCCCGGTCGTGCGCCAGCCCTCCGCCGCCCTGCCGGCCTCCCAGACCCGCTTCCCGTAGGAGACGCGTTCGATCCCCAGCTCGGCGGAGTGGGCCACGGCCCAGTGCGCCACCTCCCAGCCGCGCCGGTCGGCGTCCGCCCCGGCGCCGCGGGCGGACGTGCGGACGGGAACGGAGAGCACCGGGCCGGGCGCGCTGCGGCCGCTCCCGCCCCCGGCCCGGGCGGAGTCCGGCAGGACGTCCTCGCCGAACTCGCGGACCAGCTTCTCCCGCACCCGCGCCGGATCGCCCGCGGCCACGCCCGCGCCCTCGCCGGGGAAGCAGGTGAGGGAGGCGGCCCGCCGCCCGGTGAGCGCGGCGGTGAGCAGCGCGGCCCTGGGCTCGTGCTTGGCGTAGGCGTCGGGGAAACCGCTGCGCTGCACCCGCTGCGCGGCGACGGTCAGCGGCAGGCGGGAGTAACCGGGGATCTCCACCAGGTGGTCGTAGAACTTCCCGGCCGAGTACACCGGGTCCATGATCTGCTCCCGCGTCCCCCACCCCTGGGAGGGGCGCTGCTGGAACAGGCCGACGGAGTCCCGGTCGCCGTAGTCGATGTTGCGCAGCGCCGACTCCTGCATGGCGGTGGCCAGGGCGATGGTGACCGCCCGCTCGGGCAGGCCCCGGGCGGACGCGACGGCCTCGATGGTCGCGGCGTTGGCGGCCTGCTGCGGCTCGATCACGTACGGTTCGCCGCCGTCGGCGGCGGTCACGGCGCACCTCGCCGGTCCGGGCCCGCCGGGATCGTGGCGCACCATCAGGTACCCGGCGAGCCCGAGCAGCACGACGCACGCGGCGGCGAGGCGCAGCAGCCGGCCGCGGCGCTGAGAGGAAGCTCGCTCGGACACGCGACAAAGGTACCGGTGTCCACCGCGGGTGTGACCCGCCCGTGGGGAAGGACCGGGCCCCGGGCCGCGACGGGCGGCGGGTAGGGTCGGTGCCATGGAGCGTGCCCCCCAGGACCCCGGCGCCGACCCCGGCGCCGCCCTCGACCTGACGCAGGACGCGGCCCGGCTGACCGCGCGGCTCGTCGACTTCCCCTCGGTCAGCGGCGGCGAGAAGCCGCTGGCGGACGCGATCGAGACCGCGCTGCGCGCCCTGCCGCACCTGCGCGTGGACCGGTACGGCAACAACGTCGTCGCCCGCACCGGACTGGGCCGCGCCGAACGGGTCGTCCTGGCCGGGCACATCGACACCGTGCCGATCGCCGGCAACGTGCCCTCCCGGCTGGAGGACGGCGTGCTGTGGGGCTGCGGCACCTCCGACATGAAGTCCGGGGTCGCCGTCCAGCTCCGGATCGCCGCCACCGTCCCCGCCCCGAACCGGGACCTGACCTTCGTCTTCTACGACAACGAGGAGGTCGCCGCGCACCTCAACGGCCTCGGGCGCCTCGCGCAGGCCCACCCCGACTGGCTGGCCGGGGACTTCGCGGTGCTGCTGGAGCCCTCCGACGGGCAGGTCGAGGGCGGCTGCCAGGGCACGCTGCGGGTGAAGCTGCGCACCGCCGGGCAGCGCGCGCACTCCGCCCGGAGCTGGATGGGGCGGAACGCCGTCCACGCCGCCGCGCCGATCCTCGCCCGCCTGGCCGCCTACGAGCCCAGACGGCCGGTGATCGACGGGCTGGAGTTCCGCGAGGGCCTGAACGCCGTGGGGATCGAGGGCGGCGTCGCGGGCAACGTCATCCCGGACGAGTGCACCGTCACGGTCAACTACCGCTACGCGCCCGACCTCACCGAGGAGCAGGCGCTCGACCACGTCCGCGAGGTGTTCGCGGACTGCGGCGTGGCCGAACTGGTGGTGGACGACAGCTCCGGGCCCGCCCTGCCCGGCCTGTCGCATCCGGCCGCGGCGGCCTTCGTGGCGGCGGTCGGCGGCGAGGTGCGGCCGAAGTTCGGCTGGACCGACGTCTCCCGGTTCAGCGCCCTGGGCGTGCCCGCCGTCAACTACGGTCCCGGCAACCCCAACCTGGCGCACCGGCGCGACGAGCACGTCGAGACCGCGGCGATCCTCCGCTGCGAGGAGCGGCTGCGGGCCTGGCTGACCGCCTGATCGCCGGGTATGCGTGGCACGGACCCCCGACGGTCCGGCCACCGGGACGCAGGCGCGGGTTCCGCTCCGCGTCACCCGCGCCTGCGTACCCTGGCGGCCTGCACGTCGCCGACAGCCGACACAGGGAGGACACGCATGGGCAGTGCCGAGGAGTTCGAGCAGGGCGAGCCGCGGGAGCGCCGCCTGGGGCCGGTGGTGCGCCGCCGCGACCAGATCCAGGCCAGCACCACCGACCAGCGGCTGCTGGACACCGCCGGCCCCTCGGACTGGGTGCACCAGGACCCCTGGCGGGTCATGCGCATCCAGGCCGAGTTCGTGGAGGGCTTCGGCACCCTCTCCGAGATCGGGCCCGCCATCAGCGTCTTCGGCTCGGCGCGCACCCCCGAGGGATCGCCCGAGTACGAGGCGGGGGTGCGGATCGGCCGGGCCCTGGCCGAGGCCGGGTTCACGGTGATCACCGGCGGCGGGCCCGGCGCCATGGAGGCGGCCAACCGGGGCGCGAGCGAGGCGGGCGGCGTCTCGGTCGGCCTGGGCATCGAGCTCCCCTTCGAGCAGGGGCTCAACCGGTACGTCGACATCGGCGTCAACTTCCGCTACTTCTTCGTGCGCAAGACGATGTTCGTCAAGTACGCGAGCGGCTTCGTCGTCCTGCCGGGCGGGATGGGCACGCTGGACGAGCTGTTCGAGGCGATCACCCTGGTCCAGACGCGGAAGGTCACCCGCTTCCCGATCGTGCTGTTCGGCACGGAGTACTGGCGGGGGCTGGTGGACTGGCTGCGCGACACCGTCGTCGAGGGCGGCAAGGTGGGCCGGCACGACCTGGAGCTGTTCCACCTCACCGACGACGTGGACGAGGCGGTCAAGCTGGTCTCCCAGGAGATCGCCACGCCGGACCGGTCGGTGGAGCGGGAACTGCCGGAGGAGCCCTCCTGACCCCGGCCGGCCGCGGTCAGGCCAGACCGCGGCGGGCGACGGCCGGCGGGCGGCGTCCCGCGATGGAGGCCACCATGTCGAGCACCTGCCGGGTCTCGGCCACCTCGTGGACGCGGAAGACCCGCGCACCCAGCCACGCGGACACCGCCGTCGTGGCCAGGGTGCCGGTCAGCCGCTCCTTGACCGGCTTGTCCAGGGTCTCCCCGACGAAGTCCTTGTTGGACAGCGACACCAGCACCGGCCACCCCGTGGCCACCATCTCCTCCAGCCGCCGGGTGACCTCCAGGGAGTGCCGGGTGTTCTTGCCGAAGTCGTGCCCGGGGTCGATCAGGACCGCGTCCCGCCGCACCCCCAGCCCGACCGCGCGCTCCGCCAGGCCGACGGTGGCCCGCAGCACGTCGGCCATGACGTCGTCGTACGCCACCCGGTGCGGCCTGGTCCTCGGCCTGGTGCCGCCGGTGTGGGTGCAGACCAGCCCCGCGCCGTACCGCGCCGCGACCTCGGCCAGCTTCGGGTCGACGCCGCCCCAGGCGTCGTTGAGCAGGTCGGCGCCGGCCTCGCAGACGGCCTCGCCCACCTCGTGCCGCCAGGTGTCCACGCTGATCACCACGTCCGGGTGGCGCCGCCGCACCTCGGCGACGAAACCGGCGGTGCGCCGCACCTCCTCCTCGACCGTCACCTCCTCGCCGGGGCCGGCCTTCACCCCGCCGACGTCGATGATGGCGGCGCCCTCCGCCACCGCCTGCTCGACCCGGTCGAGCGCCGGGCCGTCGCGGAAGGTGGCGCCCCGGTCGTAGAAGGAGTCCGGGGTCCGGTTCACGATGGCCATGACCACCGTCTCGTGCTCGCCGAACTCGCGCCGTCCCAGCCGCAGCATCGCAGTCCTCTCCTCGCGGCCCCGTGTGGCCCCTGTGCGGATGTCCCGGTGCCGACCCTAGCCGCCGCCGTCCCGTGGCACGATCACAGGAGACGGTCACGCGAGGAGCCGTGCCCGTCGTCGGTGTGACGGACCCGGGGAGATGGCGTGTTCTGGTTTCTGCTGATCGCGTTGGTCGTGGTGGTCACCGCGGTCGCGCTGGCCGTGGTGGGCGGCGACGGTCCCGGCCGTACCGCGACGGGCGGGCTCGCCGACGTCCCGCCGGACCGGCTCGTGGCGTGGCTGCCGTCCGACCGTCCCGTCAACCGCGGGGACCTGGAGGCGCTGCGCCTGCCGGTGGCCGCGCGCGGCTACCGGATGGCGGACGTCGACGACGTCCTGGACCGCCTCGGCGCCGAACTGGCCGAGCGCGACGCCCGGATCGCCGAACTGGAGGCGTCCCTGGCGGGGGAGCAGGCGGCGGCGATGGGCCATCCCGAGATGTTCGAGAAGCCCGGCGACGCCCCCGGGGAGCCGCGGTGACGGGCGCGGCCCTGCCCGGCCCGGACGGGCGGCTCCGCTGCCCGTGGGGCCTGGCCACGGAGGACTACACGGCGTACCACGACGCCGAGTGGGGCCGTCCGGTGCACGGCGACGACGCGCTGTTCGAGCGGCTGTGCCTGGAGGCGTTCCAGTCGGGGCTGTCCTGGCTGACGATCCTGCGCCGCCGCGAGGGGTTCCGGGCGGCGTTCGCGGGTTTCCGGATCGCCGAGGTGGCGCGGTTCACCGAGGCCGACCGGGAGAGGCTGCTCGCCGACCCCGGCATCGTCCGCAACCGCGCCAAGATCGACGCGGTCCTCGCCAACGCCCGGATCGCCGCGGGGTGGGAGCCGGGGGAGCTGGACGCCCTGGTGTGGTCCCACGCCCCCGACCCGGCCGGCCGTCCCGCCCCGCGCACGCTCGCCGACGTCCCCGCGGCCACCCCGGAGTCCGCGGCGCTGTCGAAGGCCCTCAAGAAGCGGGGCTTCCGCTTCATCGGTCCCACCACGGCCTACGCCCTGATGCAGGCGTGCGGCCTGGTCGACGACCATCTGGCGGACTGCTGCGCCCGCGGTCCGCGCCCCGTGCCCTGACGGGGGCGGGACGCGGACCGGGAGGGGCCGGGGAGGCGTCAGCGGCCGCGGTAGACGGGCTTCTCCTTGTTCACGAACGCCTCCACCGCCGCCCGGTGGTCCTCCGTGGCGCCGGCGCGGGCCTGGAGCTCGGCCTCCTTCTCCAGCGTCTCGGCCAGCGAGTGCGACGAGCCGTGGGCGAGGGACTCCTTGATCGCGGCGTAGGCGGCGGTGGGGCCCTGGGCGAGCCGGCGGGCCACGGCCCCGGCCTCCTCCGCCAGCCGGTCCGCCGGCACGACCCGGTTGGCGATGCCCAGCTCCAGCGCCTCCTGCGCCGTCACGCTGCGCGGGAAGAGGAGGAGGTCGGCGGCGCGGCCCGGGCCGACCAGCCGCTGCAGCGTCCAGGACACCCCGGAGTCGGCGGTGAGCGCCACACCGGCGAAGGAGGTGTTGAAGGCGGCGGTGTCGGCGACCACGCGGTAGTCGGCGGCGAAGGCGAACCCGGCCCCGGCCCCGGCCGCCACGCCGTTGACGCCCGCCACCACCGGCTTGGGCATGGAGGCGATCGCCAGGGTGATGGGGTTGTAGTGCTCCCGCACGGTGTCCAGCGCGCCGCCGCCGTCCCGCCGCAGCGTCTCGACGTGCTCCTTGAGGTCCTGCCCGACGCAGAACGCCCGCCCCCTGCCGGTCAGCAGCACCGCGCGCACGGCGGGATCGCCGGCCGCCTCCCGCAGGGTGTCCCGCAGTTCCTCCTTGAGCGCGGTGTCGAGGGCGTTCATGGCGTCGGGGCGGTTGAGGGTGACGGTCGCGAGGCCTTCGGACACTTCGTAGAGCACGTTGTCTGCCATGGGGCCAGCATGGCAAGGACCGGCGGAGGCCGATATATGGCCGCGCGTGTGAGGTGCGTCAAACGAATCCGCGCCGGCACGGGAAAAAGAAGCGCGTAGTATCGCAGCTTGATCGCCGAATTGGGTGGTTTTGCGTAAGCGCGTTGTGCAAGGGATACGGAACGATGTTGGTCATGCGGTCATGTGATGCGGGATAATGGCCGGGAAGCAATGTGTTCGACGCCGATGACACCTGGGTCGTCGGCTGAGATCAGCTGGTTTCAGGAAGGGGAACGAGCATGGCGGCCATGAAGCCGCGGACGGGCGATGGCCCGCTCGAGGTGACCAAGGAGGGGCGGGGCATCATCATGCGCGTTCCGCTCGAAGGCGGTGGACGACTCGTCGTCGAGCTGACCCCTGACGAAGCGGATGCACTCGGCGAAGCTCTGAAGAAGGCCTGCGGCTGAGAAGCCCCCGGCGCCGCTCTCGCCGCCACCACCCTTGACCGAAGCCCCCGGAGCGCCCGGCGCCCGGGGGCTTCGGTGTGCCCGGGACGCGGGCCCTCAGTGGCTCCGTTTGACCGCGCACAGCAGCCCGTCGCCCACGGGCAGCAGCGACGGCAGCAGCGCGGTGCTGTCCCGGACGGCGCGCAGCAGCTCGCGCAGCCTGAGGACCTCGGCGGGCTGGGCGGAGGAGTCGACGGTGCGGCCGTCGGCGAAGACGCCCTCGAAGCAGACCAGACCGCCCGGGCGCAGCAGGCGGAGCGACTCGGCCAGGTACTCCAGGCACTCCGTCCGGTCGCCGTCGCAGAACACCAGGTCGTACCCGCCGTCCGCGAGCCGCGGCAGCACGTCCAGGGCCCGGCCCGGGATGAAGCGGGCGCGGTTGGCCGCGAAACCCGCGGCGCGGAACGCCTGGCGGGCTATCTGCTGGCACTCCGGCTCGGTGTCCACGGTCGTCAGCACCCCGTCCGGCCGCATGCCGTGCAGCAGGTGGATCCCCGACACCCCGGTCCCGGTGCCGATCTCGGCCACGGCCTTGGCGTCCACGGCGGCGGCCAGCAGCCGCAGCGCGGCGCCCGTGCCGTCCGACACCGGGCGCAGCCCCGCCTCCCGGGCACGGTCGCGAGCCCAGCGCAGTGCCGCAGAGTGCTCGACGTGCTCGACGTGCTCGGCGCCGTACGCGTCGGCGAACGCCCAGCTCGTCTGCCGGTTGCCGGTAATCGCCCTCTCCTGTCCCCGTGTTCCACGCAACGGTGACTGTATCCGCTGCCGCCGGGAACCCGCAGATGGGACTGCACGTTGGTCATGAACGAGGCTCTGACGAGGCTCTGACGAGGCCCTGACGAGGCCGTGCGGCGGGCTCGGGGGAGCGGCGGGGGGACGTACATGGCACTGGGCCGAAAGACGGTCAAAGAAGCTTATCCGGAGCTAACGGGCGAGGTGGCTATGGTAGGGGCTCCGCTGGACACCACCAGAGCCGACAGGGGAGGTGCGGCTGCCGCCGGAGACCGGGGAGTGCTGAGGCGCTTCCGCAGGCCGCCCGGCGAGCCGAAATCCGTGAACGACACCGCTGACCGCCGCCACGCCGCCGACTCCGCGACCACCGCGACCTTCGCCACCGACGCGGGCGCCCCGGCGTGGACGCCTCCCACCTGGGAGGAGATCGTCAGCACCCACAGCGCGCGGGTCTACCGGCTCGCGTACCGTCTGACCGGAAACCAGCACGACGCCGAGGACCTCACCCAGGAGGTCTTCGTCCGCGTCTTCCGCTCCCTGTCCACGTACACCCCGGGCACCTTCGAGGGGTGGCTGCACCGCATCACCACGAACCTCTTCCTGGACATGGTCCGGCGCAAGCAGCGGATCCGCTTCGACGCCCTCGGCGAGGACGCGGCCGAGCGGCTGGCGAGCCGCGAGCCCTCGCCGCAGCAGCACTTCAACGACACCCACTTCGACGCCGACATCCAGCACGCCCTGGACACCCTCGCCCCGGAGTTCCGGGCGGCCGTGGTGCTGTGCGACATCGAGGGGCTGTCGTACGAGGAGATCGCCGCGACGCTCGGGGTGAAGCTCGGCACGGTCCGCAGCCGCATCCACCGCGGCCGTTCCCACCTGCGCAAGGCGCTCAGGCACCGGTCCCCCGAGGCGCGCGCCGAGCAGCGCGCCCTGGCCGGGGCGCTCCCCGGTGCCGGGAGCGGGGAGGGCGGCGCCGAGTGAGCGGCACATACGACGCCTACGACGCCTACGACACGGACCCGACCCCGGTCGAACAGCACCTGGGGGACCGCCTGGCGGCCCTGGTGGACGGCGAGCTGGAGCACGAGACGCGCGAGCGCGTCCTCGCCCACCTCGCGACCTGCCGCTCCTGCAAGGCCGAGGCGGACGCCCAGCGCAGGCTGAAGAGCGTCTTCGCCGACTCCGCGCCCCCACCGCCCCCGGAGGGGCTGCTCGCGCGGCTCCAGGGGCTGCCCGCGGGCCTGGACGACGAACCGGGGCCGGACGGGCCGGCCGGCCCGTCCGGATCGCCGTGGGACTTCGGGTACCTGTCCCCCGGCGGCGTGCTCTCCTCCGGGAGGGGATTCCGCATCCACGAGACGGACCGGTCGGCCTCGCGCGGCCGCCGTTTCGCGTTCGCGGCCGCCGGCGCCGTCTCGCTGGCGGCCTTCGCCATCGGCGGCGCGCTCACCTCCGGCGCGCCCGGCGGCTCCGCGCCGACCGCGGCCGGCGACGGCGGTACGGCCGCCGGCGCTCCGCGGACGGCCGCCACGGCCGGCGCGGTGCGCGGCGGGGAGCGCTCCGGCGCGGCGGAGCGGGAGGAGGTCGGAACGTTCGGCGGGCCCGCGGCGACGCCGACGCCCTCGCCGTCCGCGCCGCAGCCGGAGGCCGACCGCGCCGTCCGGCAGTACGGGCTGATGACGGTGCCGGTGCTCGACGCCACCCCCACCCTCCACCCGCCCCTGATACGCCCCACGTACTTCGCGGCCCAGCCGCTGGAGACCGGGTCCGAGGCGCGGCCGTTCCCCGGCGCGTCGCCCTCGGCCGCGGTCTCCGGCCCGGCCGTGGTTCCCGGTACGGACCCGGTCTCCGCCACGCCCTCCGCCACGCCGGGCCGCTGACCGCCGCACCCCGCCGCGGGCCCGGCCGGGCGCACGGCGGGTCCGGCTCCGGCCGGCGGCCCGGGCCTGGTTGAATCGGGGGAATGTGGTGCGAGTCCGCGCGTGAGGTGGGCGCGGGCGAATGTGGGGAGAGCATGGACGAGGGGAAGGCCGCCAGGCCGCAGCCGACGTGGTGGAGCCGTCCACGCGGGACCTCCGCCCCGCGCCCGGCGGGGGGCGTCCGGGGCACCGGGACGGTTCCCGGGCCGCTGCACGGGGAGGATCCGTACAGCACGCCGCCCTACGGCGGTCCGGGCCCCTGGGCCCCCGCCCCGCCCGTCCGGCGTCCCCCCGCGGCGCCCGCGCGGGGCACTCTGCTGCCCGCACAGGCCCAGGCCCCCGCCCCGGAGGCCGGGCCCTTCGCGCGGTACGACCCGTGGGCCCCGCCGTCGGCGTCCCCGGCGGTGCCGCCGCCCCCGCCCGCCCCCGGCCCGCACACCCCGCAGGGGCTTTGGACGCGGACGCTCCCGCTCCCCGCCGGCCCGCCGCGGCGGATCCGCCGGCGGACGGCCGCGGCGGTCGTCGTGCTGGCACTGGCCGCGGGCTGCGCGGGCGGCTGGATCGGGGCGTACGCGGAGCGCACCGGGGGACTCGGCACCGTCGAACTGGCCCAGGCGCCCGCCGGGGACACGGACCGGGACCCGGACAGTGTGGCGGGGATCGCCGAGCGGGCCCTGCCCGGTGTGGTGACCGTCCACGTCCGGGGCTCCGGGGAGCAGGGGACCGGCACCGGCTTCGTCCTCGACGAGCGCGGCCACCTGCTGACCAACCACCACGTGGTGGAGCCCGCCGTGAGCGACGGGGACATCACCGTCACCTTCCACGACGGCCTGACCACCGCCGCCGAGGTCGTCGGCACCGACAGCGGCTACGACCTCGCCGTGCTGAGGGTGGAGGGCGTCTCCGGGCTGCGGCCGCTGCCGCTGGGCAACTCCGACTCCGTGCGGGTGGGGGATCCGGTCGTGGCGATCGGCGCGCCGTACGACCTGGCGGGCACGGTCACCACGGGGATCATCAGCGCCAAGGACCGCCCCGTCACGGCGGGCGGCGAGCGGGACGGCAGCGACGTCAGCTACGTGGACGCGCTGCAGACCGACGCCCCGATCAACCCCGGCAACTCCGGAGGTCCGCTGATGGACGCCGGGGGCCGGGTGATCGGCGTCAACAGCGCGATCAGGTCCGCCGGCGACGGGCTGCCGGAGTCCGGCCGCGGCGGCAGCATCGGCCTGGGCTTCGCGATCCCCGTCAACCAGGCCAGGAGGGTGGCCGAGGAGCTGATCAACACCGGCCGGGCCACCCATCCGGTGATCGGCGTCACGCTCGACATGGGGTACCCCGGCGAGGGCGCCCGCGTCGGCCTCGGGGCGGGCGGGGAGGGGACGCCGGTCGTCCCCGGGGGACCGGCCGACCGGGCCGGCATCCGGGAGGGGGACGTCATCACCGAGGTGGACGGCACCCCGGTGCGCGGCGGCGAGGAGCTCATCGTCAGGATCCGCAGCCACCGGCCCGGCGACCGGCTGGAGCTGACCGTCGAACGCGGCGGCCGGGAGCGGACCGTGGAGGTCGTGCTCGGGTCGGCCACCGGACCGTGAGGGGCGGGGTGACGGCCGTTGTTCGCCTCGCCGACTCCCGCCCCGGGGCGTCGGCGGGTACCGTGACTGTGGCCGCACGGGTCATGGACGTATCTGAGGGAGCTGCACGGTGTTCTTCGACATAGGACCCCTTGAGCTGGTGGCGCTCATCATCCTCGCGGTCCTTGTCTTCGGACCCGACAAGCTGCCGAAGGTGATCCAGGACGTCGCGCGGTTCGTCCGCAAGGTCCGCGAGTTCTCGGACAGCGCCCGGGAGGACATCCGCAGGGAGCTGGGGCCGGAGTTCAAGGACTTCGAGTTCGAGGACCTCAACCCCAAGAACTTCGCCCGCAAGCACCTGCTGGACAACGACGACCTGGGCCTGAAGGAGATCCGCAGCAGCTTCGACCTGCGCCAGGAGCTCTCCGAGGTCACGGACGCCGTCAACGGCCGGGAGGTCGCCGCGGCTCCGGACGCCTCCGCCGCGCCGGCCGTGTCCGCCGCGCCCGCCCCGGAGGGCGCCTCCTCCGACCGGCTCCGCAAGACCGGCCCGGCGTCCCGCCAGGACCCCCCGCCGTTCGACGCCGACGCCACCTGAGGCACTCCTCGCCGGTGAACCGGGAGGGCCACCTCCCGCAGAACACACCCGGTCCTGTCCGATTCGGCGCACAAGGGTGGCTATCCTCCCTGTGTCCGAGGTCGGGCCGCCCGAGGGGGGCGGGCCTGCCGTCACGACACGGGGCACACGAGGAGGCGTCGCGCAGATGGAGACGACGGGCCGGGCAGAGCCACAGGACGCGTCCGCGTCCGGGGCGGGCCAGGGGATCGACGGCTATCTGATGGCCGGTTTCCCCTGGTACGGCCTCGATGAGGCCTTCACCGGCCCGCGCTGGCTGATGCGGGTGGGAACGGCTTCCGACGGCACGGTCGAGCACGGCTCGACCGGGCACGGCGAGGAGCCCTCCTTCCGCTCCGAGGCCGGCCCGGACCACCAGCGCTTCGCCGTCGTCGTGACGGTCGCCGACCGCCCGGTGCGCAGCAGCCCGGACGGCACCGGCGTCCTGGAGGCCACCTCGGTCTCGTCCGCCGCCTGGCTGGCCGGATCGGGGTTGCTGTCATGCACCTGGCCTGTCCGGATGGAGCGCGGACTCAGACAGCAGTGGCTCGACCAGCAGACGGCGATCGCCTGGGACCTGGCGGACGACCTGGACGGCTCCGCCTGGTCCGTCCTGACGCTGCCGGTCGACGGCGTCCCGACCGAGTTCCGCTACCGGGAGTCCGAGTACGGGTGGGTCCTGGCCGGACCGGGCAACGAGGGCGTCCACCTCGGCGCGTACGGGCGGGGCATGAGCGCCTACGGACTGGGCTTCTCGGTGATCAAGGACATCACCGTCTACCGCCACTGACGGCGGACGCGCCGCACCGCGGAGGCGCCGCACGCCGGAGGCGGCGCACCCTCCGGCGCACCGCCTCCGGCAGCAGACCCCGGCGGAGGACGCCGGGGCCCGGAGCCCGTCTCAGAACTTGTTGCGGGGGGTGATCCCCAGCGACATCCCGGCCAGCCCGCGCTGACGCCCGCCCAGCTTGCCCGCGACCGCGCGGATCGCCGCTCCCGCCGGGGAGTCCGGGTCGGTCAGCACCACCGGCCGGCCCTCGTCGCCGCCCTCGCGCAGCCGCACGTCGATCGGGATGGAGCCGAGGACGGGGACGTTGGTGCCGGTCGTCCGGCTCAGCCCGTCGGCCACCCGCTGGCCGCCGCCCGTGCCGAAGACGTCCACCATCTCGCCGCAGTGCGGGCAGGGCATCCCGGACATGTTCTCCACGACGCCCACGATCTTCTGGTGGGTCTGCACGGCGATGGAGCCGGCGCGCTCGGCGACCTCGGCCGCCGCCTGCTGCGGGGTGGTCACCACCAGGATCTCGGCGTTCGGGACGAGCTGCGCCACCGAGATGGCGATGTCGCCCGTGCCGGGCGGCAGGTCCAGCAGCAGCACGTCCAGGTCGCCCCAGTAGACGTCGGCGAGGAACTGCTGGAGCGCGCGGTGCAGCATCGGGCCGCGCCACACCACCGGGGCGTTGCCCGGGGTGAACATGCCGATCGAGATGACCTTCACGCCGTTCGCGGACGGCGGCATGATCATGTTCTCGACCTGGGTCGGCCGGCCCTCCGCGCCCAGCATGCGCGGCACCGAGTGGCCGTAGATGTCGGCGTCCACGACACCGACCTTCAGGCCGTCGGCCGCCATCGCCGCCGCCAGGTTGACCGTCACCGAGGACTTGCCGACGCCGCCCTTGCCGGAGGCGATCGCGTACACCCGGGTCAGCGAGCCCGGCTTGGCGAACGGGACCTCGCGCTCGGCCTGGCCGCCGCGGAGGGTGGCCGCCAGCTCGCGGCGCTGCTCGTCGCTCATCACGTCCAGGGACACCGCCACGTCCGTGACACCCGCCACGCGGCGGACCGCCTCGGTCACCGAGGAGGTGATGGTCTCGCGCATCGGGCAGCCGGAGACGGTCAGGTAGACCGTGACGGCGACCGATCCGTCCGAGCCGATCTCCACCGACTTCACCATGCCGAGATCGGTGATCGGGCGGTGGATCTCCGGGTCGTTCACGGTCGCGAGCGCGGCGCGGACCGCTTCCTCGGTGGGGGCTCCGCTGGGTGCCGCGGACGTGTCAGTAGCCATGCCCCGATGGTACGGCGCGCCGCCGACCGCGCCGAAGGCGGCGGATGAGACGCCGGTCACCGCACCCTTGTGGGCGTGGTCCGTCCGTGGGCGTGTCCCGTCAGCGCTCGCGCTCGGGGGAGGGTTCCACGGCGCCGCGCTGCTCCAGTTCCTTCAGCAGTTCCTGGAGTTCCGAGCGGATCCAGTCCCGGGTCGCGACCTCGCCCAGCCCCATCCGCAGCGCGGCGACCTCCCGGGTGAGGTACTCGGTGTCGGCGATGGAGCGCTCGTTGCGCTTGCGGTCCTGCTCCAGGTTGACCCGGTCCCGGTCGTCCTGCCGGTTCTGGGCCAGCAGGATCAGCGGAGCCGCGTACGAGGCCTGGAGCGACAGCATCAGCGTCAGGAAGATGAACGGGTACTCGTCGAAGCGCAGCTGCTGCGGGGCCGTGGTGTTCCACACGACCCACATGACGATGGTCACCGTCATCCAGACGATGAACCGCCCCGTGCCCAGGAAGCGGGCGATCCGCTCCGACAGCCGCCCGAAGGCCTCCGGGTCGTACTCCGGCAGGATGCTGCGGCGCGGCACCATCGGCTGGTCCAGCCGCGCCCGGCGCTCCCGCCCGGTGGGCGGGGGCAGGCTCCGCTCGCGCTCCCGGCGCTCCCTGCGCTCGTCCCGCTCCCTATCGACCACCGGCGGCCTCCCGGTTGTTCCGCCGGGTCCCCCGGGCGGCCGCCCCGGCCGCCCCGACCGCCTCCAGGGCCGCGGCCTCGCGCCAGTCGTCGGGCAGCAGGTGGTCCAGGACGTCGTCCACGGTGACGGCGCCCAGCAGCGAGCCGCTCTCGTCCACCACCGGGGCCGCCACGATGTTGTACGCGGCCAGATAGCTGGTCAGGGTGGGCAGCGGGGTGTCGGGCGGCAGCGGGCGCAGGTCGGTGTCCACGACCGCGCCGACCAGCGTGCCGGGCGGTTCGCGCAGCAGCCGCTGGAAGTGCGCCAGCCCCAGGTACTTCCCCGTCGGGGTCTCCTCCGGCGGGCGGCACACGTACACCTGCGCGGCCAGCGGGGACGGCAGGTCCTCCACGCGCATCCTGGCCAGGGCGTCGGCCACCGTGGCGTCGGGCCGCAGCACGATCGGCTCGGTCGTCATGATCCCGCCCGCGGTGTGCTCCTCGTAGGTCAGCAACCGCCGCACCGGGGCGGCGTCCTGCGGCTCCATCAGCCGCAGCAGCCGCTCCATGTCCTTCTCCGGCAGTTCGGAGAGGAGGTCGGCGGCGTCGTCGGGCGCCATCGCCTCCAGGACGTCCGCGGCGCGCTCGTCCTGGAGCTTGCGGAGGATCTCCACCTGGTCGTCGTCGGGCAGTTCCTCCAGCACGTCCGCCAGCCGGTCGTCGTCCAGCGCGGCGGCCACCTCGCCGCGGCGCTTGGCCGACAGGTGGTGGAGGACGTTGGCCAGGTCGGCGGGGCGCAGCTGGTCGAAGACGGCCAGCAGGTTGGCCGCCCCCTGCTCCTCCTCGTCCAGCGAGAACCCGGTCACCGCCGACCACTCCACGGTGAGCGTCTCCCCGCGGCGCCGCAGCGGCCCGCCCTTGCCGCGCCGTACGAAGACCTTGTCGATCAGCCAGTCGCGGCGCGAGGGGATCCGGGTGAGGCCCACGTCGAGCACGGTGACCCGCTCGCCCGTCTCCACCAGCGTCACCTGCCGGTCCAGCAGTTCGCCCAGGACCAGGGTCTCGGCGGGCCGCTGCTCGAAGCGCCGCATGTTGACCACGCCGGTGGTGATCACCTGGCCCGACTCCACACCGGTCACCCGGGTCATGGGGAGGAAGACGCGCCGCCGGCTGACCACCTCCACGACCAGCCCGAGCACGCGCGGCGGCAGACTGCCGACGCGCAGCATCGCCACCACGTCCCGGACGCGGCCGACCTGATCCCCGACGGGATCGAAGACCGCGATGCCGGAGAGGTGCGAGACGAAGACCCGCGGGGCGCCCAGCGCCATGGCTGCCCTCCGCTCCTCACTCGTGCTGTCGTTCCGTGTGCCGTGTCTGCGTGTACCCGCGCGGGGCCGAGTGCAGCATGAGGGGCATGATCCGGATGCGGCTCCCAGGCTAACGCGTCCACGCCGGCCCCCGTACGCGGTGTCGGCCGGACGGCTGCCTTCCGTCCGGGGCCGGCGCCCCCGGTAAGGTGCGGTCCTGCCCCGACTTCAGGAGGAAGAGCGGACGTGACTGCGTGGGTCCACGGTGTTCGTGCCCGGAGTGCGGCGGTGGTGGGGGCGATGCTGGCGCTGCTGGCGGTGCTCACGGGATGCGGCTCCGAGGACCCGGACGAGGGCACCAACGGGGTCGGCAGGCTCCCCGCCGCCGAGATCGAGAAGAAGGCGCGCAAGGCCGCCGAGTCCGCCGAGTCGGTGCGGCTGTCGGGCAGCGTGACCAGCCAGGGCCGCACGTACCGGCTGGACATGCGGCTCAAGGGCAACGGCGGCCTCGGCGAGGTCTCCGCCAAGGGCGGCCCCCACTTCGAGCTGCTGCGGGTGGACGAGGACCTCTACCTCAAGGCCGACGAGGACTTCTGGATCCACCAGGAGAAGGGCGGCGAGGAGCCGAGCGAGACCGACCTGGAGGCGGCCCGCAAACTGGAGGGCAAGTACGTCAAGGTGCCGCCCGGCGATCCCGCCTACCGGCAGCTCAGCGGCTTCACGGACAAGGACGTGCTGCTGGACGGCCTGCTCGCCCTCCAGGGGAAGCGGGAGACCGGGGACCGCGGCGAGGTCCAGGGCGTGCGGACGGTGGAGGTGCGGGCCGCGCAGGGCAGCGGGGGGATCCTCAGCGTCGCGCTGATCGGCCGGCCCTACCCGCTGCGGCTGGAACGCGGCGGCGACGCGGGCGTGGTCGAACTGCTGGAGTGGGACAGGGAGTTCACCCTGCGGGCCCCGCAGAAGGAGCAGATCGTCGACTACGGCAGGAAGCTCGCGGTGACGGAGTAGGCGGGACGGGCGTCAGCCGCCGCTGCGGCCCGTGCGCAGGGCGCGCCGCAGCAGTTTCGGCAGCCCGGCCGGCGCCGGCCCGCGCGTGGTCGCCGACGTCGGCAGCGGGGCGGCGGCCCGCGGCCCGTCCGGCATCGCGCCGGGCCCCTCGACGGGCGGCCCGGCGGGCTCCAGGCGCACCACGCGGCACTCGCGCGCCCAGCGCTCCGCGATCGTGGCGGCGTCCGGCGCGTTGAGCCGCTTGCCGGCCAGCTCGGCCGCCGCGGCCCGCCACTCCTCGCCGCCCGGGGGGAGCTCCACCACCCGGGCGGGCCAGACGACCAGCCGCCCGCCCTTGTCCTTGCTGCGCGCGGTGACCGTGGCGGTGCCGCCGTGGACGAGCCCGAGGACGGACAGCGGCTGCTCCCCGGGGCCGTCGCCCACCAGGCAGACGGCCCCGTCGTGCCAGACGTGCCACAGCGGGCGGTCCGGCCCCTGCGGGCCGCGCACCCACACCAGCGCGGACTTCTTCGCCGACTCCTCGATCAGCGCCCGGTCGAACGCGGAGGCGGACGCGGGGGTGGAAGGTGTGGCCATACCGCGACCCTACCGCCGCCCCGACCGGCCTGCCCGGGGGCCGTCCCACCGGCCGGGGCCGGTCCGGGCGACGGGGCCCGGCGCCCGGCCGGTCAGTACCGCGGCACGGCCACGCGCCTTACCCTGGACGGGTCGCGCCGTACCCGGCGGACCCCGACGGCCCCGGACCCCAGGAGAGAAGCCCCGTGCGCACCGCCGAGACACCCGCCTCCCTCCCGAGTCCGGTGTCCGGCGCCACCCCCCTGGGGCGCCCGGGCGCCGGGCTGGACCTCTTCCTGCTGGCGGTGGCCGTCTCGGGCATCTCGCTGTCCGCGCCCCTGATCGCGGCCACCGCCGCGCCGGCCCTGGCCATCGCCTTCTGGCGCAACGCGATGGCGGTCGGCGCGCTCACCCCCCTGGCCCTCACCCGCCACCGGGCCGAGCTGCGCTCGATGGGCCGCAGGAACGCCCTGCTGGCCGTGGCCGCCGGAGCGCTGCTCGCCCTGCACTTCGGGCTGTGGCTGCCCAGTCTCCACATGACCTCGGTCGCCTCCTCGACCGCGCTGGTCACCACCACCCCGATCTGGACCACCCTGCTGCTGCGGCTGCGCGGCCACCGCCCGCCCGCGCTGGTCTGGGCGGGCACGGCCGTGGCCTTCGCCGGCGTGGTGCTCCTCACCGGCGTGGACCTGACGCTCTCCCCGAGGGCCCTGGCCGGCGACGCCCTCGCCCTGGCGGGCGGCATGGCCGCGGCCGGGTACGTCCTGCTCGGCGCCGAGGTGCGCCGCACGGTCTCCACGACCGCGTACACCTTCGTCTGCTACACCACGACGGCCGCGGTGCTGCTGGCCGCCTGCCTGGTCACCGGGGCCGACCTGGGCGGTGGCTACGACGGGGAGACCTGGCTCAAACTGGCCCTGCTCACCGTCGCGGCGCAGCTGCTGGGCCACTCGCTGATCAACCGGGTGGTGCGCGGCCTGGGCCCGTCGACGACCTCCACGGCGATCCTGCTGGAGACCCCGGGCGCGGCCCTGATCGCGGCGCTGTGGCTGGGCCAGACCCCGCCCGCCGCCGTCTACGGGGCCCTGGCGGTGATCATGCTCGGCCTGGCCCTGGTGGTCCGGGCGAACACCAGGGCCGCGCGCTGACCGCCGCCCCGGGGCGCGGGCCGGCCCTCAGAGCCAGCCGTTCCGCTTGAAACCGCGGTGGATGGCGTAGCAGATGCCCAGGATCACGGCCATGACGGTCGGGTAGCCGTACTTCCACTCCAGCTCGGGCATGTAGTCGAAGTTCATGCCGTAGATCCCGGCGATCATCGTCGGGACGGCGAAGATCGCCGCCCACGAGGTGATCTTCCGCATGTCCTCGTTCTGCGCGACCGTCGCCTGGGCGAGGTTCGCCTGGAGGATGGAGTTGAGCAGGTCGTCGAAGGACAGCACCTGCTCGTTCACCCGGGTCAGGTGGTCGGCGACGTCGCGGAAGTACTTCTGGATGTCGGGGTCGATCAGCCGCATCGGCCGCTCGCTCAGCAGCTGCATCGGCCGCAGCAGCGGCGAGACGGCCCGCTTGAACTCCAGCACCTCGCGCTTGAGCTGGTAGATCCGTCCCGCCTCGCGTCCGCGGCGCCCTCTGCCCGTGTTCTCCGAGAAGACCTGGATCTCCACCTCGTCGATGTCGTCCTGCACCGCGTCCGCGACCGCCAGGTAGCCGTCCACCACCTGGTCGGCGATGGCGTGGAGCACGGCCGAGGGGCCCTTGGCCAGCAGCTCGGGGTCGTCCTCCAGGCGGTGGCGCAGCGTGCGCAGCGACCCCTGGCCGCCGTGCCGGACGGTGATGATGTAGTCCCGGCCGGTGAAGCACATCACCTCGCCGGTCTCCACCACCTCGCTGCTGTCGGTGAGTTCGTCGTGCTCGACGTAGTGGATCGTCTTGAAGACGGTGAACAGGCTGTCGTCGTACCGCTCCAGCTTCGGGCGCTGGTGCGCGTGCACGGCGTCCTCGACGGCGAGCGGGTGGAGGCCGAACTCGCGGGCGATGCCGGAGAACTCCTGCTCGGTCGGCTCGTGCAGGCCGATCCACACGAACGCCCCGCTCCCGTCGCCGTCCCGCGAGCGCAGCGAGCGCAGGGCGTCGGCGGGGGACATGCGCCGGGTGTCGCGGCGGCCGTCCCGGTAGACGGCGCAGTCCACGACGGCGCTGCCGGCGGCGGAGCCGCCGCGGACGCCGTCGTGGGCATAGGAGGAACGGCCGCCCCGGCGGAGGGCGGGACGGACCGCGGCGCGCAGGTCACGGATCATCGACATGCTGGGCTCCTTCGCGTGCCGAGCCGCCGGCGCACGGGCGCAGCGCTGCCCGGAATGTGGACCTACGGGCAGAAGGAGGGCCGGAGGTCTGCAAAGCGGGCACCACGCGGACCGCGCACGCGGGCGGCAATCGCTGAGGACGACGGTCGAACAGGACTCACACGCTCTTCCGCGAAGCCGGTCCGCACGGGAAGCGGGTCCTTCCGGAGGTTTCGCCGCAGGGAAGCGGGGGGAGGAAGGCCCTCAGGCACGGGGACGGGGCTGCCGTACGGAAGAGCAGCCGGTACTGCACGGTCGACTCGGATCCATCGCAGCCCCACCTCCTCCGGCCGGTCCCCGCTGGGGGAAATCCACTACACGCCTTGACCAGCAGTCAACGGTATCACTCGCGGAACCGGTTCCGCCCCGCTCCAAGGCCCTCCGTGTACCCCCTTTGCCTGATCCATACGCGAACTATGCTCGCCGTATGGCACACGTTCTCCAGCTCGTCGAGGCGAGACTGCGCACCGCCCTGGGAGAGCCCGACGCACGGGCCTCGGTGACGTTCCTGGGCGCCGACCGGATCGAGGTGCTGCGGTTCCCGGACTCCGAGGGCGACGGGAACGCCCTGGTGCGGTACGCCACCCTGGGGATGTCCGCCGCGCCGATGGCCGACCCCACCGCCGCCGTCGTCGACCCCGAACGGGGGCCCCGCGCCGAGCTGGTGCTGACGGTGCGCGCCGGAGTGGCCGACACCGACAAGGCGCTGCGTCCGCTCGCCGTGCTCGCCGCGTCCCCCCAGGTCGAGGGTGTGATCGTGGCGCCGGGCGCCTCGCTGGACGTGGGCGAGCCGCTGTGGCCGCAGGCCCCCTTCACCTCCGTGCTGGTCGGCGAACCCGGCGGTCTGGTGGAGGACTTGGAGCTGGACCCGCCGATGGACCCCGTCCGCTTCCTCCCCCTGCTGCCGATGACGCCCAACGAGGCGGCCTGGAAGAGGGTGCACGGCGCCGCGGCGCTGCAGGAGCGGTGGCTGGCGCACGGCACGGACCTGCGCGACCCCCGGCGGGCGTCCGTCCCGCTGACGGACTGAACCGGCGGCCGGTCCGGCGGGCCGGTCCGGAGAGGGGGACGCCGCCCTCCGGCCGGGATCCGGGGCAAACCGCGCCGCCCCCGCGGGAGCTGACGGGGACTCGGACGGCCGCGGGGCCGTTCGATCCGTACGGGTGATCGTCCTTGACGGGAGGGTGTCCGGGTAGGACCGTGGTGCCCCATGAGGGGCGAACCCACCTGCCCGAAGTGCGGCGGCCGTGTCAGGGCGCCCGGTCTCTTCGCCGACTCCTGGCAGTGCGCCGCGCACGGCGCGGTGCATCCGCTGCAGCCGGTCCTCCCGCCGAGCGTCGAGGCGCTCGGCGTCGTCCTCCACCGCTCCGAGGTCCCGGTGTGGATGCCCTGGCCCCTCCCGGTCGGCTGGCTGTTCACGGGCATCGCCTACGCGGGCGACGACCGCAGCGGCGGCCGGGCCACCGCCGTGGCCTGCTCCGGACCCGGCCCGCTGGGCGGCCCCGGCGAACTCCTGCTCGTCGCCGAGGAACTGGGCGTCGGACTCGGGGCGCGCTACGCCGGGGTGCCGGGCCCCGACCCCGGGCCGCTGATGGACGTGGACCGGCCCCCGCACACGAAGATCCTCGCCGCCGGCCGGCCCACCCCGCTGTGGCACGTGGGCGGCGTCCCCGCCGACCGCGCGGTGTTCGCCGGCGAGGCGTGCGGACTGTGGCTGTGGGCGATCGTCTGGCCCGAGCCGTCCGGACTGCTGATGTACGACGAACTGGTGCTCACCGATCTGAGGGACGCGGGCGCCGAGGTGGAACTGGTGCCCTGCGGGGCGCTCTCCCCCCGGCTGCTGGAGGGGCCCGACCCTCTCTGATCCGGGTCCCGCCCCGGCCCCTTCCGGGACGCTCGCCCGCCCCGGAACCGCAGGTCGGCGGTGCTCTATTCTGAAGTGTCCGTTTCAGCCGTCCACCGTGGGAGTTCTGCCGTGCGCATCGACCTGCACACCCACTCCACCGCGTCGGACGGTACGGACACCCCCGCCGGGCTGGTGCGGGCCGCCGCGGCCGCGGGACTGGACGTGGTGGCGCTGACCGACCACGACACGGTCGCGGGCCACGCCGAGGCCGCCGGGGCCCTTCCCGAGGGCCTCACCCTCGTCCCCGGGGCCGAACTCTCCTGCCGGCTGGACGGGGTGAGCCTCCACATGCTGGCCTACCTGTTCGACCCGGCCGAGCCGGAACTGGCACGCGAGCGCGAACTGGTCCGCGACGACCGGGTCCCGCGCGCCAAGGGCATGGTCGCGAGGCTCCGGGAGCTGGGCGTGCCCATCACCTGGGAGCGGGTCGCCGAGATCGCCGGGGACGGCTCCGTCGGCCGTCCGCACATCGCGTCCGCGATGGTCGAACTGGGCGTGGTCGACACCGTCTCGGACGCCTTCACCTCCGAGTGGATCGCCGACGACGGCCGGGCGTACGTCGAGAAGCACGAACTGGACCCCTTCACGGCCATCCGCCTGATCAAGGGCGCGGGCGGGGTCGCGGTCTTCGCGCACCCCCTGGCCGTCAAGCGCGGGCAGTGCGTGCCGGAGAGCGCCATCGCCGACCTGGCCGCCGCCGGGCTCGACGGCATCGAGGTGGACCACATGGACCACGACGCCGCGACCCGCGACCGGCTGCGCGGGCTCGCCCGCGACCTCGGTCTGCTGGCCACCGGATCCAGCGACTACCACGGCACCCGCAAGACCTGCCGGCTCGGGGAGCACACCACCGATCCCGACGTCTACGCCGAGATCGCCGCCCGGGGGTCAGGCGCGGCACCCATCTCCGCCTGACCCACCATCCGACATCCCGCAAGGCACCAGGCAAGGCACCACCGTGTTCGACTTCGCTGTCTTCGGATCCGTATTTGTCACGCTTTTTGTGATCATGGACCCGCCCGGCATCATCCCGATCTTCCTCGCCCTCTCCTCCGGACGCCCGGTCAAGGTCCAGCGCAAGATGGCGCTCCAGGCCACCGCCGTCGCCTTCGGCGTGATCGCCCTCTTCGGCCTCCTCGGCCGGCAGATCCTCGACTACCTGCACGTGTCGATCCCCGCGCTGATGGTCGCGGGCGGCCTCCTGCTGCTGCTGGTCGCGCTGGACCTGCTCACCGGCAGGGGCGACGAACCCAAGCAGACCAAGGACGTCAACGCCGCGCTCGTCCCCCTCGGCATGCCCCTGCTGGCCGGGCCCGGCGCGATCGTCTCCGTCATCCTGGCGGTGCAGCGCGCGGACGGGGTGGCCGGTCAGCTCTCGGTGTGGTCGGCGATCATCGTCCTGCACCTCGTGCTGTGGCTGGTGATGCGGTATTCGCTGCTGATCATCCGGATCATCAAGGACGGCGGCGTGGTCCTGGTCACCCGCCTGTCCGGGATGCTGCTGTCGGCGATCGCGGTCCAGCAGATCGCCAACGGCGTCATGCGGTTCATCCAGGGAAACGGCTGACCGGCCGGTCCGGACCGGCTCCGGCCGCCCGGCAGTCGTGCCAGAAGGCGGCCAGGGCGTCCGCCGTCTCCTTCGGACGCTCGGCGTTCGGGGAGTGCTCGGCCCCCTCGATCACCGTGCGCCGGGCGTTCAGCCGGCGCGCCATGTCGTCCATCCGGGGCACCGGCCAGGCGTAGTCCACCGTGCCGGACAGCACGTGCTTGGGCAGGGGGACGGCCGCCAGCTCGGCGACCCGGTCCGGCTCGTCCAGCAGCTGGCGGCCGGTGGCCACCAGCTGCTCGGGGACGTTCGCCAGCCAGCGGCGGTGGAGGAAGTCGCGTACGGCGGGCGGGGTGGCGGCGTCGGCCGCCTCCGGCGGGTCCAGGGCGCGCATCGCCTGCCAGACCTCCTCCATGTCCATCGCCGCCAGCGCGTCCAGCAGCATCCTGGTACGGGCCTGCTGGGCGGGGGAGATGGCGGCGGGTCCGGAGCTCATGAGGGTCAGGGACACGAAGGGCGCCGGGTCCCGCAGCACGGCGGCCCGGACGATCAGCCCGCCCAGGGAGTGCCCCAGCAGGTGGACGTCCCCGCCGAGCGCCTCGGCCTGGGCGAGCACGTCCAGCGCCAGCTCCTCCTGGGCGTAGGCGGCCTCCTCGCGGGGGCCGCCGGTCTCGTGCTGCCCCCGCCCGTCCACGGCCACCACCCGGAAGCCCTGCCGCGCCAGAGGGGCGAGCAGGGCGATGAAGTCCTCCTTGCTGCCGGTGAACCCCGGCACCAGCAAGGCCGTTCCGGCGCGCGGTTCGCCCGCGTCGTGCACGGCGAAGTCGCCGCGCGCGGTCGCCAGTCGGTACGCCCGCGCGCCGCGGGGCAGGGTGAGGGTCGGCGGCTTGCTCATGCGGTGAGGCTAGCGACCCCGCACCGGCCCCGCGTCGGCGGTGTCCCCGGGCGGTGCGTCAGCTCTCCCGGGTGGTCTCCGGAGCCGTGGCGGGACGGGCCGAACCACCACGGGTACGGCGGCGCCGGCGCGGCCTGCGGGGCTCGGCGGAGGCGTCCGCCGGGCCGTCCGCGGGCGCGCTCGCGCCCTCCTCCGCGGCCCGGGCCCCGGTCAGGGCGTCCGGCTGGACGGGTGCGCCGCCGCGGGTGCGGCGCCGCCGCGGCCTGCGGGGCCCCTCCGGCGCGGCCTCGGAGCCCTCCGCCCGAGCGGCCGGCTCCGTCGCTTCCGCGGCACCGGAACCGGAGCCGTCCAGGGGCGCGCCGCCGCGGGTGCGGCGGCGCTGGCGCGGAGTGCGCGCGGGCCGCTCCTCGGCGGCCCCGCGGCCCCGGTCCTGACTCTGGCCCCGGCCGCGGCCCCCGGTCTCGCCCAGGTCCTCGACCTCCTCGGCCGCGAGGCCGGCGCGGGTGCGCTCCGCCCGCGGCAGGATCCCCTTGGTGCCCTCGGGGATGCCCAGCGCCTCGTACAGGTGCGGGGAGGTGGAGTACGTCTCCACCGGGTCGTTGAAGTCCAGGTCCAGCGCCTTGTTGATCAGCTGCCAGCGCGGGATGTCGTCCCAGTCGACGAGGGTGACGGCCGTACCCGTGTTGCCCGCCCGGCCGGTGCGGCCGATGCGGTGCAGGTAGGTCTTCTCGTCCTCCGGCGTCTGGTAGTTGATCACGTGCGTGACGCCCTCGACGTCGATGCCGCGAGCGGCGACGTCGGTGCAGACGAGCACGTCGATCTTGCCGTTGCGGAAGGCGCGCAGCGCCTGCTCCCGGGCCCCCTGGCCCAGGTCGCCGTGGACCGCGCCCGCGGCGAAACCGCGACGGGTGAGCTGCTCGGCGACGTCGGCGGCCGTCCGCTTGGTGCGGCAGAAGATCATCACCAGTCCGCGGCCGGTGGCCTGGAGGATCCGGGAGACCATCTCCACCTTGTCCAGCGAGTGCGCCCGGAAGACGTGCTGGGTGGTGTTGGCGACCGTCGCGCCCTCGTCGTCCGGCGAGGTGGCGCGGATGTGCGTGGGGTGCGACATGTAGCGGCGGGCGAGGGCGATGACCTGGCCCGGCATGGTCGCCGAGAACAGCATGGTCTGGCGCTTGGCGGGCAGCTGCTGGATGATCTTCTCGACGTCCGGCAGGAAGCCCAGGTCGAGCATCTCGTCGGCCTCGTCCAGCACGAGCGTGCGGACGTGCGCCAGGCTGAGCTTCCGCTGGCCCGCCAGGTCCAGCAGGCGGCCCGGGGTGCCGACGACCACGTCGACGCCCTTCTTCAGCGCCTCGACCTGCGGCTCGTAGGCACGGCCGCCGTAGATCGCCAGCACGCGGACGTTGCGGACCTTGCCCGCGGTGAGGAGGTCGTTGGTGACCTGCTGGCACAGTTCGCGGGTGGGGACGACCACGAGCGCCTGCGGGGCGTCGGTGAGCTGCTCGGGCTTCGCCCGGCCGGCCTCGACGTCGGCGGGGACGACGACGGACTCCAGGAGCGGCAGGCCGAACCCGAGCGTCTTGCCCGTGCCGGTCTTGGCCTGGCCGATGACGTCGGCACCCGAGAGGGCGACCGGCAGGGTCATCTCCTGGATGGGGAACGGAGACGTGATGCCGACGGCTTCCAGGGCTTCGGCGGTCTCGGGAAGGATCCCGAGGTCTCGGAATGTGGTGGTCAGGATGCTTGCCTCTTCCGTGAGACGCGGGACGGGAGGGAGCGAGGGCGCACCCCAGCGGAGCAGGGCGGGTCGTACCGCGCCGGACGTCGCCAGCCCGGGGGCTGTCGGTCGGCCTCGCGGCGCAGGACCACGGGCTCTCGCTCAAGCGCTCGTACCGCGCGAGCGGGGCCCCTCACCGCAGTCCGGACGGGGACACGTGGCCTGGTGCCACGCTTCCGTGCACGGTCCGCGTGGAGGGCGGTCGTGTCGGAGCCGATCGGGCCACCGACCGGGCATCCGCTGCGTGGGCCCGGGGAACGTCCCCGAGGGCCCGGGAACACAGTATGCGTCGAACCCGCTCCTGGTGAGCGGGCCCAATATCACTGTACCCCCAAACCGCGCATGTGTGCCCGGGTCTTCACCGTCCGGTGGCGCGCCACGGGCCCGGCACGGACCGCCCTGAAGGGTTCCCGGGCAGGTCGGGCGGGCTATTGTGCGCAGCTATGGAGACGTCTGACACATCCCCTGCCGAATCCGGGGAGCCCCGGGACATCGCCGCCCAGGACTGGGCCCGGGCCTCCGCCGACCCGCAGTACCGGGCGGCCGTCGTGGACCTGCTGGGCGTACTGGCCTACGGCGAGCTGGCCGCGTTCGAACGGCTCGCGGAGGACGCCAAGCTGGCGCCGACCCTGGAGGACAAGGCGGCGCTGGCCGCCATGGCGTCGGCGGAGTTCCAGCACTTCGAGCGGCTGAGGAGCCGGCTGTCGGAGATCGACGAGGACCCGACGGCGGCGATGGAGCCGTTCGCCGCGGCACTGGACGACTTCCACCGGCTGACCGCGCCGTCGGACTGGCTGGAAGGACTGATCAAGGCGTACGTCGGCGACTCGATCGCCTCGGACTTCTACCGCGAGGTCGCGGTCCGGCTGGACTCCGACACCCGCGCCCTGGTGCTGGCGGTGCTGGACGACACCGGGCACTCGGGCTTCGCCGTGGAGAAGGTGCGCGCGGCCATCGAGGCCGATCCCCGGGTCGGCGGCAGGCTCGCCCTGTGGGCCCGCCGTCTGATGGGCGAGGCGCTCTCGCAGGCCCAGCGGGTGGTCGCGGAGCGCGACGCGCTGTCGACGATGCTGGTCGGCGGGGTCGCGGCGGGCTTCGACCTGGCGGAGGTGGGCCGGATGTTCTCCCGGATCACCGAGGCCCACACCAAGCGCATGGCGGCGCTGGGACTGGCGGCCTGACCGGGCCGGGCGCGGTCCGGCTCACACCGCGCCCACGCTCGGCCGGCCGGAGGCGGCCGAGCCGCCGCGCGGACGGACCAGCAGGGAGAGCAGGGCCGCCGCGACCAGGACGGCGACCACCAGCGCGGGGAGCGAATGCCCCGGCCCCAGCACCACGTGTGTGATCACCCCGCCGGCGACGGCGGCGGCCGGGCCCGTGGCCAGCACCAGGGAGCGGTCGCGGAACCGGTCGGGGAAGCGATGGGCGGCGACGAGGGCGACGGCGAGGCCGAGGAGCGCGGAACCGAGCACTTCCCAGATCAAGAGGTCCTCCCGCGGGCCGGTGCGGCGTGTGGATGGGGCTACCCGGTCCTACCCCGTGAGGGTGGAGGACGAAACGGCGGCCGGGCGGAATTCCCGCCCGGCCGCCGCATCTTCCGGTTCTCCGCGGGACCTTCACCGGTCCCGCGCGCCGCTGTTCCGGCTCAGATCGCGCCGAAGCCCACCTTGCGGCCGCTCGGCTCGCCGATGTCCACGTAGGCCAGCCGGTCGGCCGGGACGACCACCCGGCGGCCGTGCTCGTCCACCAGGCTGAGCAGCCGCGACTTGCCGGTCAGCGCCTCGGCGACGGTGCGCTCGATCTCCTCGGCCGTCTGCCCGCTCTCCAGAACGAGCTCACGGGGCGCGTGCTGCACGCCGATCTTGACCTCCACGGCTATGTCCCTCCGAACGGTGTGTGTTTCCCCGGGCGGAGCCGGGGCGGAGTGCGCGGCCGGCCGCGCCGTACCCAGCCACATTAGCCCGCACCGGGGCACGGAGCCGCCCGGGACCGCACGCCGACAGCGAACACGGGGGCCGTCCCGCCGTCTCCGCCGCCCCTCCCGTGTCCCGCCGCGGGCCTACGCCTGCTTCGGGAAGCCCGCGATGCCGCGCCAGGACAGCGACGAGATGAGCTTCGCCGCGGCGTCGCGCGGGATCTTCTGCCCGTCGCTCAGCCAGTACCGGGCGGTGATCTGCGCCATGCCGCACAGCCCCATGGCGAGCAGCATCGCCTCGTCCGGGGGGAGGCTGGTGTCCTCGGAGATGACCTCGCTGACCGCCCGCGCGCAGTCCACGCTGACCTTCTCCACGCGGTCGCGCACGGCGGGCTCGTTCGTCAGGTCGGACTCGAAGACGAGACGGAAGGCCCCGCCCTCGTTCTCCACGTACCGGAAGTACGCGTCCATGGTGGCGGCGACCCGCTGCTTGTTGTCGCTGGTCGAGGCGAGAGCCGCGCGCACCGACTGGACCAGCGCCTCGCAGTGCTGGTCGAGCAGGGCCAGGTAGAGGTCGAGCTTGCCGGGGAAGTGCTGGTACAGCACCGGCTTGCTGACGCCCGCGCGCTCGGCGATGTCGTCCATGGCCGCGGCGTGGTAGCCCTGGGCGACGAACACCTCCTGCGCCGCACCGAGCAACTGGTTGCGTCGGGCCCGGCGCGGCAGGCGTGTGCCACGCGGGCGTGCCTCGGTCTGCTCGATGGCTGTCACGCTCGCCTCCTGGGTTCCTGGGGACGCCTTCCGGACGGGGCCGCGGAAGGCGTCGCTCCGCGCGGTGTGCGCTGCGTCCGCCATCGTACTTTTGGGTAAACCTCCTGTGTGCCGGGCGGCCGCAGAAATCCGCGCCCCGAACGCGCGTTGTGCTGGTTTAGCGGTAATCGTCCTCGTCGAGCTCGACCACCCGCGCCTGCTCGGCGGCGTCCGCGGGGTCGGCTTCCGGCAGGTCGCGCCCGATCAGCGGCACGTCCCGGTGCCGGAACACCTCCGTGTGCTGCTCGGCGGCGTCCGCCTCCGGGGCCTCGACGCCGAACCGCTCGGCCGCCGGCTGGTCCGTCTCCTCGTCCTCGAAGGTGTCCGGGTCGGTGGGGTCAACAGGCATGACGGTCCTCTTTCCACGGTGGGGGCGTTCCACACGAGCCTAGGAGAGGTGATTTCCGGAGGCGAGACGGGTGCGGCCCCCGGTACGTGAGGGCGGCAGTGATCGTCTCGTAACATTGCCCCCATGTCATCGACCGAGCAGTCGGATTCGCATGCCGCGGCCCCGTTGGAAGTACCGCCCACCGGGCGGTCGCGGCGGGCCGGGGAGGGCGAGACCCTGCGGTCCGTGTCGCTGCCCGGTCTGACGCTGTCGGTGCGCGGGCGTCCGGCGGCACGCGCCGGCCTGCCCCCGGCCCTGTACGTCCACGGGCTGGGCGGTTCCTCGCAGAACTGGTCCCTGCTGATGAGGGAACTGGCCGACACGGTCGACGGGGAGGCCGTCGACCTGCCGGGCTTCGGCCACTCGCCGCCGCCCGACGACGGCAACTACTCGATCTCGGGGCACGCGCGCGCCGTCATCCGCTACCTGGACGCGACCGCGCGCGGGCCGGTGCACCTGTTCGGCAACTCCATGGGCGGAGCGATCGCCACCAGGGTCGCGGCCGTCCGCCCCGACCTGGTGCGCACCCTCACCCTCGTCTCGCCCGCCCTGCCGGAACTGCGCCCGCAGCGCACCGCGGTGCCCACCGCCCTGCTGGCGGTCCCCGGAGCCGTGACGCTCTACGGGCGGCTCACCCGGCACTGGACCGCCGAGCGCCGCGCCCGCGAGGTCCTCGCGCTGTGCTACGGGAACCCGGCGTCCGTGTCGGCGGAGGACTTCGAGGCGGCCGTGGCGGAGTACGAGCGCCGGCTGGCGCTGCCGTACTCCTGGGACGCGCTCGCCCGGTCGGCGAGGGGCATCGTGAACGCCTACACCCTCGGCGGCCAGCACGCGCTGTGGCGCCAGGCCGAGCGGGTCCTGGCGCCGACGCTGCTGGTGTACGGCGGACGGGACAAACTGGTCTCCTTCCGCATGGCGCGCAGGGCGAGCGCCGCCTTCCGCGACTCCCGCCTGCTGGCGCTGCCGGAGGCGGGACACGTCGCGATGATGGAACACCCCGGGGTGGTGGCGGGCGCCTTCCGGGATCTGCTGCGAGACACCGACACGGGCAGGGGTTGACGAGGCGTGGGACGTCACAGCCGCCGAGGCAGGACGAAGACCGGCAAGCCGGCGGCCCCGGCCGGAGGAGGCCGGCCCGCCGCCCGGGAAGAGGTCCCGCGCCCCCACCCGGCGCCGGCCCCGCCGCACGGGACCCCGCGCCACGGCGCACCGGCGCACGCCCCGGCGGCCGGCCGCTCCGCGCCGGCGTACGAGGAGTTCCGGGCGCCGTACGAGCCCCGTGAGGGGCCCCGGGTCCGCAGCGGCCACCCCGAGCAGCGCGAGCCGGGCGGCGGCTGGGGCGTGCCCCAGCAGCGCGAGAGCGGTCCGGGCGTCCCGCGGCGGCCCTCGGCGGCCCCGCCGCGGGACGCCGCACCCGGGGCCGCGAGGATGCCGCGGCAGGAGTACGTCGACGCCTTCGACGACGGCGTCTTCGGCGTGACCGGTCCGCGGACCGGAACCGGCGCGACCCTCCCCGGAGCCGGGGGACCGGGCCGCGGAGGGGCCGGGCCCGCCGGGGCCCCGGCGGCGGCCCCGGCCGGCGGGGACGGCCGGGACGGGACCGGGGACGGCGGGAGGAACACGGGCAGGGGCGGCCGGGGCCGCACCCTCACCGGGGTCGCCGCGGCGGCCGTGACCACCGTGCTCGCCGTCGTGGTGGCCGGGCAGGTCGCCGACCCGCGGGGCGGCGTCCGGGAGCAGGTCGGGGCGAGCGGGGAGAGCGAGCGCATGAGCGCCCAGGACTCCTCCCGCTCCGACGTCCGCCCCACTCCCTCGCGGGCGCAGTCCCCGTCGGCCAAGAAGTCCCCCGAGGGCTACGCCGACCGGATGGAGCGGCTCTACGACCTGGCCCCGAACGCCGGGGGCCCGGGCGAACTCGTCCCCGTCCCCGGGCGGGACGAGGCGCCCGGGGACGGACCGGTCCTCCGCTACCGGGTGGACGTCGAGAAGGGACTGCCGCTCGACGGCGGGCTGTTCGCCGAGGCCGTCCACCGCACGCTCAACGACGAACGGAGCTGGAGCCACGGCGGCGCCCGCGCCTTCGAACGGGTCTCCGGGGACGACGAGGCCGACTTCGTGATCACGCTCGCCAGTCCGGCCACCACCGCCGAGTGGTGCGCCAAGTCGGGCCTGGACACCACGGTCGACAACGTGTCGTGCGACTCCGCCGCGACCGAGCGCGTCATGATCAACGCCTACCGGTGGGCGCGCGGTTCGGAGACCTTCGGCCCGGAGAGGATCCGGGAGTACCGGGAGATGCTCATCAACCACGAGGTGGGCCACCGGCTGGGCATGGGCCACGTCGGCTGCCCGGAGGACGGGGCCCTGGCCCCGGTGATGATGCAGCAGACCAAGTACCTGACCACCGGCGGGGCCACGTGCCGGCCCAACGCCTGGCCCTTCCCGGACGCCTAGGCCCGGACACGGTCGCGGCGTCGCGGACCGGGGCGCACGGGGGCGCCGGGCGCGCGGGGCCGCCCACTAGCCGACCGAACGTTCAACCGCGCCAAAAGTCACGGTAGTTCACCCCTTCCGGTGGTATGGCGGACAACCGTCCGTCGCGCCGGCCTTCCCCGCGCATAACGTCTTCCCGCAATGCCACGGGGACGGCCGGTGGCCCGAGGATGGAGCGGGGGTGAACACGTGCGCATCGCACTCCTCACGGAGGGTGGTTACCCGTATCCCGACGGTGACTCGGTCGTGTGGTGCGACCGGCTGGTGCGCGGACTGGCGGACCACGAGTTCGAGGTCTACGCGCTCGGCCGCGGGGAGCGGCAGCGGGAGGGCGCCTGGCCCCCGCTGCCGGGGAACGTCCGGCGGGTGCGCACCGCGCCGCTGTGGGGCCCCGTGCCCGCGGCGGACGGACGCCGCGGCAGACACCGGTACGGGCGGCGCGAACGGCGGCGGTTCGGCGAGCACTTCGCGGAACTGGCCGCCGCCGTCTGCGCGGAACCGGGGAGCGAGGGGGCGGCCTCCCAGGCGGACCGTTTCGCCGAAGGGCTCCACGGACTCGCCGACCTCGCCCGGGAGCGCGGCGGCCTCCCCGCCGCGCTCCGCTCCGAACAGGCGGTGCGCCTGCTGGAGAGCGCCTGCCGAGCCCCCGGCGCGCTCCGCGCCGTGCGCGCCGCCGTGCCGGCCGACCTGCTCACCGTCACGGAGCAGTTCGAACGCCTGCTGCGCCCGCTCTCGGCCGACTGGTACGGCGGTCCGGGGAAGCCCGCCGGCCCCGCGCACCGACGCGGTTCCGGGCTGGCGGCGGCGGACGTCTGCCACGCGGTGGGCGCGGGCCCCGCCGCACTGCCGGGACTGCTGGCCGGACGCCTCTTCGGAACACCGCTGCTGGTCACCGAGTACGGGGCGCGGTTGCGCGAGCACTGCCTCACCAGCGCCGCGCACGCCGTCGCCCCGGACGCCGTGGGCGCACCCGTGCGCGCCCTGCTCGCCGCGTTCCACGCACGCCTGGCGCACGAGGTGTACCGCCGGGCGGAGCTGATCACGTCCGGCAACGCCCACACCCGGAGCTGGCAGCTCAGGGGCGGGGCGGACCGGGACCGGCTGCGCACCGTCCACCCGGGGACGGACGCCTCGCCGTTCACCGGGATCGAGGAGGACGGCGGACAGCGGCGGCCGGACCCGCTGCTGGTGTGGACCGGCCGGATCGAACCCGCCAGGGACCTGGTCTGCCTGCTCCACGCCTTCGCCGAGGTCCGCCGGACCGTGCCCGGGGCGCGGCTGCTGATCGCCGAACGCCCGGGCGGACCCGGCGCGGCGTCCGGACGGACCCCGGAGGCGGAGGCGTACCTGGCGCACTGCCGGGCGCTGGCCGCGCAGCTCTTCCCCGACGAGGCGGCCGGCCCCCACAGCGTCGGCGACAACCCCGTCTGCTTCGCGCGGATCGGCGATCCCGAGGCGCCCCGGCTCCCCGACGCCTATGCCGCCGCCGACGTCGCCGTGCTCTCCAGCGTCGTGGAGGGCTTCCCGGTCCCGCTCGTCGAGGCGATGCTCTCCGGGCGGGCCACGGTCTCCACGGACGTCGGCGCGGTGTACGAGGCCGTGGGCGGCACGGGGCTCGTGGTGCCGCCGCGCAACCCGCGGGCCCTGGCCGCCGCCTGCGCGGCCCTGCTGGGGGACCCCGCCCGGCGCGCCCGGCTGGGCGCCGCCGCCCGGGCGCGGGCACTGGAGCTGTTCACCGCGGAGCGGAACGTCGCGGCGTTCCGCGGCATCTACCTGGAACTGCTCTCGCACCGTCCGGAGCCCGCCGGCCGGCCCACCGGGGCCAGGCCCTTCGCCCGGCCGCCCGAGGCGCACCTGCCGGGCCACTGGGCCGGGCCCGGCACCGGCCGCCCCGTCCGCAGGCCGAGCTGGGCCCGTACGTCCTCCGGCCCCGCGGCGGTCCCGGCGGGCGCGTCCGCCGGGCCGCGGGAGGGACGCCGGTGAGCCCCCTGCCGGGACGGCACGGGCCCGCCGACCCCGTCCGCGTCCTGCTGCACCGGCACCGGGAGCTGTGCGAACGGGCCGTGGACCCGCTGGAGATCGCCGCGGTCCTGGAGACGCACGGCATCACCGACCGCACCGCGGCGCGCTACCGGCACCGTGACGTGTTCTCGCTCGCGGAGGAGCTGTACGCCAGAACGCCCCGCGCCGGGGAAAGCAGGGCGGAGGAGACCCGGGCCGCCCCGGAACGGGCGCCCCGCCGGGCGGCGGCACGGGTACGGGCGGCGCTGCTGCCCCTGGTGCCCGGCGGATGGTGCGCGGCGACGCTGGGCGTCCCGGTCCTGGCCGGGGACGCCCGGCCGGCCCTCCGGTACGCGCTCATGGGCGTGGGAGCCCTGCTGGCGGCGGTGTCCGCGTGGCTGTGCCTGCGCCTGTGCCCGGGCCGGGGGGGAGACGTCCGTCCGTCCCGGTCCGCCGTCCTGGGGAGCTGCTGGCTGACGGGCTACGCCCTCGTCGGCGACCGGCTGCTCGCCCGGGCCCTGGACGGCGCGGCGGAGGCGGCCGCCCCGCTCGCCGAGCGGTGCGTGCCGCTCGGCCTGGCCGCGGCCGTCGCACCCGCCGTGTGGTGCGCCCGCCGGTTCGCCGCGCAGGCGGAACGGCGGCTGCGCGCGAGCCGCGACCTGAAGGGGTTCGCGGCCCGGACGCGACCGCTGCTCGCCGCGACCGTCGCGGTGTTCGCCGCGACCCTGGCCGCCCTCCTCACCGCCGCCCACGTCGCCGTGGACGGCGGCACCGCCCGCGACGCGCTCGGCGCACCCGTCGCCGCCGCGACCGCGCTCGGCACGCTGCTGTTCGTCGCGGTGCTGCTGACCTCCCACGGTTTCCGGGCCGCCGCCGCGGGCGGCATCGCGGCGGCCTGCCTCGTCGAGGTCGCCGCCCTCGCCGCCGCGTGGGCGGCCCGGCGGCCCGGCCTGGCGCACCTGGGCCGTCCCGTGGAGGCGCTGACGGACACCTGGGGGCCGGCCGCCGTGCCCGCGGCGGCCTGCGCCGCCGCGGCCCTCGCCCTGTCGGCCTTCGCCGCCCGCGCCCTCACCGGCGCATCCGCCCACCACCGGGGCGGACCGTGAACCCGCTCCCGGAGGCCCTCGCCACGGGCCCCACCGGCGTCACGAGCCCCGGCAGCCCCGCGAACCGCGTCGGCGCACGGGGCCGGGCGCACCGCCCACCACGGGCACACCACCGACGCACCACCGAAGGAGCAGACCCCATGACCGTTCCGCGCGCCACAGGCGTCACCGCACCAGTGCGGGAGGACGTCCGATGAGAGTGCTGCTGATCGGGGCCAACGGATACCTCGGCCGCCACGTCGCCGACCGCCTGCTCGCCGACCCCGCCGTCCAGCTCACCGCGCTCGGCCGGGGCGACGACGCCGACGTCCGCTTCGACCTGTCCACCGGCAGCCCGGGGGCGCTCACCCGTTTCCTGGACGCGGTGCACCCCGGCGTCGTCGTCAACTGCGCGGGCGCCACCCGCGGCGGCGCCCGGGAACTGATCCGGCACAACACCGTGGCCACCGCGACCATCTGCGAGTCCCTGCGCCGCAGCGGCTGCGGGGCCAGGCTGGTCCACCTCGGCTGCGCCGCCGAGTACGGGCCCTCCCCGGCGGGCTCCTCCACCGGCGAGGACGCCGTGCCGCGCCCCGGCAGCCCGTACGGCGTCAGCAAGCTCGCCGCCAGCGAACTCGTCCTGGGGTCCGGGCTGGACGCCATCGTGCTGCGGGTCTTCTCGCCGGCCGGCCCCGGCACCCCCACGGGCTCGCCGCTGGGCCGCCTCGCGGAGGCGATGCGCCGGGTGATGCAGCAGGGGGACGGCGAGCTGAGGCTCGCCGGGCTGGGCGTCCAGCGCGACTTCGTGGACGTGCGGGACGTGGCGCGCGCCGTGCACGCCGCCGCGCTCTCGGCCGCCCAGGGCGTGGTCAACATCGGCTCCGGACGCGCGGTGCGGCTGCGGGAGGTGGTCTCCGTGCTGGCCCGGGTCGCCGGCTACACCGGACCGGTGCACGAACCGGACGAGGCGCACGCCCCGGGCGGCGCGCAGCCGCCCCCGCCGTACCCCGACGGCTGCGGTCCCTGGCAGCAGGCGGACGTCCGCAGCGCGCGCGACCGGCTCGGGTGGCGGCCCCGGATCGGTCTGGAGGAGTCGCTGGCGGACATCTGGATGGAGGCGGCGTGCCGTATCTGACCGGCCCGGGCGGACGTCTCCCGGACGCCGGGGCCCCCGGCGGATCGGGACCGGGGACCCCGGCGTGCCGTGCGCCCGCCCGGGGGAGGGGGCCCGCATCGCCCGGCGGCAGGGGGCGGGCGCGGTGCGGTTCACGGACCGTGACCGCCGGGGGCGCCGCGGGGGACCGCGGACCTCCGGGAGACGGTGCCCGGCTGCTGGGACGAACTCGTCTCGCGGCTCGGACCGGGTGTCTCGGAATGAGATCGGGCATGGCAGTGTTACGAGAGGAACAACCGTCCACCGACCAACCCTGTTGAGGTCCCCGTGTCGCTGCCACCCCTGGTCGAGCCGGCCTCCGAACTCACCGTCGACGAGGTCCGCAGATACTCTCGCCACCTGATCATCCCGGATGTCGGGATGGACGGGCAGAAGCGGCTGAAGAACGCCAAGGTCCTCTGCGTGGGAGCGGGCGGACTCGGTTCCCCCACGCTGATGTACCTGGCCGCGGCGGGTGTGGGCACCCTCGGCATCATCGAGTTCGACGAGGTCGACGAGTCCAACCTCCAGCGTCAGATCATCCACAGCCAGTCGGACATCGGCCGCCCCAAGGCCGAGTCCGCGCGGGACACGGTGCTCGGGATCAACCCGTACGTGACGGTGAACCTCCACCAGGAGCGGCTGGAGTCCTCCAATGTGATGGAGATCTTCTCCCAGTACGACCTGATCGTGGACGGCACCGACAACTTCGCCACCCGCTACCTGGTCAACGACGCCTGCGTGCTGCTGAACAAGCCGTACGTGTGGGGTTCGATCTACCGCTTCGACGGCCAGGCTTCGGTCTTCTGGAGCGAGCACGGTCCGTGCTACCGCTGCCTGTACCCCGAGCCCCCGCCGCCCGGCATGGTCCCGAGCTGCGCCGAGGGCGGCGTGCTGGGCGTGCTCTGCGCGTCCGTCGGGTCGATCCAGACCACCGAGGCGATCAAGCTCCTGGCGGGCGTCGGCGAGCCGCTGGTCGGCCGCCTGATGATCTACGACGCCCTGGAGATGACCTACCGCCAGGTCAAGGTCCGCAAGGACCCGGAGTGCGCGGTCTGCGGCAAGAACCCGACGGTCACCGAGCTGATCGACTACGAGGCGTTCTGCGGCGTCGTCTCCGACGAGGCCCAGCAGGCCGCGATGGGGTCGACCATCACCCCGCAGCAGCTCAAGCAGTGGATCGACGAGGGCGAGAACATCGACATCATCGACGTTCGCGAGCCCAACGAGTACGAGATCGTCTCCATCCCGGGCGCCCGCCTGATCCCGAAGAACGAGTTCCTGATGGGCGACGCCCTCCAGGGGCTGCCGCAGGACAAGCGGATCGTCCTGCACTGCAAGACGGGTGTCCGCAGTGCGGAAGTCCTCGCGGTCCTGAAGAACGCGGGCTTCGCCGACGCCGTCCACGTCGGCGGCGGCGTCATCGGCTGGGTCAACCAGATCGAGCCGGAGAAGCCGGTCTACTGAGACCGGTCCGGCAGGTCCCGCAGGACCGGCCGGCGACCGCCGAGGCGAACAACGCGCCACGACCCCGGAGGCAGGCCCTCCGGGGTCGTGGCGCGTCCTGGAACGGGTACGTCCGCCGGGGGTGTCCGAGGCCGGGGACGTCAGCGGGCGTGGCCCGGCCACCGGCCGCGCAGAGCGGCCAGGACGGCCGCCGCCACGGCGAGCAGCAGCAGGGAGACCGAGGTCGCGGCGGCCGGATCCCGCTGGAGGAGCAGGTACACCTGGAGGGGGAGGGTCTGGGTCACCCCCGGCAGGTTGCCCGCGAAGGTGATCGTGGCCCCGAACTCCCCCAGCGCCCTCGCCCAGCACAGCGCGGCTCCCGAGACCAGGGACGGCATCACCATGGGCAGGGTGACGTGCCGCAGCGTCTGGGGGAGGGTGGCGCCCATGGTGGCGGCGGCCTCCTCGTAGCGCGGGTGGAGGCCGTTCAGAGCGCCCTCCAGGCTGATCACCAGGAACGGCATCGCCACGAACGCGGCGGCGGCCACCGCGCCGGCCGTGGAGAACGGCAGTGTCACCCCGAGCGCCTCCAGCGGCCCGCCCAGCAGCCCGTTCCGCCCGAAGCCGCGCAGCAGGGCGACGCCCGCGACCGTCGGCGGCAGCACCATCGGCAGCAGCACCAGGGAACGCACCAGCGCCTTGCCGGGGAAGTCGGCCCGGGCGAGCAGCCACGCCAGCGGCACGCCCAGCACGAGCGAGAGCAGCAGGGCCCAGCCGGAGACCAGCAGGGACAGGCCGAAGGCGTGGACCACGGCGGGGGAGGAGAGCTGCCCGGCGAGGCCGGACCAGGGCGTGTGGGCCAGCACTCCCGCCAGGGGCACCGCCAGGAAGAACAGCGCGAGCGCGGCGGGCAGGGCGAGCGCGGCGGGCGGGCGCGTCCGGCGTCCGGCACGCTGTCTTCCCGGGGGACTCACGGCAGCAGGAAGCCGGCGTCGCGCAGGACCCGGCGGGCCGGTTCGGTGCCCAGCCACGCGATGAAGCCGGCGGCCTCCTCGGGGTGCGGGGCGTTCGTCAGCGGGGCGGCGGGATAGCGCACGGCGGCGCCTCCGCCGGGGAGGGGGACGGCGTGGACGGCGTCCCCGGCGGAGGCGGCGTCCGTGGCGTACACCAGTCCGGCGTCGGCCTCGCCCAGCTCCACCTTGCTCAGCACCGCGCGGACGCTCGGCTCCCGGGAGACCGGCCGCACGGCGACGCCCCGCCGCTCCAGCAGCTCCTGCCCGTAGCGGCCGGCGGGGACCTCGGGATCGGCGAGGACGGTCATGACGTCCTCGCGGGCGAGGTCGTCGAGCGAGTCGACGCCCAGGGGGTTGCCGGGCGCGGTGGCGATGGCGAGCCGGTTGCGGGCGATCACGGTGGCCGGGCCGGTTCGGCCGCGCAGGGTCTCCATCGTGGCGGTGTCGGCGGTGACGACCAGGTCGGCGGGCATGCCCTGGCGGATCTGCGCGGCCAGCTCCTGGGAGCCGGCGAAGGAGAAGCGGAGCCGGACGCCGGGGTGCTCCTCCTCGTAGAGGGCGCCCGCCTCGGTGAGGGCGTCGGTGAGGGAGGAGGCGGCCAGCACCGTCACCGTCGTCCGTCCGCCCGAGTCCCCCGGTCCGGCGAGCGCGCCGCCTCCGCAGGCGGCGGCCAGGGGGGCCAGGACGGCCAGGAGGAGGGCGGCGAGCCGGAGGCGGGAAAGCGGACGGAGACGCGGACGGGGAGGGCGGCGCCGGGGGAGCGGAGCGGTGTGCGGCGAGGTCACGGGGGCCGCCTCATGCCCGGTCGACGTGCACATTGGTGGCCTTCACCCGGGCCACGGCCTCCACGCCGACGGCCAGCCCCAGATCCTCCACGGCCTCCCGGGTGAGCAGGGAGACCAGCCGGTGGGGTCCGGACTGGATCTCCACCTGGGCGGCGACGTCGCCGAGGGTGACGGCGGTGACGATCCCCGGGAAGGCGTTGCGGACACTGGTGCGGGGCTCCTCCTCCCCGCCGCCCGCGCCGTCCGTGCCGTCGGCGGCGAGCGCGACGGCGAAGGCGGCGAGGTCCGTTCCCTCCACGAGCCGCTTGCCGTGGCCGTCACGGCGGGTCGGCAGCCGTCCGGAGTCGGCCCAGCGGCGCACCGTGTCGGCGCTGACCCCGAGCAGCCGCGCCGCCCGGCCCATGGAGTAGGAAGGCATGTGCAGGACGGTAGAGCCGCCCGGCTGGCATACGCAAGGCGACACCGGCGATGTGCCTCGCATCCGCGGCTTCCGCTGGTGTCCCCGGGGACCGCGGGACGCGGGCCCCGCGCCGGTAGCGCTGCGCGGTTCAGTGCGGTTCAGTGCGGTTCAGTGCGGCTCTCCGCGGTTCAGAGGGCCTGCCTGCGGGTCAGGTGGGTGAAGGAGAGCCAGCCGGGGAGGACGGGCAGCCAGAAGGTCATCAGCCGGAAGAGCAGCACCGCCGGGGTGGCGATCTCCTTCTCCAGGCCGAAGGCGACCAGGCCCGCGAACAGGGCCGCCTCCACCGCCCCGAGCCCGCCCGGGGTGGGGGCGGCGGAGCCCAGCGCGTTGCCGGCGAGGAAGACCACCGCGATGCTCGCGTAGCTCAGCTCGCCGCCGAAGGCCCGGATCGAGGCGTCCAGGCACATCACGAACGAGACCGTCAGCAGCAGCATCCCGCCGATGCCGCTGAGCAGCTTCTGCGGGCGCTGGAGGACGTCCAGCATCCGGGGGACGACGCCCGCGAACAGCGCCCGCACCCGCTCCACGACGAACTTCCGCAGCACCGGGACCGCCGCCACGACCAGGGCCAGCACGGCCGCCGTCAGCAGCCCCGCGATCACCGTGCGGGACGGGGAGAGGGTCGGGGTGTGCTCCGTGCCCGTCAGATAGCCGAAGAACAGCAGCAGGACGATGTGGCACCCCAGGCCGAAGAGCTGGGACGCGCCGACGCTGGCGACCGCGTGGCCGGGACGGACCCCGGACCGCTGCAGGAACCGCGTGTTGAGCGCGACGCCGCCGACCGCGGCGGGCGCGACCAGCTTGACGAAGGAGCCCGCCACCTGGGCGAGCACCGTGCGCACGAACGGCACCTTCTCGGGCACGAAGCCGAGCAGGCTCAGCGCCGCCGCGACGTACGTCAGCGCGGCGAAGAACAGGGCCGCGGCCACCCACCCCCAGTCCGCCCCGCTGACGACCTGGCGGGGGTCCACATGGGTGAGCTGCGAGAGCAGGAAGTACGCGGCGAGGGCGCCCGCGACGAAGCTGACCACGGTGCGCGGCCTGACCCGCTCCAGACGGGCCGGCTCGACGGGCGCCTGCGGGCGCACCAGCAGCACCTGCCGGCGGATCTGCGAGAGCAGGTCCTCCTCGCGCGCCTCCTCCAGCGCGGCCATGACGGCCTGCTTCTCGGCCCGTTCGGCGTGCTTCTCGGCCCGCGGGGAGCGGCCGCCGGCGGCCTCCAGCTCCCCGGCCTCCCCTTCCCCGGCCGCCTCCCGGCCGGCGCGGGAGGCCTCGATGGCCGCCTCACGCTCGCGCTGGGCGCGCTCCTTGTTCAGCCGGCGCAGGGTGGCGCGGGTGTTGCGGTTGAGGGCGATCGGCTGGAGCAGCGGGAGGCTGTCGGCCACCGCGTCCGGGCCCAGCACCGCGACCGCCGCCGCGACCGAGCGCTCGGCGCCGGCGCGCAGGCCGAAGGTGGTCAGCAGCTGTGCGACGTCCATCCGCAGCACCAGGTCGCCGGCCGCGATCTCGCCGCCGCTGAAGTCGGTGAGGAACACCGTGCCGGAACGGTCCACCAGCACCGCGTCGTCCTCCAGCCGCCGGTGGGCGATCCGCCGCGACTGGAGGGCCTTGACCTGCCGCCAGACCGCCCGCATCAGCTCGTCGGTGATCTCCTCGTCCGGGAGGGTGTCCAGACCCCGTCCGTCGATGTGCTCGTAGACGAGCATCACCGCGTCGGGGCCCAGCTCGGAGGTGGCGATCAGCCGGGGGGCGTTGGCGCCGGCGGCGATGGCCGCGTACGCCAGCAGGGCCTCCTGCTCCAGGGCCTGCCGCAGCGACTGGAGGCTGCGGCGCTGGGTGATGCCGCGCAGCGCGAAGCGGCGCCAGGCGCGGTAGTAGAAGCCGTGCGCCTGCTGCTCGCGGTCCACGAGGATGACGTCGAGCGGAGGGCCGTCCTCCAGGGTGACCAGATAGCGGCGGCCCCGGTCGCTCTGCTCGGAGCGGTCGGTCTCGGGCTGGTCCTCGCGCAGCGCCCGGACCGGCTTGAAGCCGACCCGCCGCAGCCCGCCCAGCAGCTGCTGGGCGGTGGGGCGGACGTTGGGGGAGCCGACCGCGTACAGCGTGCCGTAGGCGACGGTCCAGCCGATCAGCACGGTGACCAGGATCGAGAACGGCGTGGTGTAGCCGCCGACCAGCACCGCGAAGGCGTCCAGCAGCAGCACGGCCCACAGCAGGACGCGCCAGCGGGGGCGGCGGGCCATGCCGACGGCCGTCATGTAGGCGATGACGGGCGCCAGGTAGCCGTGCACCGGGTCGGTGAGCCCGCCGTCCGGCGCCGGGTCGATCAGCGCGTTCCGGACCGACGGCGGTGCCTGCTCGGCGACCCACAGGTCGGTGGCGAGCGAGACGCCGTGCGCCAGGACGGCGGCGAGGACGCCGTCGGCGATCCGCAGCCCGTCCCGTTTGATCAGCCGCTCGACGGCGAAGGCGACCGGCACGATGAGCACGGCGACGCTGGAGGCGAACCCGGCGAAGCGGATCAGCAGCAGCGGCGCCTGCCCCGCGCCCTTGGCGATGTCCTGCTCCAGCCCCGCGGTGGTGCCGTGGGCGAAGGCGGCGACGGTCAGCACGACGGCGATGCCGAGGACGCCCAGCAGCAGCCGCATCAGGTCCGAGGGACGGTGCACCCGGGCGGGGAGGATCGGCTCGTCGCCGTCCAGGTGGTCGGGTCCCGGACCGCCCGTGCGGCGCAAAGCCGCATCGGAGCGGGGCCCCTCCCGCGGAGGGGGCCCGCCCTGCTCTTCGGTCTCTTTTTGCTCTCGTATCACCTGTCACCGCCGGGACGAATGGTGGCACGAGGGAGCCCGGGAGGGACGCACGAGGTCTCTTTTCTCCGCGGAAGGCGGATTTTGTGCGTGTCGCGGGGGCCCCCGCGCACCGCCCTCCGTGGCGGTACCCCCGCCGCGGGACGGTGAACCGGCGCGGGCCGCCGGCGGCGTGGGGCACCATGACGGCCATGGACGGGCCCGCCGGCGAGCTGCCGGAGTACGCGGAGAGGGTGCTGGCCGTGGCGGAGGGCATCCCGCCCGGCCGGGTGATGACGTACGGCGACATCGCCGAGTGGCTGGGGGAGGGAGGGCCGCGGCAGGTGGGCCGGGTGATGGCGCTCTACGGCGGCGCGGTGCCCTGGTGGCGCGTGGTGCGGGCCGACGGGGTGCTGCTGCCCGGCCACGAGCGGCGGGCCCTGGAGCACTACCGCCGGGAGGGCACCCCGCTGCGCGGGGACGCCGGGGGGCCGGGCGGCGCCCCCGGGGACGTGCGCGTCGACATGCGCCGGGCCCGCTGGGACGGCGGTGCGGACGGAGGTGCGGACGGCGCCGCCCTCTGACGGTCCCCGCACGGGTCTCCTCGCGCTCCTCACGCGCACCGGCTTCCGTCGCGGCGCCGCCCGTCCGGGCGGGGTGCGGGGGATGCGGACGGGACGGGCTGCGCCCCGGCTGCCGACTGGCGTACCGTCTGCACCATCCAGCACAGCGACCAGGACCGGCGATCCACGTGAGTTCCTCCCATAAGTCCGATACGTACCGTCTGGTGCGTACCCCGCCCGGTCCGGCGAGCCTCCCTGCCTTGGACGCACGGCAGCGCGCGGTGGTTGCCCACCGGGACGGGCCGCTGCTCGTCCTGGCCGGGCCCGGCACCGGCAAGACCACCACCCTGGTGGAGTCCGTCGCCGAGCGGATCCGGCGCGGAGGCGACCCGGAGCGCATCCTCGTGCTGACCTTCAGCCGCAAGGCGGCGGTCGAGCTGAGGGACCGGATGGCGGCCCGGATCCGGGGGACGGCCCCCCAGGCGACGACGTTCCACTCGTACTGCTACGCGCTGGTCCGGGCCCACCAGGACGCCGACCTGTTCGCCGAACCCCTGCGGCTGCTGTCCGGCCCCGAGCAGGACCTGCGCATCCGCGAGCTGCTGGCCGGACAGGCCTCCCTGGAGGACGCCGGGCGGGTCCGGGCCGGGTGGCCCGACGAGCTGCGCGCCTGCCTGACCACGCGCGGCTTCGCCGACGAGCTGCGGGCGGTCCTGGCCCGCAGCCGGGAGCTGGGCCTGGGCCCGGACGCCCTGGACGCCTTCGCCCGCCGCGCCGGCCGCCCCGACTGGCGGGCCGCGGCCGCCTTCATGGCCGAGTACCTCGACGTGCTGGACCTGCAGGGCGTGCTCGACTACGCCGAACTGGTGCACCGCGCGGTGCTGCTCGCCGAGCGGGACGACGTCGGGGCGCGGCTGGCCGCCCGGTACGACGCGGTCTACGTCGACGAGTACCAGGACACCGACCCGGCGCAGGTCAGGCTGCTGCGCGCGCTGGCCGGCGGCGGCCGCACCCTGATCGCCCTCGGCGATCCCGACCAGTCGATCTACGCCTTCCGCGGCTCCGACGTGAACGGCATCCTCGACTTCCCGACGACCTTCCGGCGGCGCGACGGCGCCCCGGCGCCGGTCGAGGTGCTGCGGGTCAACCGCCGCTCCGGCTCGGTGCTGCTGGAGGCCACGCGGCGGATCGCCCGCCGCATGCCGCTCACCCGGCTGCCCGCCGAGGCCGTCCGCACCCACCGCGAGCAGACCGCCGCCCGGGAGGGCGGCCGGGTGGAGGTCCACACCTACCCCACCCCCGGCTCCGAGCTGGACAACATCGCCGACCTGCTGCGCCGCGCCCACCTGGAGGAGGGCGTCCCGTGGCGGGAGATGGCCGTGCTGGTCCGCGCGGGCCACCGCACGCTCCCCTCCGTGCGGCGGGCGCTGACCTCGGCCGGGGTGCCGGTGGAGATGGACGGCGACGACGTCCCGCTGCGCCAGGAGCCGGCCGTCGTCCCGCTGCTGACCGCGCTGCGCGTGGTGGCCCGCGCCGCCGCGGCCGACACCGCGGGCTCCGCCGTCCCGGAGCCCTGGATCGACGTGGAGACCGCGCTCACCCTGCTGACCTCCCCGCTGGGCGGCATGGACGGCGCCGACCTGCGCCGCCTGGGCCGCGCGCTGCGCGAGGAGGAACGGGCCGCGGGCCGCGCCGTCCCCCGCCCCTCGGACGAACTGCTGGCCGAGGCGCTGTCCGAACCCGAGCGGCTGGTCGCGCACGACCCCTCCTACGCGCGCGGCGCCGAGCGGCTCGGGCTGCTCCTGCGCAAGACGCGCGAGGCGCTGGCCGGGGGCGCCACGGCCGAGGAGGCGCTGTGGCTGCTGTGGAACGACGGCCTCGACGACGACCGGGAGGGCAGGTGGCCCGCCCGGCTGAGGCGTGCCGCCGAGCGCGGCGGCGCCGCGGGCCGCAACGCCGACCGCGACCTGGACGCCGTCTGCGCGCTGTTCGCCGCCGCAGCCCGGGCCGAGGAGCGCGTCGGCGGACGCGGCGCGCTCAACTTCCTGGAGGAGGTGGACGCCCAGGACATCGCCGGCGACACCATCGCCCCCCGGGCGCTGCGCCCCGACGCGGTACGGCTGATGACCGCGCACCGCTCCAAGGGACTGCAGTGGCGGCTGGTGGTCGTCGCCGGGGTGCAGGAGGGACTCTGGCCCGACCTGCGGCGCCGCGGCTCCCTGCTGGAGGCCGACCGCATAGGCCGCGACGGGCTGGCCGAGCCCCTCACGCCCGGCGCGATGCTGGCGGAGGAGCGCCGGCTGTTCTACGTGGCGGCCACCCGCGCCGCCGACCGCCTGGTCGTCACCGCCGTCAAGGCCGCGGCGGAGGACGGCGACCAGCCCTCCCGCTTCCTGGCCGAACTCGGCGTCGAGCCCAGGGACGTCACCGGCCGCCCGAAGCGCCCGCTGTCGGTGCCCGCCCTGGTGGCCGAGCTGCGCGCCACCACCGTGGACCCCGAGGCCTCCCCCGCGCTGCGCGAGGCGGCCGCGAGGCGGCTGGCGAAGCTGGCCGCGCTGCGCGACGACGACGGCAACGCCCTGGTGCCCGCCGCGCATCCGCACCGCTGGTGGGGCCTGTACGAGCCGACCCGCTCGCGGGTGCCGCTGCGCGACCGGGACAAGCCGGTCGTCCTCTCGGGCAGTGCCCTGCACCAACTGGCCGAGGCCTGCTCCCTCCAGTGGTTCCTGGGCCGCGAGGTGAAGGCCGAGCCGCCCGCCACCGCCGCCCAGGGGTTCGGCAACGTGCTGCACGTCCTGGCCGACGAGGTCGCCTCGGGCGGCACCCCCGCCGACCTGTCCGTGCTGCTGGAGCGGCTGGACTCGGTGTGGGACTCGCTCGCCTTCGAGGCCCCCTGGAAGTCCCGCCAGGAGAAGGAGAACGCCCGCGCCGCGCTGGAGCGCTTCCTGCGCTGGCACGTCATGGAGCGGGACCTCGGACGCGAGACGGTCGCCACCGAGCACCGCTTCGACGTGACGCTGGAGGCGGGCGGCCACGAGGTCCGCATCCGCGGCACCATGGACCGCGTCGAGCGCGGCCCGGACGGCCGGGCGTACGTCGTCGACTTCAAGACGGGGAAGAACAAGCCGACCGCCGCCGAGGTCGAACGCCACCCCCAGCTGGCCGTCTACCAGGTGGCGGTGCGCGAGGGCGCCCTGGGCGACGCCGGCGGGCCGCCGGAGCCGGGCGGCGCGGAACTGGTCCACCTGCGGATCGGCGCGCCCAGGAAGGAGGGCGGCGACGAACTCCCGGCCGTGCAGCGGCAGCAGGCCCTGCCGTCCTACGGCGGGGACGGGGACTGGGTCGGCGGCCTGCTGGCCGACGCCGCGGGCCGTGTCCTGGACGAGCGGTTCACCCCCTCCCCCGGGCGGCACTGCGACACCTGCTCCTTCAAGGCGGCGTGCAGCGCCCGGCCGGAGGGACGCCACGTCGTGGACTGACGGCCTCCGCCGACCGGGTGTGACGGACTTCACCGGCCGCGGCGAACCGGGCGGGGAAGCCGGACCCGGACCGGACGAGTCCCCCGCTGCGGGTCAACTCTCCCCATAGCGGCCGGAGTTGACCCCGAGGCTGGCCGCCGGGCGCCCCGCGTCCGGCGGCGCCCGCCCGCCCCCGCAGGCGGACGCGCCGCCGCGGCTGTCGGCGGGTGGCGCTAGCGTCTTGCGGGTGCCCGCACAGCTCACCGACCCCGACGATCTCAGGCGGCTCCTCGGCATCCCCTTCACCGCCGAGCAGTTGGAGTGCATCACCGCTCCGCCCGCCCCGCAGGTCATCGTGGCCGGAGCCGGCTCGGGCAAGACGACGGTGATGGCCGCCCGGGTGGTCTGGCTGGTGGGCACCGGTCAGGTCGCGCCCGAGCGGGTCCTCGGCCTGACCTTCACCAACAAGGCGGCCGGCGAGCTGACCGACCGCGTGCGCAAGGCCCTGGCGAAGGCCGGGGTGCTGGATCCCGACCCCGCCGACCCCGACCGGACGCCCGGCGAGCCGCGGATCTCCACGTACCACTCCTTCGCGGGGCAGCTGCTGACCGAGCACGGCCTGCGGCTGGGGATCGAGCCCTCGGCCCGGCTGCTGGCCGACGCCACGCGCTACCAGCTCGCCGCCTCGGTGCTGCGCACCGCGCCCGGCCCCTTCACGGCGCTGACCAAGTCCGTCGGGGAACTCGTCCGCGACCTGCTCGCGCTCGACGCCGAACTCTCCGAGCACCTGGTGGAGCCCGGCAGGCTGCGGGAGCACGACACGGCGCTGCTGGACCTGCTGACCGGCGGCGGGGTGAAGCTCACCAACGCCGCCCTGCGCAAAGTGCCCGAGACCGTGCGGGGACGCCTGGAGCTGCTGGGGCTCGTCGAGGAGTACCGCAGGCGCAAACGCGAACGCGAACTGCTCGACTTCGGCGACCAGATGGCCCTGTCGGCGAAGCTGGCCCGCGACGTCCCCGAGGTCGGGCGGATCCTCCGCGACGAGTACGCCGTGGTGCTGCTGGACGAGTACCAGGACACCTCCGTCGCCCAGCGCGTCCTGCTCTCCGGCCTGTTCGGGGCGGGGGCGGCCCCGTCGGGGACGGCGGAGGGCGCCGGCCACCCGGTCACCGCCGTCGGCGACCCCTGCCAGGCGATCTACGGCTGGCGCGGCGCCTCCGTGGCCAACCTCGACGACTTCCCCGAGCACTTCCCCCACGCCGACGGCACCCCCGCCCGGCGGTACGCCCTGAGCGAGAACCGCCGCAGCGGCGGGCGGCTGCTCCGCCTGGCCAACACCCTGGCCGCGCCGCTGCGCGCCCGCCACGCCGGGGTGGAGGCGCTGCGCCCCGCCCCCGGCGCCGAGCACGACGGCCTGGTGCGCTGCGCGCTGCTGCGCACCCACGCCGAGGAGATCGCGTGGCTGGCCGACTCCATCGCCCATCTGGTGAACACCGGCACCCCGCCGGGGGAGATCGCCGTGCTGTGCCGTACCGCCGGGGACTTCGCCGAGATCCAGGGCGCGCTGGTGGCCCGCGACGTCCCCGTCGAGGTGGTGGGCCTGTCCGGGCTGCTGCACCTGCCGGAGATCGCCGACCTGGTCGCCACGTGCGAGGTCCTCCAGGACCCGACGGCCAACGCCTCCCTGGTACGGCTGCTCACCGGCCCGCGCTGGCGCATCGGCCCGCGCGACCTGGCCCTGCTGGGGCGCCGCGCCCGGCTGCTGGTGCCCGGCGGGCCCCGCACACCGGACGGGGAGGTGGACGTCGAGAAGCGGCTGGCCGCCGCCGTGGAGGGCACCGACCCGGCCGAGGTGATCTCCCTGGCCGACGCGCTCGACACCTTCCTGGACCCCGCCGGCCACGAGGACTCGCTGCCCTTCTCCCCCGAGGCGCGGGTGCGCTTCGCGCGGCTGGCCGCCGAGATAAGGGAGTTGCGGCGCTCGCTCGCCGACCCGCTGATGGACGTCCTCCACCGGGTGCTGTCCGTCACCGGCCTGGAGGTCGAACTCTCCGCCTCCCCGCACGCGGTGGCAGCCCGCCGGCGCGAGACGCTGGGGACCTTCCTGGACATCGCGGCCGGGTTCGCGTCCCTGGACGGGCAGTCCACCCTGCTGGCCTTCCTCGGCTTCCTGCGCGCCGCCGCCGAGTACGAGAAGGGACTGGACGGCTCCCTGCCCGGCGGCGAGAACACCGTGAAGGTGCTCACCGCCCACAAGTCCAAGGGGCTGGAGTGGAACGTGGTGGCCGTCCCCGGACTGGTGAGGAAGAACTTCCCCAGCGAACAGGCCCGCGAGTCGTGGCTCAGCCGGCCCAGGGTGCTGCCGCCCGCCCTGCGCGGCGACGCGGCCACCCTGCCGGAGCTGGGCGGCTGGACGTCCAGGGACCTGAAGGACTACGACGAGGCGGTCAGGGAGCACCAGTACACCGAGGAACTGCGCCTGGGCTACGTCACCTTCACCCGGCCCCGCTCCCTGCTGCTCGGCTCGGGCCACTGGTGGGGTCCGAGCCAGAAGACGCCGCGCGGACCCTCGTCGTTCCTGACGGCCCTGCGCGAGCACTGCGAGGCCGATCCGCGGCACGGCGAGGTCGAGCACTGGGCCGAGGAGCCCGCGGAGGACGAGGAGAACCCGGCCCTGGCGCAGGCGGCCGAGGAGCGCGCCTGGCCCCTGCCGCTGGACGAGGACGCCCTGGAGCGCCGCCGCGCCGCCGCCGAGCTGGTCACGGCCCACCTGGACGGACGGGACCGCCCGGACGCGGAGGCCGGGGCGGACGCGGAGGCCGGGGCGGGCGCGGAGGCCGGGGCGGACGTCCCGCCGGACGGACGCCCGGCGGACCGGACGCTGCCCCGCCCCCGGGCGGCGTCGGACGACGGGACGGGCGGCACGGAGGGACTGGACCCGGAGGAGGCGCGGCGCGTCGCCTCCTGGGACCGCGATCTGGACGCGCTCACCGCGGAGCTGCGCCGGGCGCGGTCGGGCGTGCGCGAGGTGCCGCTGCCGGCGTCGCTGTCCGCGACCCAGCTCGTGCGTCTCGCCGCCGACCCCGAGGGCTTCGCCAGGGACCTGGTCCGGCCCATGCCGCGCCCGCCGCGGCCCGCCGCGGCCCGCCGCGGCACCCGCTTCCACGCCTGGGTGCAGTCCCGCTTCGAGGAGCTGGAACTGCCCCTGCTCGGCCCCGACGAACTGCCGGGCGGCGAGGAGGACGAGGGCGGGTACGGGCTCGGGGACCCCGCCGGAATCGCCGACGAGCAGGACCTGGCCGCGCTCAAGGAGGCGTTCGCCCGCACGCCCTACGCCCACCGCACCCCCTACCGGGTCGAGGCGCCCTTCCGGATCGTGCTCGCCGGCCGGGTGGTCCGCGGCCGGATCGACGCGGTCTACCGGGACGAGGACGGCCGGGGCTTCGAGATCGTCGACTGGAAGACCGGGCGCACCAGGACCGCCGACCCCCTCCAGCTCGCCGTCTACCGCCTCGCCTGGGCCGAGCGGCACGGGCTGCCGCTCCAGGCCGTGCGCGCCGCCTTCCTGTACGTGCGCAGCGGCGAGCTGGTCCGCCCCCCGCACCTGCCCGGCCGGGCCGAGCTGGAGCGCCTGCTGCTCCACGGAGAGGACGGAAGCGCCCCTTCCGGTCAGGGGGGCGCGAGGCACGCCGCGGGCGCGGAGGGCGGGACGGGGGAGCCGGGCGCCCGGGAGGGCGCGGCGGCCGATTCCGGGACGGGCGGGACGGCCGGATAGGCTCGGGGCATGAGCGCCGCCCCGGCCGCTCGCGGACACCGCGGTCCGCGGGCGCACCACAGGCCGGTACCCCGTCCGCGGGGCCCGCGGGCACCCGGCCTTCCCCGCAGCCGGGCGCCGGACCGCCGCCACAGCCCGCACCCGAACCACCGCTCACGCCGCAGGGGAAGTTGGAAGCAGCCGTGATCACCTGGCCCGACCGCACCGAAGCCCACCGTCCGATCACGCTCACCGCCACCGGCGGCATCGACCGCGCCGCCCACCACCGGGTGGACGAGGCGTGGCTCGCGGCGGCCTGGAGCCACCCCACCACCCGCTGCTTCGTGGTCTCCGGCGGCCAGGTGCTGATCGAGGACACCGGCGACGGCCGTGCCGAGCTGGTGACCATGCCGTCCTTCGACGCCCCGCTGACCGAGGCGCACCGCTACTTCCTCGGCGTCGACGAGGACGGCGTGCGCTACTTCGCGCTGCAGAAGGACTCGCTGCCGGGCCGGATGGACGACGCGGCCCGCCCGGCGGGGCTGCGGGAGGCGGGCGCGCTGCTCTCCGAGCGCGACGCGCAGCTCGTGGTGCACGCGGTGGCCCTGGAGAACTGGCAGCGGATGCACCGCTTCTGCTCGCGCTGCGGGGAGCGCACGGTCATCGCCGCGGCCGGCCACATCCGCCGCTGCCCGGCCTGCGGGGCCGAGCACTACCCGCGCACCGACCCGGCCGTGATCATGCTGGTGACGGACGCCGACGACCGCGCTCTGCTGGGCCGCCAGATGCACTGGCCCAGGGGGCGCTTCTCCACGCTCGCGGGCTTCGTGGAGCCGGGGGAGTCCATCGAGCAGGCGGTCGTGCGGGAGGCCGGCGAGGAGGTCGGCCTGACGATCGGCGAGGTGGAGTACGTCGCCAGCCAGCCGTGGCCCTTCCCGTCCAGCCTGATGCTGGGGTTCGTGGCGCGCGCCACCTCCACCGAGATCCGGGTGGACGGGGAGGAGATCGAGGAGGCCCGCTGGTTCTCGCGCGAGGAGCTGCGGGCCGCGTTCGCCGCCGGCGAGGTCCTGCCGCCGTCCGGGATCTCCATCGCGGCCCGGCTGATCGAGCTGTGGTACGGAGAGCCGCTGCCGTGAGGGCCGTGCCGCGGCGGGTGCCGGAGCCGTCCTCCGGGCGGCCCCGCGGCCGCGGGCTCAGGCCTCCAGGCCCCGCAGCAGGACGGCGAGCCCCTCGCGGAACTCCTGCCCGGCGCTGACGTTCCGGGTGTGGCGTGCGGCCCGCGACAGGTGGGGGAAGTCGGCCGCGGGCGGTCCGGTGCCGGCGTCCCGGCCGGGCAGAGGGGCCAGGTGGTCGAGTTGGATCGCCCCGATGACGTGGGCGAGCAGACAGCGCAGCGCGACGGTCCGCCGCCCGTCCTCGAAGCCCGCCTCGGCCAGGACGGCCAGCACCGTCTCCGACCAGCGCAGCAGGCCGGGAGAGGTGTGCCGGTGGGTGAGCGTCAGCGGAACGGCGGACGGGTGGGCGGCCACGGCGTCGCGCAGCCGCACGGCCAGGATCCCGAGCCGCTCCCGCCACGGCAGCTCTGCGGGGGGCGGCTCGGCGGCGGCGGCGCAGATCACCAGCTCCACGACGAGTTCTTCGAGCTGCTCGCGGTCCTCCACGTACCGGTAGAGGGCCATCGTGCTGACGCCGAGCTCCTTGGCGACCGCGCGCATGGACAGCCCGGCGAGCCCGTCGCGGTCGATGACGGCGAGGGCGGCCGTGGCGAGCTGGGTGGGGGTGAGGGAGCGGGGACGAGGCATGACGGTTGACAGCGTACGGGATACGCCTACGCTGTTTCGTGTACGCCGTACACCTACGGCCTCACGCCCTGGAGGGTGCCCGATGCGCACGTCCCGGAAGCCGCTGGAACCCGGATCGCCCGTTCCCGCCCGTGAACTCACCTCCGTCTTCGGCCCGCCGGTGGCCGTGCCGGACCGCGAACGGCTGGTCCACCTGCAGTTCCGGCGGTTCGCCGGCTGCCCGATCTGCAGCCTCCACCTGCGGTCGGTGGTGCGGCGGCACGCGGAGATCGAGGCCGCGGGCGTCCGCGAGGTCGTGGTCTTCCACTCGCATCCCGAGGAACTGGCGAAGCACGCGGCGGACCTGCCGTTCGCCGTCGTCGCCGACCCTGACAGGCGGCTGTACGCCGAGTTCGGCGTGGAGTCGGCGCCCCGTTCCCTGCTCTCCCCGCGCGCCTGGCCGCCGATCCTCAGGGCGGTCGCGCGCAGCGCGCGGGAGATCGCCCGGGGACGGGAGCGCAGGCCGTCGGCCAGACCGCACGGCGGCCGGTTCGGCCTCCCCGCCGACTTCCTGATCGACGCCGGGGGCCGCGTCGTCGCCCGCAAGTACGGCGAGCACGTCTACGACCAGTGGCCGGTCGACGAACTGCTGGCCCTGGCGGCCCGCGCGCGGCGGACGGACCTCGCGGAGCGGGGGCTGTGACGGACCCCGGCGGAGCCGGACGGACTGCGGTTCCTCGCCGCCGCACGGCCGGGCGCCCGGGAACGCCGGGCCGCATCCCCGGTGCGACGGGCGTCACGGCGTCAGGGGGCGACCGGGACGCGGAGACCACGCACCCGTGGACGGCCGTACGCTCTCCGGCCCCGTCGCTGACCGGCTCGCCGGGCCTTCCGGCGCCCTGACCGTGGCGCCCGGAGGCTCCCGGGCCCGGGGGCGCGGCGGCCCGGCGGCGACCGGAGCCCGGAGGTCCGCTGCCGGGGCGGGTTCGCCCCGGGGACCCACGGGCGGCCGGCCGGAAGAGGTCCCGGGGACCGGCGGCCGGGACGGAGAGGCGTCTGACGGAGTGCCGGCCGCCGGCCGACGCGCACCACCGGCGCCGTGGAGCACCGGACCGCCGCGGCGGAGCAGGCCGCTTCCGCCGCGATCCCCTGACGCCCCGATCCCCTGACGCCGCGATCCCCTGACGCCCCGTTCGCCCGGCCTCCCGAGCCGCCCGGCGGCCGCCGAACCGGCCGCCGACCGGGTGCCGCGCGACGAGCCGGTCCGCCCCGTCCTCTCCGCCGGCGCTGTGCCGGACGGCCGCCGGGCACCGGCGGAACACCGCACGCCTCACCGCGTCCCGCGTCAGGACCGGACACGCGCCGCGCGGCCGGCTCGCCGGCCTCCGCCCGGTGCGGACGCACAGCGGGGCGGCCCCCACGGCTCCGCCGGCCGTGGGGGCCGCCCCGGAAACGGGCGCGCGCGGGCCCGCTCAGGCGCCGATCTTCTGCCTGACCTGTGCGATCGACGGGTTGGGAAGGGCCGAACCGTCGGGGAAGAGCACGGTCGGAACGAGCTGGTTGCCGTTGTTGACCTTCTCGACGAAGGCCGCGGCCTCCGGGTCCTGCTCGATGTTGACCTCGGTGTACGCGATCCCCTCGCGGTCCATCTGGCTCTTGAGCCGGCGGCAGTAGCCGCACCAGGTGGTGCTGTACATCGTCACCGTTCCCGCCATGGGTCCTCGCGCTCCTTCGTCTCGGCGTGTTGGCACCGGTGGAACGTCCGGCCGCCCGGGACCATTCCCGGGAACGGGCCCCGCCGCGGTGAGCCGCGTCTCCCCGGCGCCGTCCGGGCATCCCCGAAGCGCGCCGGGCGTTCCGCGGACTCCGCACGGGACGCCCCGCACGAGGAGCCAGGGGGCACGGGGAGGCGGAGAAGTACGCGGAGAAGTACGACGAACTCCCGCCGCCTGTGGACGGCGGTCACGGGCTTCTCCGGCGACCTGGCAGCATGGCGGGGTGACAGCAGCAACGCCCTCCCCTCTGTTCCCAGCCGTCCCCGACTCGCCGGACGCGGTACTCGAAGGGCTCGACCCCGAGCAGCGCGAGGTGGCCACGGCACTGCACGGCCCGGTGTGCGTCCTGGCAGGGGCCGGTACGGGCAAGACCCGGGCCATCACGCACCGGATCGCGTACGGGGTGCGGGCCGGGGTGTACCAGCCCGCGAGTGTGCTCGCCGTCACCTTCACCAACCGGGCGGCGGGGGAGATGCGCGGGCGGCTGCGCCAACTCGGCGCCGGCGGTGTGCAGGCCCGCACCTTCCACTCCGCCGCGCTGCGGCAGTTGCAGTTCTTCTGGCCCAAGGCGGTCGGCGGCGAGCTTCCACGCCTGCTGGAGCGCAAGGTCCAGCTCGTCGCGGAGGCCGCGGCCCGCTGCCGCGTCCGCCTCGACCGCAACGAACTGCGCGATGTGACGGCCGAGATCGAATGGGCCAAGGTCACGCAGACGGTACCGGAGGACTATCCGGCCGCGGTGGCCAAATCCGTACGCGAGGCACCGAGGGATCCGGCCGAGATCAGCCGGATCTACGGGCTCTACGAGCAGCTCAAGCGCGAGCGCGCGGCGATCGACTTCGAGGACGTGCTGCTGCTCACCGTCGGCATCCTGGAGGAGCGCCCGGACATCGCCGACACCGTGCGGCGGCAGTACCAGCACTTCGTCGTGGACGAGTACCAGGACGTCAGCCCGCTCCAGCAGAGGCTGCTGGAGTTGTGGCTGGGGGAGCGGAACTCGATCTGCGTGGTCGGCGACGCCAGCCAGACGATCTACTCCTTCACCGGCGCCACCCCCGACCACCTGCTGAACTTCCGCGCCCGCCACCCCGATGCCACGGTGGTGAAACTGGTGCGCGACTACCGCTCCACGCCGCAGGTGGTCCACCTGGCCAACGGACTGCTGGCCCAGGCGCGGGGCCGGGCCGCCGAGCACCGGCTCGAACTGGTCTCCCAGCGCGAAGCCGGGCCGGAACCGGTCTACACCGAGTACGCCGACGAGCCCGCCGAGGCCGAGGGTGTCGCCCACCGCATCCGGGAGCTGATGGACGCCGGGGTTCCCGCGAGCGAGATCGCGGTGCTCTACCGCGTCAACGCCCAGTCCGAGGTCTACGAGCAGGCCCTCGCCGACGCGGCGGTGCCCTACCAACTGCGCGGCGCGGAGCGGTTCTTCGAGCGCCCCGAGGTGCGCGAGGCGGGGCTCGCCCTGCGCGGCGCCGCACGCGCCGGCGGCAACGACACGCTGCTGGCCGACGCCGTCGGCCTGCCCTCCCAGGTGCGGGCGGTGCTGGGCGGCACCGGCTGGAGCTCCGAACCGCCCGCCGGATCCGGTGCCGTGCGCGAGCGCTGGGAGTCGCTGGCCGCCCTGGTGCGGCTCGCCGAGGAGTTCGCCGCGGCCCGGCCGCAGGCGACCCTGGCCGACTTCGTGGCCGAACTGGACGAGCGGGCGAACGCCCAGCACGCCCCCACGGTCGAGGGCGTCACCCTGGCGTCGCTGCACGCCGCCAAGGGCCTGGAGTGGGACGCGGTCTTCCTGGTCGGACTGACCGACGGGACGGTGCCGATCACCCACGCCAGGACGGACGAGCAGATCGAGGAGGAGCGCCGGCTGCTCTACGTCGGGGTCACCCGCGCCCGGCGCCACCTGTCCCTGTCCTGGGCGCTGTCCCGCTCGCCGGGCGGCCGGGGCGGGCGCCGCCCGAGCCGGTTCCTGGAAGGGCTGCGTCCCGGTTCCCCGGCGGGCGGCGGCCGCGCGGGCGGCGGGAGCGTCGAGCGCGGTGGTGCGGGCCGGTCGCGCAGGAGGCGCGGTCCGGCACGGTGCCGGGTCTGCGGGCGAACCCTCACCGACCCGGGCGAGATGAAGCTGATGCGCTGCGAGGACTGCCCCTCCGATCTCGACGAGGAGCTGTACGAGCGGCTGCGGGAGTGGCGCTCGGTCCGGGCCCGGGAACTGGGGCAGCCCGCGTACTGCGTCTTCACCGACAAGACCCTCATGGCGATCGCCGAGAACGTGCCCGACAACGAGGCCGAGCTGGCCCGGATCCCGGGCGTGGGCGGTCGCAAGCTCCAGCGGTTCGGCGCCGATGTGCTGGCCCTGTGCGCCGGTGAGGAAGTCGATGCGAACGTCCGTGCGGAAACCGGAGAGGGGTCACTCGTACAAGTGGACGAAGAAGTTCCGGAAAGTGTCACGGAGGCTGTTACGAATCTGCCGGAAAAATAGTTTGCGCGCGCCGTGCAAACCCTCATAGCCTTCCGGACATGGATGGAGGCGGGGTGACCCGTCTCACCCCGTCCATGCTGTACTAGCCCTTGAACATCCGGATCGGCCCACCGGGCCGGTCCCCCAGGACGCCGAGAGGAGGCGAGTTCCATGACCACCCTGATCACCAAAGAGCTGATCGGTCTTGAGACCGCCGCCTCCTGCCTGCTCGGCTCCAGCAGCCTGTCCGGCACCGGTGTCCTCGGTGTCACGGTCGCGCGTCCGGCGTCCCGTGTGGTCCTGCCGACCCGTGAGCGGGCCGAGGAGCGACCGACCCAGGCACCCGCGGCAGCAGCGGTGGCACAGGTGGATGCCCATGCCTTTACCGACGCGGTCAACGGTGCCGAAAACGGACAGAAGCAGTCGCAGTACCACACGATGTGGGCCTTCCGTGGGCTCGAACCCTGGAGAGATCCAGCCTGATCGGCGCGATCAGGTCGGCACCTTCCAGGGCCGCGGAACCCACACCGGGATCCGCGGCCCTTCTGTTTTCCCAACATGGCCCGGCCACCAGCCGGGGCGAAGAGACGACACAGACGAGGAACTCACCGCCGTGCACATCCAGACGCACGCCCCGTCAGTACAGCCCGACCCGATCCGACCGTCCGACACCACGGAGGACTCCTTGACAGCCCTCACCACGCTGACCGAGCTCGACGACGCCATCGAGCGTCTCGGTGTGGCCGTGCCCTGCCGCAGCTACGACCCGGAGGTCTTCTTCGCCGAGTCGCCGGCCGACGTGGAGTACGCCAAGTCCCTGTGCCAGACCTGCCCGCTGCGCGAGGCATGCCTTGCCGGCGCCAAGGACCGCCGCGAGCCCTGGGGCGTCTGGGGCGGCGAGCTGTTCGTCCAGGGCGTCGTCGTGCCCCGCAAGCGGCCGCGTGGCCGTCCCCGCAAGAACCCGGTCACGGCATGAGAACCGCCGGCACGATCGACCGACCCGCGACGCACGGTCCCGCGCTGCGTCCCTTCCCTGCACGGGAGCCCCTGATGACTTTCAACAGCGACAACCACGCAAGCAACCACTCCGACATGGCCGCCTCGCGCCAGAACAGGACCCGCGACATGCAACTCATCCCAGAAGCCATGGCCCGTGCCCATATGGAGCAACGCATGAGGGAGGCCGAGGCCGAACAACGGGTCCACCGGCTGCGCGTTGCCCGCCGTATGCAGCGCCGCGCCGAGCGGGCCTCCATGCGGGCCCGCCGGGCGCTGGCCCTGGCCGTGATGCAGTGACCGACGACGGTCGCCGCTGACGGCGCCGGTGACCGGCGCCGTCAGCCGACCACGGGGGGATGGGGAACCGGGGCGACGCCGCCCCGGTTCCTTCGCTTCCGGGCGCCCTCCGGGCAGCCCGTTCCTCCGGCCGGAGGGGGAACCGCCCCCAGGCCCGGGCAGTCCGGCGCGGCGGACGGCCCGGGCGCTCAGGCAGAGGTCTCCGTCACCTCGTCCTCGTCATCCGCCCCGGGGAGATCCGCCTCGGCGTCCTCCTCCGGCAGGAAACCCGGCACCCAGTCCTCCATCTCCTCGCGCATCCTGATCCGCGCGCCGAGCTGGCACAGCACTCCGATCGTGCTGAGCGTCACCCGGTGGATCAGCAGGTAAGAGGGCGGCAGGTTGAGCTGCTTGCCCAACTGGTAGGCGGGAGAACGCGGATCCGCCAGACGCGCGGCCTGCTCCCGCATCCAGCTCCGGGAGAAGGTGAACTCGTCCGTCTGCGCGGGTTCGATGATGGGGAGGAGGTAGTCCAGCACCGCCTCCGGATCCAGTTCGACGGTCGGCTTGACGAAGCCCTCGCCGCACAGCAGCTCGTACACCGCCTCGGCGTCGCCGTCGAGCGCCATCCGCAGCGCGACCCCGATCGTCGGCGGCAGGCCCTCCGGCAGCCGGTCCACCGTGCCGAAGTCCATCACCCCCAGCCGCCACTTCTCCGGAGGGCCGTCGGGGGCGTCTTTGGTCAGCAGCCGGAAGTTCCCGGGGTGGGGATCGGCATGGAGCAGCCCCGTGCGGGCCGTGCCCGAGAAGAGGAAGCGAGCCAGCAACTGTCCGGCCCGGTCCCGTTCCTCCTGGCTCCCGTCCTTGATCACCTCGGACAGGGGCACGCCCTCCATCCACTCGGTGACCAGCACCTGCTCGCACTGGTACACCACGTCCGGCACGTGCACGTCGGGATCGCCGGCGAACTCCGCCGCGTACTCCCGCTGCGCCTGCGCCTCCAGTCCGTAGTCCAGTTCCTCGCTGACCCGGTCGCGCAGCTCCGACACCAGGGGCTTGATGTCCACCCCGGGAATGAGCGGTCCCAGCAGCCGGACGAAGCGGCCGAGCTGGTTCAAGTCCGACAGCAGTGCCTCGCCCGCGCCCGGGTACTGCACCTTCACCGCGACCGGACGCCCGTCGTGCCAGACACCGCGGTGCACCTGGCCTATCGAGGCCGCGGCGGAGGGCTTGTCCTCGAACTCCTCGAACAGGTCCCGCCAGTCCTCGCCCATCCGCTCGGCCAGCGCGGCATGCACGGTGGACACGGGCATCGGCGGGGCCGCCTCCTGGAGTCTGGTCAGCGCCGCGCGGTACGGCTTGGCCACTTCCTCGGGGAGCGCCGACTCGAAGACCGACAGCGCCTGGCCGAACTTCATGGCACCCCCCTTCAGCTCCCCGAGGACCTTGAAGAGCTGCTCGGCGGTGCGCTGCTGCAGTTCGCTTCCGACCAGATCCGCGGAGTAGCCGCCGATCCGCTTGCCCAGCCCCCAGGTCGCGCGCCCCGCTATCCCCAGCGGCAGCGCGGCCAGCTTGGCGGTACGGGTGACGGCCTTACGCGGAAGATCCGACATGTGCCCCTCCAACTTCCCGACAGCACGACCGAGTGGCAGCGCCGAGGACAGCGGTCATGTGGCCATTGTGGACCTCCGGGCCCCGTCCGCCGAGAGCGGGCGGGGCCCGGGCACGGAAGCCGCACCGCACGGACACTCCGCGTGGGCGGGCACCGGCTCCGACTCGGAACGCAGCCCCGGCAGGACCCACTGTCGCCGGGTGTTCGCCGCCCAGCTCCCGTCCCCGTCCAGGAAGTCCAGCGCACAGGAGGCGGCGGCCCCCGCGACCACCGTCGCCAGTGCCACATCGCAGGCGGGCACCCCCGAGCGCCGGGCGGACCGCCACTGCGCCACCAGCAGCGGCCACGTCGGCTCCCGGTCCGAGCGCTCCCGCAGCAGGCACTCCGCGCACGCCGTGGCGCCCGGCAGCACCAGCGGACCCACGAAACCGGTGCCCTCGACCACGCCCGCGTACAGATGGGGCAGCCCGCCGGCGACCAGTTCCCCTGCCGCGGCGGGGTCCGGGGCGTAGGAGGCCAGCCCGTCGCGCGGTGCGAGGACCACCAGGCCCAGACCCGGTTCGCCCTCCCCGGGACCGGGGCGGGGCGGACGGGCCCCCGGAGCCGCCCGCCGTACGGCCCGGCCCGCAGCCGAGACCCGCCGCTCCCCGGTCCGCTCGGCCTCGATACCCCCCGGGGCGGTGTCCCACGGCGCCACGCACCCCCCGTCCACCACGTCCACCTGTCCCACTCCGGCCGACGACAGCAGCGCCGCCACCGTCGCCCCGACGCGCCCGGCGCCGCGTACCTGCACCCGGCCGGCCGCCCGGGCGGCCAGCCGGCGCACCCCGCCGCCCGGTTCCGGCCGGAGCACCGAGAGCGAGCCCAGGTCCGGGCGGAGCCGGTCGTCCACACGGGCCGCGGCCCGGCGGTGGGCGGTGGCGTCGTCCAGCAGACCGGCGGCCGCCAGCCGTGCCACCAGCCGGTCGGCGGCGTCCGCCCCGAGCCCCATCGCCTCCGCCGCCTCCCTGAGCTGCGGCAGGCTGCGGGTGCCGTCGACCAGGTCCAGGAAACTGCCGGTCGCGGTGTCCACCGGGCCCAGCAGCACCGCGTGCGCGGGCGTCACCCCGTACTGCACGGTGTGCCGGTCCCGCCACGCGCGCCGCAGCGCGGGCTTGATCATCGGATGCATGCCGGACCCCCTGGAATCTCTGTGACCACGGGCGGACCCTCACCCGGCCGCCCACCGAACACCGGACGGGCTCAGCATGGACCCTCCGCCGCGACCGCTTCGGGGAGTTGTCCACAGGCAGTGGCGTTCGTCATACCGCCGTGGTCTCCGGCCCCGGTCCGATGAGTTCCGGGGAGGGGACCGGCCCGCGCGGCGGGTGTTCCCCCGGAAGTGCTCCGGAGCCGGGACTTCCGCCGGCGCCGGCGGGTAACGTCGTGGCGTGCCCGCCGACCCGCTGAACAGCACCGAACCGCCGCACCACGGACCCGGGCCGCACGGTGCGGCGGCGGACGGTGCGGGCCCGGGCGCGGTGGAGGTCCGCCGCAGCTCACGCCGCAGGCGCACGGTCTCCGCCTACCGCGAGGGCGGCCGCACCGTCGTCCTCATCCCGGCCCGGATGTCGGGTGACGAGGAGCGGCGCTGGGTGAGGATCATGCTCGACAAACTGGCCGCCCAGGAGCGCAGGCGAAGGCCCGACGACGGCGAACTGGCCGAGCGCGCGGCACGGCTCTCCGAGCAGTACCTCCAGGGGCGCGCCCGCCCGGCCTCGGTGCGCTGGGTCACGAACCAGAACACCCGCTGGGGTTCGTGCACCCCCGCGGAGGGCAGCATCCGCCTCTCCCACCGGCTGCAGGGCATGCCGGACTACGTTCTGGACTACGTCCTCCTGCACGAACTGGCGCATCTGCTGGTTCCCGGCCACGGCCCGCGATTCTGGCGGTTGTTGGACGCCTATCCGCGTACCGAAAGGGCCCGCGGATTCCTGGAGGGAGTGGTGGCGGCCGCCCGGTTGCCGAATGTTCCCCCTGCCCGGGGCGAGTGAGGCGGGGGAGGGAACCGTTAGCCTGGCGCAACGCACATCATCGCATCGGATGGGGGACGGTCGTTACGCATGGCCAGGGAATTCCAACGCGGCCACAAGGCCAAGATCAGCGATCTCACCGCGGGAACGGATCTGTACGTGGGTGTGCGGATCTCGGCGCCGGGACTGACCTTCGACATCAGTTGTTTCGGTCTCGACGCCGACGAGCGGCTCTCCGACGACCGTTACTTCGTCTTCTTCAACCAGCCCAAAACACCGGAGGAGTCGATTCAGCTCCTGGGGGCGCAGGCGGGCGACACCGAATCCTTCAGAGTGACGCTGGACCGCATTCCCGCGCACATCAAGAAGCTGTCCTTCACGGCGACGATCGACGGCGCCGGGCAGATGTCCCAGATCGATCCGGGTTATCTGCGGATCGTCGCGGGCGGCGAGGAAGTCGCGCGATACGCGTTCGACGGTTCGGAGTTCACCTCCGAGCGGGCCGTGATGCTCGGCGACATCTACCTGAAGGACGTCTGGCGTTTCGCGGCGGTCGGGCAGGGCTTCGACGGCGGGCTGGAGGCGCTGCTGAGGAACTTCGGCGGTGAGGTCCTCGAAGAGGAGCCCACCACCCCGGCCGCCGCTCCCGCCGAAGCACCGGGGTTCGCCCCGCCCGCGGGGCCGGTGCCCGGGTTCGCCCCGCCTGCGGGGCCGGCGCCCGGATTCGCGCCCCCCGCGCCTGCTCCGGTGTCCCAGCCCGCCGCTCCCGCTCCGGTGTCCCAGCCCGCCGCGCCCGCCGCCCCGGCCTTCGGCCCGCCGACGCAGCCCGGTCAGCCCGTCCCGCCCCCCTACGGGAACCAGCCGACCATGCCCGCCCAGCCGGGCTTCCCCGGGCAGGCGGCCCCGCCCGCTCCAGTGCCCCCGCCTGCCCAGCCCGCTCCGGTGCCCAACCCCTTCGGGCAGCCACAGGCCCCGCAGCAGCCCTTCGGACAATTCCCCGGGCAGTCCGGCGCCCAGCCGGTGCCGCAGGGCCCCGCGGCCGGGATCGGCGCCGTACTGGAGAAGTACCGCGAGGCGCCGACCGGCCGGCGCTGGACCTCGCAGAACCCGTCGCTGATCCGCGCCGACCTCGGCGACGGCCAGCCCGTCCTCGCCCGCCAGGGCAGCATGGTGCTGTACCAGGGCAAGGTCGACTTCTCCTACAAGGGCGCCGGGCTCGCCGGGCGGATCGTCGGCAACGCCACCGGCCAGGAGATGCAGCTGATGCGCTGCAGCGGCCGGGGCCAGGTGTTCTTCGCGGAGAACGCCGCCCACGTCCACCCCATCGAGCTCCAGGGCGACGCCATCTGCGTCTCCGCCGACAACGTCCTCGCCTTCGACGAGAGCCTCCAGTACGAGGTCCGCCGGATCGAGGGCCACGGCATCCCCGGCGGCGCGCTGTTCGCCATGCAGTTCCAGGGCACCGGAACCGTCGTGGTCACCACGAGGGGCACCCCGGTCGTCCTGCCCGTCACACCGACCACCTTCGCCGACTGCCAGGCCGTCGTCGCCTGGTCCGCCGGCGCACAGGTGATCATCTCCAGCCAGGTGCGGCTGCGCCGCAACGCCTACCCCGGCCACAGCGGGGAGACCGTGAACCTCCAGTTCCGCGGTGCGCCCGGCAACTTCATCGTCGTCCAGCCCTACGAGGTCTGAGGGAGCCCGCAATGAACCAGTCAGTGATCTCGGGCCACGCCCCGACCCCGCCCGCCGCCCGCATGGAGAACCACGGCGCGCACATGGTGAAGATCGCCATGGCCGGCGGCCAGGACGTCTTCGCCCGCACGGGATCGATGATCGCCTACGAGGGTTTCGTCCAGTACGAACCCAACCCGCCGGCCGTCCGTCAGATGGCCTCCCAGTGGCTCACGGGCGAGAGCGCCCCGCTGATGAAGTGCAGCGGCGACGGGCTGCTCTACCTGGCCGACTACGGGGCCGAGGTCGTCTGCCTCAACCTGAACAACGAGGCCCTCTCCGTCAACGGGACCAACCTCCTCGCCTTCGACGCGCACCTCCAGTGGGGCGTCGAGCGCGTCAAGGGACTGGCGAAGTTCGCCGGGCAGGGCCTGTTCAACGTCGGGATCTCCGGCACCGGCTGGGTCGCCCTCACCTCCCGAGGCACTCCCATCGTCGTGGACTGCGGACGCGGCGAGGACGAGACCTACGTCGACCCCGACGCCCTCGTCGCCTGGTCGTCCGGTCTGAAGATGAAGGGCAAGCGCACCATGAAGGCGGGCGCGCTGATCGGCCGCGGCAGCGGGGAGGCGTACCAGATCGCCTTCTCCGGTCAGGGGTTCGTCGTCGTACAGCCCAGCGAGGACAGCACCGACCGCCTGCGGGTCCGGGGCTGAGGGGGAGGAAGAACCATGCAGAGTCCGCTCTTCGGCCACACCGAGGTCCAGACCCAGGACCGGTACGCCCTGCAGAACCCGCAACTGCTGCGGGTCCTGCTCGGCGGCCACGACGACGTCCTCGCCCGCAAGGGCGCGATGGTCGCCTACCAGGGGCTGCTGGAGTTCGACGGCGAGTACCAGTCGCGCGGGCAGCGCCGCAGGCAGGCGCAGTCCGGCGAGAACCTGGAACTGATGCGCTGCTCCGGGCAGGGCACGGTCTACCTGGCCAACCTCGCCCAGTACATCCACGTCATGGACGTGGAACCGGAGGGGCTGACGGTCGACAGCGCCTACGTCCTGGCCCTCGACTCCTCCCTCCACTGGGAGGTGATCGCGGTGGACAGCCAGTTCGGCATCTCCGGCTCCGGCGCGTACAACCTCAACATCACCGGGCAGGGCAAGGTCGCCCTGATGACCTCCGGACAGCCACTGGCGCTCCAGGTCACCCCGGACAGGTACGTCAACGCCGACTCCGACGCGGTGGTCGCCTGGTCCAGCTCGCTGCGGGTGCAGATGCAGGCCCAGACCAGCTCCCAGAGCGTGTTCCGGCGGCGCGGCAACACCGGGGAGGGCTGGGAGCTGAGCTTCATGGGCCAGGGGTACGCCCTCGTCCAGCCCAGTGAACTCCTCCCCCCGCAGAACGCGGCCATCGGTCAGGGCCTGCGCGCGCAGTACGGCGTGGGGCAGCACGGCTCGCACGGCCAGAACCAGGGCAACCGCTGGGGCTGAGGCACCGCGCGCGGGCCGCACCCGCGCGCGGTGCCTCACAGCAGCGCGCGGGTGCGGTCCACCAGCCGCACGACGGAGTCGTCGGCCACGGACGCCACCTCGTCGTAGGCGAACCAGCCCAGTTCCAGCGACTCCTCACTGACCGCCTCCAGCGCGCCCTCGGGCGCCAGGACGGCGTACTGCACGTCCAGGTGCCAGGCGCAGGGCGTCAGGTGCCGGTCGAGCCGGACGGGACCGCCGGGCAGCAGGGCGAGCCCGGCGATGCCCGACTCCTCGGTGGCCTCCCGGAGGGCGGCGCCGGCGAGCGTGGTGTCGCCGGGCTCGCAGTGCCCGCCGGTCTGGAGCCACATCCGCAGCTTGCGGTGGTGGGTGAGCAGGACCCGGCCGCGGCGCGGGTCCACCACGAGCGCGCTCGCCGTGATGTGCCCGTCCGGGCAGGACTTCCACATGCCGTCCGGGTGGGCGGCCAGATGGTCGCCGTACGCCAGGCGCAGCGCGTCCTGGGCCTCGTCCGGCGCGGACCACTCCTTGAGGACCCGCGCCGCGTCCTCGTGCAGGCTCACCGGGCGCCGCCGTCCGCGTCGTCGCCGCCGTCCTCGCGCTCGTCGTCGTGCTTCCCGCGCTCTTCGGTGCCCTCGTCCTTGCGCAGCAGCCCCTCCAGCTCCGAGAAGTCGAGCTGCTCGCGGTGGACGAAGCCGTCCGGGTCGTCGAGGTCGCCGGCGGTCGGCAGCATGTCCGGGTGCGCCCACAGCCCGTCGCGGCCCTCCAGCCCGCGGGCGTCGGTGAGCGAGGCCCACAGCCGGGAGGCGTCCCGCAGCCGCCGGGGCCGCAGCTCCAGACCGATCAGCGTGGCGAAGGTCTGCTCGGCCGGCCCGCCGCTGGCACGGCGGCGGCGCAGCGTCTCGCGCAGCGCGGACGCGGACGGCAGGCGCGGCCCGGCGGCGGCGTGCACCACCGCGTCCACCCAGCCCTCGACCAGGGCGAGCGCCGTCTCCAGCCGGGCCAGGGCGGCCTTCTGCTCGGGGGTGTCCTCCGGCTGGAACATGCCGTGCTGCAGCGCTTCCTGGAGTTCCTCGGGCCGCGTCGGGTCGAGCTGACCGACGAGGTCCTCCAGCCTGGCGGTGTCCACCTTGATACCGCGGGCGTAGCCCTCGACCGCGCCGAACAGGTGGGAGCGCAGCCACGGCACATGGGCGAACAGCCGCTGGTGCGCGGCCTCGCGGAGGGCGAGGTACAGCCGTACCTCCTCCAGGGGGACGCCCAGGTCACGGCCGAAGGCCGCGATGTTGACCGGCAGCAGCGCGGCCTTGCCCTTGGGCCCCAGCGGCAGCCCGACGTCGGTGGAACCGACGACCTCGCCGGCCAGCACGCCCAGCGCCTGCCCGATCTGGGTGCCGAACATCGCACCGCCCATGGAGCGCATCATGCCGAGCAGCGGGCCGGCCATGGCCTGCATCTCCTCGGGCAGGACGTCCCCCATGGCCGCTCCGACCCGCTCGGCGAGCGGATCCACCAGGTCCTTCCACACCGGGAGGGTGGCCTCCACCCACTCGGCGCGGCTCCAGGCGACCGCCGAGCCCGCTCCGGAGGGCAGCGAGGTCGCGCCGTCCAGCCAGAGGTCGGCCAGCCGCAGGGCCTCCTCCACCTCCCGGCGCTCCTGCGGGCCGACGCTGGCGTCCTTGACGCCGTCCTTGGTGCCCGCCGCGACGGTCTGCCGGGCGATGTCCTTGGCCATGTCCCAGTTGACCGGCCCGCCCTCGTAGCTGAGCATCTGGCCGATGCGCTGGAACGCGGCGCCCAGGTCGTTGGGATCGAAGCCGCCGGGACCGCCGAACGAACCGAACATCGCCGCGAAGGGGTTCTCGGCGCCGCCCTGTCCGCTGCCGAACCCGAAGGGGTTCGGTCCCTGACCGCCCTTCTTCCGGCCGTCGTCGCCCTCCTCCGGCTCCTCGGGCGGAAGGCCGAATCCGAATGGGATGTCACTCACGGGGTTCCTCGGCTCTGGTGGATGGGACGGTGGGACGGTGTGCGAAGTGGTGGGCCTTACGTCCAGCCTAGACACCTCTCGTGCAGGATGGATCCTGCGCACGCCGTACCAGAGACAACCGCGGGAGAAACCCGGTGAGTTCCCAGGAACCAAACGTTCGCGGTCCGCGTAACGGGGCCGCGCGGCCCGCCGTCGCGGTCACCGGCGCCGCGTCGGGGGTGGGCGCGCTGCTCACCGAGCGGCTGGTGGCCTCGCCGGAGGTGGGGCGGGTGATCGCCCTCGACGAGCGCCGCGGGGACGTGGAGGGGGCCCAGTGGCATGTCCTGGACGTGCGGGACCCGGCCATCGCCGACCGGCTGCGGGGCGACGGCGGCCCGGTGGACACCGTGGTGCACCTCGCCCTCGACCTGAACCTGGAGACCGATTCCGCCGCCCGCACCGCCTACAACGTGCGCGGCGCCCAGACCGTGCTGACGGCGGCCGCCGCGGCGGGGGTGCGCCGGGTGGTGCTGTGCACCTCGGCGATGGTCTACGGAGCGCTGCCCGACAACGACGTGCCGCTGGCCGAGGACGCCGAGCTGAGGGCGACCGCCGAGGCCACGGGCGTCGGGGACCTGCTGGAGATCGAGAGGCTCGCCCGGCGCGCGCCCCGCGCGCACCCCGGGCTGAACGTCACCGTGGTGCGCCCCACCGTCCTGGTGGGCGGCACGGACACGGCCCTGACCCGGTACTTCGAGTCACCACGCCTCCTGGTCGTGGCCGGTTCCCGGCCGTGCTGGCAGTTCTGCCACGTGGAGGACCTCGCCCGGGCCCTGGAGTACGCGGCGCTGGAGAAGGTGGACGGCGAGTTGGCGGTCGGCTGCGACGGCTGGCTGGAGCAGGAGGAGGTGGAGGAGCTGTCCGGCATCCGCCGCATGGAGCTCCCCCCGTCCGTCGCGCTGGGGGCGGCCTCCCGGCTGCACCGGCTGGGGCTCACCCCCTCCCCGGCCGGCGACCTGGCCTACACCATGTACCCCTGGGTGGTCAGCGGCTCCCGGCTGCACGAGGCGGGCTGGCGGCCGAAGTGGACCAACGAGGAGGTGCTGGCCGAGCTGCTGAAGGAGGTCGCGGGCCGGCACACGGTCGCGGGCCGTCGCCTGGGCCGCAAGGACGCCACCACCCTCGGCGCCGCGGGCGCCACCGTCGCGCTGGTGGGCACGGCCGCTCTGGTCCGCCGCGCGCGCAAGGCGCGCCGCCGCATGTGACGCCGGAGCGCCGTGGACACCCGGCCGGTTCCCGCGGAAGCGGGCGGGGGGCCGCGCCCGGCCCGGGCCGGTGCGGCACCATGGCCCCATGGCACAGACGCATGACCACCCCGGCGAGCGGGCGGCGCCCGATCCGATCCGCCTCCTCGCGATCCGTGACAGTCCGCTCTCCGTGGACGAGGTCTTCGCGGCCGTCGGCGACTCCGCAGCGGGCGGCACCGCGCTGTTCGTCGGCACCGTGCGCGACCACGACGGCGGTGCCGGTGTGACGCGGCTCGGCTACTCCGCGCATCCCACGGCCGAGGCCGAACTGCGCCGCGTCGCCGAGAAGGTGGCCGCGGACTTCCCGGTACGGGCGCTCGCCGCGGTCCACCGTGTGGGAGACCTGTGGGTCGGCGACCTGGCGGTGGTCGTCGCGGTCTCCTGCCCCCACCGCGCCGAGGCGTTCGAGGCGTGCCGCCGTCTGATCGACGACCTCAAGCACCGGGTGCCGATCTGGAAACACCAGACCTTCACCGACGGCACAGAAGAATGGGTCGGCGCGTAGCGCCGTCTTCTGGGGGTGGTGGTCGGGTGACGGGTGGGAGGGTCGGCGCGTAGCGCCGTCTTCTGGGGGTGGTGGTCGGGTGAGGGGTTACCTCTTCCGGGCCTCCGGGGCGTTCGGGCGGGTGTGCCATGCTCCGGCGGGGAATGCGCGGGCGGTTGCCGGGAACAGTCCACGCATGGCCGGTACCGATGAGCGGTCGGCTTCCGGTTGCGGGGACGGACCCCGCCGGAACTGTTGATCCTTCCGGGATTTAGTCTGCTCATAGGCCGGTTTGGCGTATTCGAGGGATCGGGAGGTCACTGTGGCGGCACTCGCCTGGTTGCTGATTCCGTTCGCCGCCGCGGTGGTGGCGGCCGTATGGGCCGTGTGGGCCTCGCGCAAGCCCAGCGGCATCGGGGACGCCGCCGGCGTCGCCGGTTACGAGGCCTTCCGCGCGGCCATGGAGCGTCCCCACGACCACGGGCGCCGGCGGGAGGGGATCGACGCCGACCCCCGTCCCACGACCACCGCCCCGTGACGGGAGGCCCGGACGGGCGGGCCCCCGCGGCCGGCCGGCGTCCGGTTCCCGTACTGTCGTGCCATGCCACGCCGGACCGCGACGATGCTCACCTCCACCCTGCTGCTCATAGCCGTGCTCTGCGCCGGAGTCCTGATCAGGGTTCCGTACGCGGAGATGTCCCCGGGGCCCACCGTCAACACGCTCGGTGAGCACAACGGCGAACCGGTGCTGAGCATCAAGGGCAGGAAGACGTACGAGGCCTCCGGCCACCTCAACATGACCACCGTCCGGGTCACCAGCGCCGACTACCGGATGCATCTGGTGGAGGCCCTCTACGGCTGGCTGGTGGACGACAGCGCCGTGGTTCCGCACGACACCCTGTACCCGGACGACAAGTCCGCCGAGGAGGTCCGGGAGGAGAACGCGGAGGAGTTCAGCCAGTCCCTGGAGAGCGCCAAGGTCGCGGCGCTGAGGGAGCTGGGGATCCCGGTGGGCGAGAGGGTGGTCGTCGCCTCCGTGATCAAGGGCGGGCCGGCCCAGGGCCGGCTCCACGCCGGTGACGTGATCGAGGCCGTGGACGGCGAGCCGGTGAAGCGGCCGGATGACGTCGCGCGGCTGGTGACCGAGCACGAGCCCGGCGAGAAGGTGGTCTTCACCGTCGTTCCGGCCAAGCGGGCCGAGGCGGCCGAGAAGAGGGGCGAGGAGCCCTCCGGGAGCCGGAAGGTCGCCATCACCACCGTCGAGGCCGACGACGACGAGCGGGCCATCGTCGGCATCCAGGCCGGGCTCGACCACACGTTCCCGTTCGAGATCGACATCGAACTCGCCGACGTCGGCGGGCCCAGTGCCGGTCTGATGTTCGCCCTCGGCATCGTGGACAAGCTCACCGAGGGCGACCTCACCGGCGGCGAGTTCGTGGCCGGCACGGGCACCATCGACGGGGAGGGCGAGGTCGGGCCGATCGGCGGCATCCGGATGAAGACCATCGCCGCCCGGGACAAGGGCGCCGAGTACTTCCTCACCCCCGAGGAGAACTGCCCCACCGCGCTCCGCGGCGTCCCCGACGGCCTGACCCTGGTGAAGGTCGGCACGATCGACGACGCGCTGGACGCCCTGGCGGACATCCGGAAGGGGAACGGGGCCGGCCTGCCGCGCTGCACGGCAGGCTGACCCGGTTCCGGCGTTCCCGCGGACCGCGGCGCGGGCCCGTCCGCGGGCGGGGATCAGTCGGCGAAGGTGGCGGCCAGGGCCTCGGTGAGCCCGGGCACCAGGTCCGGTCCGGTCAGGACCTCGGTCGGCGAGTCCTTCTCGCGCAGCCGCAGTGCCGACTCGCGGGCGCCGTCCCGCAGCACCGCCACGGTCATCCGCACCTCCTGCCGGTCCGGGTGTTCGGCCACCCACCGGGCCAGTTTCTCCTCGGCGCCCTCCTCCTGGAGGTTCTCGGGGACGGACGCCTCCGCCGACGGCGGCAGCATCAGCCGTTCCACCGTCATCGCGCACCCGGCGACCGCGTCGGGCCAGGCGATGGTGCCGAGGAACTCGTCGAGGGGGACTCCGGCGGGCAGCTCGTCCTGCTCGACCGGGGTGAGGGGGGCGGGGGCTTCGCCGGGGAGGCCGCCCTCGCCGTCGAGTCCGAGCTGTTCGGCCAGGGCGGGCTCCTCGGCACGCAGCCGATCGGTGTCGACCAGGGCGAACAGGCGGGCGGGCTGGTTCCAGCCCAGGCCGGCCACGTACTCGTCGATCTCGAGCACGGCGCGGGTCAGGGGGCTGGCGGCGAGAGGTGCGCCGTCGATGGGGAGGTTGTTCATCCTCATATCGTGCCGCCGAACACCCCCGGACCGGGAACCGGGTAAAGGTTGAGTAAGTTGCATGGGTGGGGCCCTAGCATTTCGGGTCCAGTTTCATCCGCTGCGAGTCTTCGAGGTGCGCACCTTGGCTTTCCAGATGCCGGACCGGGGCCCAGGCGGGCCCACCGGACCACGGATCAGTGTCGGCAGGCCCTCCAGGCGCGCCAAGACCCTGCTCATGACAGCGGGCGTGCTCGCCGTTCTGGCCATGCTCTTCGTCATGTTCGCGGGGTTCTGGACCGACTGGCTGTGGTATCGATCGGTCCGCTACACCACCGTCTTCACCACCACCCTGTGGACCAGGATCGGCATGTTCGCCGTCTTCGGTCTGCTGATGGCCGTGGCCGTCGGCTTCAACATCTGGCTGGCCCACCGGCTGCGGCCCCCGCTCAGCGCGATGTCGCTGGAGCAGCAGAGCCTGGACCGGTACCGGATGGGCATCGCCCCGTACAAGAAGTGGGTGCTGCTCGGGGTCACCGCGCTGGTCGGCCTGATCGCCGGCGCCTCCGCCGCCGGTCAGTGGCGCACCTGGCTGATGTGGATCAACGGTGTCCCCTTCGGGACGGAGGACCCGCAGTTCGGCAAGGACGTCTCGTTCTACGCCTTCGACCTCCCCTGGTACCGCTTCCTGCTGAGCTTCGGCTTCGCCGCCACCGTGCTGTCGCTGCTGGCCGCCGCGCTGGTGCACTACCTCTACGGCGGGCTGCGGATCTCCACCCCGGGCGCCCGGGCGACGTCCCAGGCCACCGGTCACCTCTCGGTGCTGCTCGGCGTCTTCGTCGCGCTCAAGGCGGTGGCCTACTGGCTCGACCGCTACGGCCTGGCGGTGAAGTCCGGTGACTTCAAGGCGACGGACAACTGGACGGGACTGCGGTTCGTCGACGCCAACGCCTACCTCCCGGCGAAGACGATCCTGTTCTTCATCGCCGCCATCTGCGCGGTGCTCTTCTTCGCCACCCTGTGGCGCCGCACCTGGCAGCTGCCGGTGATCGGCTTCGGCCTGATGGTGCTGTCGGCGATCCTGATCGGCGGGCTCTACCCGGCGATCGTGCAGAACTTCCAGGTCAAGCCGAACGAGCAGGCCAAGGAAGCGCCGTACATCGAGAAGAACATCAAGGCCACCCGCGAGGCCTACGACATCGACGACGCCAAGGTCTCGAACTACCAGGGCGAGAGCGACGCCAGCAGCGAGGAGCTGCGGGAGGCGGCGAACACCACCGCCAGCATCCGGCTGCTCGACCCGAACGTCGTCTCGCCGAGCTTCCAGCAGCTCCAGCAGGTCCGCAGCTACTACCAGTTCCCGGCCACCCTGGACGTGGACCGGTACACCACCGAGGACGGCGAGGAGCAGGACACCGTCGTCGGGCTGCGCGAGATCAACATCAGCGGCATCACCGAGCGGAACTGGATCAACGACCACTTCAAGTACACCCACGGCTTCGGCATGGTGGCCGGCAAGGGCACCGAGGTGGCCTCGAACGGCGTGCCCGCCTTCGTGGAGAAGGACCTCCCGCCGGAGGGCGAGCTCGAGGACTACGAGCCGCGGGTCTACTACGGGGAGAAGACGACGCAGTACTCGATCGTCGGAGGCCCGCAGAAGGAACTGGACTACATCTCCGGCAACGAGGAGAAGACGTACAGCTACAAGGGCGACGGCGGGGTCGACCTGTCCAACCCGCTCAACCGCGCGGCGTACGCCGTGACCTTCAACGAGCCGCAGATCCTCTACTCGGGCGCGATCGGCGAGGGTTCGCAGATCCTGTACAACCGCACGCCCAAGGAGCGCGTCGAGGCGGTGGCGCCCTGGCTGACGATCGACGGCGACCCGTACCCGGCGGTGGTGGACGGCCGCATCCAGTGGATCGTCGACACCTACACCACGACGAACCAGTACCCGTACTCGTCCCGCACGACCCTGGGCGAGACCACGGCCGACGCGCTGACCGACGGGCAGCGCTCGGTCATCGCCCAGCAGAACCGGGTCAACTACATCCGCAACTCGGTCAAGGCGACGGTGGACGCCTACTCGGGCGAGGTGAAGCTCTACGAGTGGGACACCGAGGACCCGGTGCTGAAGACCTGGATGAAGGCGTTCCCGGGGACGGTCGAGCCGAAGAGCGAGATCAGCGACTCGCTGATGGCCCACTTCCGCTACCCGCAGGACCTGTTCAAGGTCCAGCGCGAGCTGCTGACGCGCTACCACGTCACCAGCGCCGGCCAGTTCTACAGCGGCAGCGAGCGCTGGCAGGTGCCGGACGACCCGACGCACAAGGGCAACGCGGTCCCGCCGTACTACCTCAGCATGAGGATGCCGGACCAGCAGGAGCAGACCTTCTCCCTGACGACGACCTTCAACCCCAGCGGGCGCGAGACGCTGGGAGCCTTCATGGCGGTCAACGCGGACGCCCGCAGCGAGGACTACGGCACGATCAGGATCCTCAAGCTGCCGTCCAACACCACGGTGTCCGGTCCGCAGCAGGTGCAGAGCCGGTTCAACTCCGACACCGAGATCGCGAACGAGATCAACATCCTCCAGCGCGGTGACTCGGAGATCGAGTACGGCAACCTGCTCACCGTGCCACTGGAGGGCGGCCTGCTCTACGTCGAGCCGGTCTACGTCCGCGGCGCGGGCACCAACTACCCGCTGCTGCGGAAGGTGCTGGTGACCTACGGGGACAAGACGGCGTTCGAGAACACCCTCGACGAGGCCCTGGACGTGGTCTTCGGCGTGGACGACGGGCCCGCAGAGGAGGAACGCGGCGAGGAGCCGCCGGCCGAGGAGGAGACTCCGAGGGAGCCGTCCGGGGACGCGACGGTGCAGGAAGCCCTCCAGGACGCCCGGGACGCCTTCGAGGCCGGCCAGAAGGCGCTGGGCGAACAGGACTGGGAGGCCTACGGCCAGGCGCAGGACGACCTGGAGGACGCCCTCCGGCGGGCCGACGAGGCCGAACGGGCGGCCGGAGGCGACGGGAAGAACAACGAGGCCGGCAACGGCGGCAACGACAAGGGACGCAAGGAAGAGTGAATCGGTGGTGAGCAGGCTCCTCCCGCGCCGTGCTAAGATTGAGAACACAACGGCGCGGGGTGGAGCAGCTCGGTAGCTCGCTGGGCTCATAACCCAGAGGTCGCAGGTTCAAATCCTGTCCCCGCTACTAGGAGAAACAGGCCCGGAGTCACCGACTCCGGGCCTGTTTCCGTGTGAAAGGGCGCGGGAACAGGGCGCATGACAGCGCTCCGTGTTTGGGTGATAGCCGTATCGGGAAGTCGACAAAACGCCGAAGTGACTTCCCAGGCGGCTGTATACCAGGTGTACGCGGGGTGCGGGTGGTGCGACGATGGGCCTCATGGGGGACAAGGCAAGGTTTGAGGGAGTGGGTGGTGGTGTGAGCGGTACCGCCCCCCGCGACGTCGAGGCCATCAGCGCACTCGGCGCCCGGCTGCTGCGCCAGGGCGATCTGGAGGGGGCCGAGCCGCACCTGCGTGCCGCGACCGCCGCCGGGGACCGCGCCGCGGCGAACAACCTGGGAGTCCTGCTCCACCAGCGCGGCCAGGCCGAGGAGGCCGCCGGCTGGTGGCGTGTCGCCGCCGTCGCCGGTTCGGCCGCGGCGGCCCACTCCCTGGGACGCCACCACCGTGAGCGCGGCGACGAGACGGCCGCCGAGTACTGGCTGCGGCAGTCCGCGGAGTCCGGTCACCCCCTCGGGGCGTACGCCCTCGCCGACCTGCTGGAGCACCGGGGTGAGGAGGGGGCCGAGGAGTGGTTCCGGGCCGCCGCCGAGCGCGGGCACCGGGAGGCGGCGTACCGCGTCGCGCAGATTCTGATGGAACGGCGGCCGCCGGCCACCGCCGAGGCCGAGCAGTGGTACCGCCAGGCCGCCGCGCGGGGCCACCGGCGTGCCGCGCTGCGGCTGGGCACGCTCCTGGAGGAGCGCGGCGAGCTGCAGGAGGCGGCCCGCTGGTACCTGACGGCGGCCAAGGACGGGGAGCCGCGCGCCGCCTGTGCCCTGGGCTTCCTGCTGCGCGACGCGGGCGACACCGAGAGCGCCGCCGAGTGGTGGCGCCGCGCCGCCCAGGACGGCGACGGCAACGCGGCGAACGCGCTGGGCGCGCTGCACGCCGAGCGCGGCGAGCGGCAGTCCGCGGAGCGCTGGTACCGCGTCGCCCTGGAGGCGGGCGACGTCAACGGGGCCTTCAACCTCGGGCTGCTGTGCGCGGCGCAGGGCCGTACCGCCCAGGCCGAGCAGTGGTACCGGCGCGCCGCCTACGCCGGGCACCGCGAGGCCGCCAACGCGCTCGCCGTCCTGCTCCTCCAGCGCGGCGACGCAGAGGGCGCCGAGCCGTGGTTCTCCAAGGCCGCCGAGGCGGGAAGCGTGGACGCCGCGTTCAACCTCGGCATCCTGTACGCGAGCCGCGGCGAGGAGGGACCGGCCCGGCAGTGGTACGAGCAGGCGGCGGCGGCCGGGCACACCGAGGCCGCGCTCCAGGTGGGCATCGCGCTGCTGCGCGAGGGCGACACGCACACCGCCGAGCGGCACCTGCGCCGCGCGGCGGGCGGCGGCAGCGTGGAGGGCGCCTTCCGCCTCGCGGCGCTGCTGGAGCGCCAGGCTCCGGCGAGCAGCGTCGACGCGCACGGGCCGCCCGAGTACGAGGAGTGGTACGAGCGGGCCGCCGAGCAGGGGCACCGGCGTGCGCAGGTGCGGCTGGGCATGTGCGCGGCGGCGCGCGGCGATGTGGTCCGGGCCGCGCACTGGTACCGGACCGCCGCGGAGGCGGGCAGCCGCAACGGGGCCTTCAACCTCGGGCTGCTGCTGGCCCGTGAGGGCAGTGAGCCGGAGGCCGCGCTGTGGTGGACCCGCGCCGCCGAGGCGGGCCACGGCCGTGCCGCCCTGCGGCTGGCGCTGCTGAGCGCCCGGCGCGGCGACCTGGCGGCGGGCCGCCACTGGTGTGCCCGCGCGGTCGAGCTGGGGCCGCCGGAGGTCGCCGAGCGGGCCGCCCGGCTGAGCGAGGCCCTCCACGAGGAGCTGTCGGCCTGAGCCGGGCGCTCCCCCGCGGCTCCGCACGTGGTGCGGCCGGGCCAGGCCGGCGGTGTCCGGCGGCGGCCGCGGGACGCGATTTGCAACCGGCGGGAAAGTGGGGTTACTGTTGAGCCACAACGACGCGGGGTGGAGCAGCTCGGTAGCTCGCTGGGCTCATAACCCAGAGGTCGCAGGTTCAAATCCTGTCCCCGCTACTGATGAGGCGGTGGCCCGGATCCCAGGGATCCGGGCCACCGCCGTTTCACGGTTCCTGTGCGCCGACCGGGCGTGTGCGTGCGGGGGAGCGGCGCCGCCGAGGTCCTCGGCGGCGGGGCCCACGGTGAGCCGCCGGACCGGGCGGCGGCCGGGACCGGCCGCCGGTTCAGCCGGCGGAGGAGCAGGAGGGGCACAGGCCCCGGTAGGTCACCGTCGCCTCGGAGAGGGTGAACCCGAAGCGCTCCTCCTCGGGGAGGAGGGCGAGCGGGTCGCCGGAGGGGCGGACGTCGCGGATCACGCCGCATCGCGAGCAGACCAGGTGCTGGTGGGAGTGGTGGGCGTTCGGGTCGTACCGCTTGGCCCGGCCGTCCGTGCTGACCTCGACCACCTCGCCGATCGAGACCAGCTCGCCGAGGGTGTTGTAGACGGTGGCGCGGGAGATTTCCGGCAGTCGCTCGGCCGCGCGCGCGTGCACCTCGTCGGCGGTGTAGTGAACATGCTCGCCATCGAGGACCTCGGCGACGACTCGCCGCTGGGCGGTCAGGCGCCAGCCGCGATCCCGCAGACGTTGAAGCAAGTCACTCATATTTCCCACCTTAGCAGCGCGCTTCCACGGTCGGACTCCGTACGGTCTTCAGTCTCTTCTTGACTTAGACATTGTCCAATGTAGGATCGCGTTCGGCTCAAGCCAAGGGGACAGGACAGATTTCAGGAGGCGCACGTGACCGTGCAGAGTGAGTCCAGCGGACCGATGACCACCGAGGCCGGTGCTCCGGTCGCGGACAACCAGAACAGCGAGACCGCGGGCGTCGGCGGCCCGGTCCTGGTCCAGGACCAGCTCCTGCTGGAGAAGCTCGCCCACTTCAACCGCGAGCGCATCCCGGAGCGGGTGGTGCACGCCCGCGGCGCCGGCGCCTACGGCACCTTCACCGTGACCGCGGACGTGACGAAGTACACCCGGGCGAAGTTCCTCTCCCAGGTCGGCAAGGAGACCGAGGTCTTCGTGCGCTTCTCGACCGTCGCCGGCAGCCTGGGCGCGGCCGACGCGGTGCGCGACCCGCGCGGCTTCGCGGTGAAGTTCTACACCGAGGAGGGCAACTACGACCTCGTCGGCAACAACACCCCGGTGTTCTTCATCAAGGACGCCATCAAGTTCCCGGACTTCATCCACACCCAGAAGCGCGACCCGTACACCGGCTCCCAGGAGGCGGACAACGTCTGGGACTTCTGGAGCCTGAGCCCGGAGTCCACCCACCAGGTGACCTGGCTCTTCGGCGACCGCGGCATCCCGGCCTCGTACCGCCACATGGACGGCTTCGGCTCGCACACCTTCCAGTGGAACAACGAGGCGGGCGAGGTCTTCTGGGTCAAGTACCACTTCAAGACCGACCAGGGCATCAAGTGCCTCACCCAGGACGAGGCCGACGTCCTGGCGGGCAAGGACCCCGACAGCCACCAGCGCGACCTGCGCGAGTCCATCGAGCGCGGCGAGTACCCGAGCTGGACCGTCTACGTCCAGATCATGCCGGCGGCCGAGGCGCCCAACTACCGCTTCAACCCGTTCGACCTGACCAAGGTCTGGCCGCACGCGGACTACCCGCTGATCGAGATCGGCAAGATGGAGCTCAACCGCAACCCGCAGAACATCTTCGCGGAGGTCGAGCAGTCCATCTTCTCCCCGCACCACTTCGTGCCGGGCATCGGCCCGTCCCCGGACAAGATGCTCCAGGGCCGGCTGTTCGCCTACGGCGACGCGCACCGCTACCGGGTGGGCATCAACGCCGACCAGCTGCCGGTGAACCGTCCGCACGCCACCGAGGCCCGCAGCCACGGCCGCGACGGCTTCATGTACGACGGCCGCCACAACGGCGCGAAGAACTACGAGCCCAACAGCTTCGGCGGTCCGACCGAGACCGGCCGTCCGCTGTGGCAGCCGGTCGCGGTCGGCGGGCAGACCGGTGACCACCCTGCGCCCTCGCACGCCGAGGACAACGACTTCGTCCAGGCGGGCAACCTCTACCGGCTCATGACGGAGGAGGAGAAGGAGCGGCTGATCAACAACCTGGCCGGTTCGATCTCGCAGGTCTCGCGCGAGGACATCATCAAGCGGGCCATCGAGAACTTCCGCCAGGCGGACGAGGACTACGGCAGGAGGCTGGAGGCCGCGGTCAAGGCCCTGCGCGGCTGACCCCCACCCCTGCCGTCGGCGGCCGGTGCCCCCCACCGGCCGCCGCGGACCCGGAGGGACCGGACGCCATGGGGCTCCGGTCCCTCCGGCGTGTCCGGGCACCGGCCGCCGGGGCGGTGGGGGCCCGGAAGGGTTCAGGCCGCCGCGCCGGCCGCCGTCACGGAGTTTCTCCCGCGCCCGTGCGCCGAGGTCCAGCAGCGGACGATGTCGCGGACCGACACCACCCCCACCGGTTCGCGGTCGTCGAGCACGATCAGGTGGCGGAAGCCGCCGCGCGTCATGGCCAGCGCCGCGTCCTCCAGGGTCCAGCCGGGGGAGGCGAAGACCACGTCGGTGGTGGTGTGGAGGTGCACGGGCTCCCGGTCGGGGTCCTGGCCCGCGCCCAGGGATTCGAGGACGTCGCGTTCGGTGAGGATGCCTATGCCGCAGGTGTCGGGGTCGAGGACGACGGCCGCCCCGACCCGGCGGGCGGCCATCAGCCGGGCGGCCTGGCGGAGGGTGTGGGCGGGACCGATGGTGAGGACCACCGTGCTCATGGCGTCGCGGACGAGGGTGGACATGACTGTGGTGCCACCTCCTTGGAGGAATTCCTCCCACGAGAAGGAATTCACAAGGACACAAGCGGGGGGATTCTCATGTTCACATGCCGCTCGGACCCCAACAAGGGGTGCACAGGGGCGAATTGACGGCGTGGCGGTCCCCGCGGCCCGGAGCCGCGGGGACCCCGTCCACTACCCGCCCAGATAGGCGAGCAGATCCTCGTGGAGCAGTCCGTTGGAGGCCGCCGCGTCCCCGCTGTGCGGGCCCTCCCGACCGTCCAGGCCGGTGAAGGCGCCCCCGGCCTCCTGCACGATGATCGCGTTGGCCGCCATGTCCCACAGCGACAGCTCCGGCTCCGCGCACATGTCCACCGACCCCTCGGCGACCATCATGTACGGCCAGAAATCGCCGTAGCCGCGCGTACGCCAGCAGTCCCGGGTCAGATCGAGGAAACCGCCGAGCCTGCCCCGCTCCTCCCAGCCGGTGAGCGAGGAGTACGCGAACGACGCGTCCTGGATCCGGCTCACCCGTGAGACCGACAGCCGGGTCGCCGAGGACAGGCTGCGGCCGGTGTACGCGCCCAGGCCCAGCGCCGCCCACCAGCGCCGGTTCAGGGCCGGGGCCGACACCACCCCGACCACCGGGCGGTCGCCCTCCTCGCTCCGCTCCATCAGGGCGATCAGCGTGGCCCACACCGGGACGCCGCGCACGTAGTTCTTGGTGCCGTCGATGGGGTCGACCACCCAGCGGCGCGGCCCGTGCCCCTCGCTGCCGAACTCCTCGCCCAGCACCGCGTCCCGCGGCCGTGCCCGCTGCAGGGAGGTGCGGATCAGCTCCTCGGCGGCCTTGTCCGCCTCGCTCACCGGTGTCATGTCGGGCTTGGTCTCGACCTTGAGGTCGAGGGCCTTGAACCGCTCCATCGTCGTGGCGTCCGCGGTGTCGGCCAGTACATGAGCGAGGCGCAGGTCATCGTGGTAGTCGGGCATGACCGAACAGTATCCAGCGGCCCTCGGGGACAACCACAGGGGCGTGGCCAACCGGGTGGCCGCCCGGCCGCCGCGCACCGCGCCGGTCCGTCCCCTCCCGGGCCGGTCCCGCGTCAGTCCCCCTCGCGGCGCTCCCGCGTGGCCAGCAGACGGCGCAGGGAGTGCAGCCGGGCGGGCTCGGCGTGGCCGTCGGTCACCCAGGCGTCCAGCGCGCAGTCCGGCTCGTCGTGGCTGCAGGCGCGCGGGCAGCCGGCCGTTCCCGGCTCCAGGTCGGGGAAGGCGTGGATCACCCGGGACGGATCGATGTGGTTCAGGCCGAACGACCGCACGCCCGGGGTGTCGATCACCCAGCCCCCGTGCTCCGGCGGCGGGAACGCCGTCCCCCCGGGCAGCGGCAGGGCCAGGGCCGAGGTGGTGGTGTGGCGGCCGCGTCCGGTCACCGCGTTGACCTGTCCCGTGGCCCGCTGACGGTCCGGGACGAGCGCGTTGACCAGGGTCGTCTTGCCGACGCCGGAGTGACCCACGAAGGCGGTGACCCGGCCCAGCAGCAGCTCGCGCACCCGCTCGGCGCCGCCGTCGGCCAGCTCGTCGCGGTTGGTCACCACATGGCGCACGCCCAGCGGGGCGTACGTCTCCAGCAGGGGGCCGGCCGGGGCGAGGTCGGCCTTGGTGAGCACCAGGAGCGGCTCCAGGCCCGCGTCGTAGGCGGCCACCAGGCAGCGGTCGATCATCCGGGGCCGCGGTTCGGGGTCGGCCAGGGCGGTGACGATGGCGAGCTGGTCGGCGTTGGCGACGACGACCCGCTCGTAGGGGTCGGTGTCGTCGGCCGTGCGCCGCAGCACCGAGGAGCGCTCCTCGACCCGCACGATCCGCGCCAGGGTGTCCCTCGCCCCCGACAGGTCGCCGACGACCGCCACCCGGTCGCCGACCACCACGCTCTTGCGGCCCAGCTCACGGGCCTTCATCGCGACGACCGTGCGCTCCTCGACCAGGCAGGTGATCCGCCCCCGGTCGACGGTGAGGACGAAGCCCTCGGCGGCGTCCTCGTGCTTGGGCCGGATGTGGGTGCGCGGCCGGCTGCCCCGCCGGTTGGGGCGGACCCTGATGTCGTCCTCGTCGGTGTGCTTGCCGTAGCGTCGCATGGCGGCCGGCCTCTTACGCCCTCTCCCCGGATCCCCCGAGCATGGCGCTCCACAGGCCGGGGAAGTCGGGGAGGGTCTTGGCGGTGGTCGCGACGTTCTCCACCTCCACCCCCCTGACCACGAGGCCGAGCACCGCGCCCGCGGTGGCCAGCCGGTGGTCGTCGTAGGTGTGGAAGACGCCGCCGCGCAGCGGACGGGGGCGGATGACCAGGCCGTCCTCGGTCTCGGTGACGTCGCCGCCGAGCCCGTTGATCTCCTTGGTCAGCGCGGCCAGCCGGTCGGTCTCGTGCAGCCGCAGGTGGGCCACGCCCCGCAGCCTCGACTCGGAGTCGGCCAGCGCCGCGACGGCCGCGATGCCGGGGGTCAGTTCCCCCACGTCGCTCAGGTCCACGTCGATGCCGTGGATCCGGCCGCTTCCGGTGAGGGTCAGACCGCGCTCGTCCAGCTCGCACCGGCCGCCCATCTCGGTGAAGATCTCCCGCAGGGCGTCACCGGGCTGGGTGGTGTGCTCGGGCCAGTCGGGGATGGTCACCCGGCCGCCCGTGACCAGGGCCGCGGCGAGGAAGGGCTGGGCGTTGGACAGGTCGGGTTCGACGACCAGGTCCCGGCCGAGCAGCGCGCCGGCGGTGACGCGCCAGACATTGGGCTCGCCCCCGGACTCGGGGGTGTCCACCTGGGCGCCCGCGGCACGCAGCATGTCGACCGTCATCCGGATGTGCGGCATGGACGGCAGGGGGCCGCCGACATGGCGGACCTCGACGCCCTGGTTGAAGCGGGCGCCGGAGAGCAGCAGCGCGCTGACGAACTGGGAGGAGGACGAGGCGTCGATCTCCACCCGGCCCCCGGTCAGGGAGCCGTTGCCGTGGACGGTCATCGGCAGCGCGCCGCGCCCCCCGTCGTCGATGCGGGCGCCGAGCGCGCGGAGCGCGTCGATCACGCCGCGCAGCGGGCGCTCGTGGGAGCGCTTGTCGCCGTCGAAGCGCACCGGACCGTCGGTGAGGGCGGCGACGGGCGGCAGGAAGCGCATCACGGTGCCCGCGTTCCCGACGTCCACGGCGGCGGGGCCGCGCAGCCCCGAGGGGATGACGCGCCACGCCTCACCGGCGTCGGCGGGAGCGCCGGGCACGGAGGCGGTGCTGGAGGAGACCGTCTCCTCGATGCCCACGCCCATGGCGCGCAGTCCCTCGGCCATCAGCAGGGTGTCGCGCGAGCGCAGCGGGCGGCGCAGCCAGCCCGGCTCGGAGGCCAGGGCGGCGAGCACCAGACCGCGGTTGGTGACCGACTTCGATCCGGGCACGGTGACGGTCGCGTCGACGGCGCCGGAGGCGAACGGCGCGGGCCAGAGGGCGGTGTTGTCGGTCATGGCCCCAACTTTAGTGGCTCGGACGGAACGGGAATCATGGACGGACACCGGGAGAGCCGAGTGGCGGGACGCGACCCGGCGGGGCGGGACCCGGCGGGGCGGAGGACCGCCGGGCGGGTGCCGTGGCGGCCGCGGACGTCAGAGCCCGAGCAGCCACCGTCCGCCGCCGGTCAGCGAGCACAGCGCGACGGCGTGGAAGAGGAGCAGCCACAGCGCCGCGGGCGCGTTGGTCAGCCGGGCGAGCTGGTCGGCGTCGGAGTCCGGCGCCTCGCCCCGGCGCCGCTTGCCCTGGAGCTCGAAGACGGGCCGCACCCCGCCCAGCAGCAGGAACCACACCGCCCCGTACGCGAAGGCCGCCCGCACCTCGGGCCCGGCGAACCAGGACACCAGGAAGAACAGGCCGCCGGTGACGACGACGGACAGGACCCCGTAGACGTTGCGCACCATCACCAGCACCGCCAGCAGCAGCGCCGTGGCCCCCCACAGCAGCGCGGTGACGCGCCCGTCGGCCAGCAGCCACGCCCCGGCCAGCCCGAGCAGCGGCGGAGCGGTGTAGCCGGCGGCGGCCGTCAGGATCATCCCGAACCCGGTCGGCCTGCCCCGGGAGACCGTCAGACCGGAGGTGTCCGAGTGCAGGCGTATGCCCTCCAGGCGTCTGCCGGTCAGCAGCGCGGCGAGGCCGTGTCCCGCCTCGTGGGCGATGGTCACCGCGTTCCGCGCCACCCGCCACGGCCCCCGCGCCGCGACCACGGCCAGGGCCACGAGCCCGGTGGCGACGACGACGGCCGCCGGCGGACCGGGCTGCGTCCCGGTGACGCGGTCCCACACTTCGGCGATGCTGTCCGTGTCCATGCCCGAACGGCCCCCTCTCCCGTCTTCTCCGCGTCTTCTCCGCCGCCGCTCACCCGTCCTCGCGCCGGCCGCGGCGGTGCTCCGCAGTGTGTCACGGACGTCCCGCCGCCCCGGGGCGTACGGCCCCTGCCCGGACGCCGTCCCGGACACCGGAAAGACCGCCCGCGGTGCCGTCCGCGGGCCGGACGTGGCAGGGTGGCAGGCATGTGCGGACGGTTTGCGGCGAGCCGCGGAGCAGAGGAACTGGCAGGGCTGTTCGGCGTGGAGCGGTGGGATCCGGCCGAGACCCTGGCCCCCGACTGGAACGTGGCCCCGACCAAGCAGGTGTACGCGGTCCTCGACCGGCCGCTGAAGGACAGCGACGACCCGCGGCCCGTACGGCAGCTCAGGGTGATGCGCTGGGGGCTGGTGCCGTCCTGGGCGAAGTCCCCGGACACGGCCTCCAAGATGTTCAACGCGCGGGCCGAGACGGTCCACGAGAAGCCCTCCTACCGCCGCGCGTTCGCCGCACGGCGGTGCCTGCTGCCCGCCGACGGCTACTACGAGTGGGTCACCGGCAGGGACGAGCGGCAGGAGGAGGAGAAGGGGAAGCGGAAGCGTCCCCGCAAGCAGCCGTACTTCGTGACGCCGGCCGACGGCTCGGTGATGGCGCTGGCGGGACTCTACGAGTTCTGGCGGGACAGGACGCTGCCCGACGACCACCCCCAGGCGTGGTGGGTGACCTGCTCGGTGATCACCACCGAGGCGGAGACCGAGCCGTTCGCGGACGCCGACGGCGAGGGGGGCGGTGAGGGAGGCCCGAGGTCGCTCGCCGACATCCACCCGCGGATGCCGCTCGTGCTCCCTCCCGACCGCTGGGACGCCTGGCTCGACCCGGCCCGTACCGACGCGGACCGGGTGCGCGAACTGCTGGCCCCGCCGCCCGCCGGGGCGCTGCGGGCCTATCCGGTGGGCAGCGGGGTCAGCAATGTGCGCAACAACGGCCCCGAACTCCTGGAGGAGCTCGACGGCCCCGAGGCCGGGACGCTGTTCTGACGGCGGCGGGGAACGCGTGAGGGACACATGAGGGACGACGGCGGCGCGGCGCCGGCCGGACCCGCCGAGCCGGCCGCGCCGGAGGCCGAGGAGGTGGACACCCCGGCCGGCCCGGCCCGCGTCACCTGGCACCGCGCGGCACGGCCGCGTCTGGTCCTGGCGCTCGGGCACGGCGCCGGGGGCGGCGTCGAGGCGAGGGACCTGCGGGCCCTGGCCGGGACGCTGCCGGGGCACGGGGTCTCCGTCGCCCTGGTGGAGCAGCCGTGGCGGGTGGCGGGGAAGAGGGTGGCGCCCGCCCCCGGAACCCTCGACGCGGGATGGCGGGCGGTGTGGCCCGTCCTCGCCGGGGAAGGGCTGCCGGTCGTCTCCGGCGGGCGCAGCGCCGGGGCGCGGGTGGCCTGCCGGACGGCGGGCGAACTCGGGGCGCACGCCGTCCTCGCCCTGGCCTTCCCCCTCCACCCCCCGGGACGGCCGGAGCGGTCCCGGGCCGGTGAACTGCTCGGGACCGGGGTACGGACCCTGGTCGTCCAGGGCGGGCGGGACCCCTTCGGACGGCCCGCCGAGTTCCCGAAGGACGCGGAGGTCGTGGAGGTGCCCGGCGGCGACCACGGCTTCGCCGTGCCGAGGAGGGGAGCGGGACCGGACGCCCAGGAGGCCGCGCTCGCAGTGATCACCGCTTCCGTACGGGAGTGGCTGGAGCGGGAATGACTCCGCGGGCGGGCGTGTTGTGGCCTGTGCAGGACACGTACAGGCCACGCACGCGCGAGGAGAGGGAGTCCACCCGCCATGGGTTCGATCGCATGCCCGTCCCGCCCTGTGGGTACACCGACCACCGCGGCGGAGACGGACTGGGCGACGCTGAAGCTCGCGGGACTCGTCGGGGAAGACCCCTTCGGAGCGGCGCGGGGAACGGATCGTCGTCTATCCTCCGGTTCGAGTGGGTCCGCCGTTGGGTCCGCAGCAGCCGCATCGGAGGAGGTGGGTCCGGTCGCCGGGACCGATGACGCCGCGCACCAGGAGCCCGTGGAGACCGAGGCCGAACGGAACGCGCGCTTCGAGCGGGACGCCCTGGCCTTCCTGGACCAGATGTACTCCGCGGCACTGCGCATGACGCGCAATCCCGCCGACGCGGAGGACCTGGTGCAGGAGACCTACGCCAAGGCGTACGCGTCCTTCCACCAGTTCCGCGAGGGCACCAACCTCAAGGCGTGGCTGTACCGCATCCTGACCAACACCTTCATCAACTCGTACCGCAAGAAGCAGCGCGAACCCCAGCGCAGCGCGGCCGAGGAGATCGAGGACTGGCAGCTCGCCCGCGCCGAGTCCCACATGTCGACCGGGCTGCGGTCGGCCGAGGCGCAGGCGCTGGACCACCTGCCGGACTCCGACGTGAAGGAGGCCCTCCAGGCCATCCCGGAGGAGTTCCGGATCGCGGTCTACCTCGCGGACGTCGAGGGGTTCGCCTACAAGGAGATCGCGGACATCATGGGGACACCCATCGGAACGGTGATGTCCCGCCTGCACCGCGGTCGCCGCCAGCTCCGCGACCTGCTGGAGGGCTATGCCCGCGAGCGCGGACTGGTACCGGCGGGCGCGAACGGCTCCGCCGCGCCCGACGAGTCGCACGACCGGAAAGGCTCGGGCTCATGAGTTGCGGACAGCCGCACGAGACGGACTGCTCCGAGGTCCTGGAGCACCTCTACGAGTACCTGGACCGGGAGATGCCGGACGGGGACCGCTTGAAATTCGAGCAGCATTTCGAGGAATGCGGTCCGTGTCTGGAGAAGTACGGCCTCGAACAGGCCGTGAAGAAGCTGGTCAAGCGGTGCTGCGGCCATGACGACGTACCGACCGACCTCCGCTCCAAGGTGATGGGGCGCATCGAGCTGATCCGCGCCGGCCAGGCCGTGCCGGAGCAGCCCGTGGTGGATCCCGCGGCGGACCCGGCAGCCCCTCCCGCCCAGGTCCGGGGCGACACCGCCGGAGAGAACCTCCCCTGACGGGGGAGCGTCCCGATCGTCTCCCGCACCACCCGAACGCGTCGGTCCGCCCGGCTTCCGCCGCCGGCCACGACGCGGGGAGCCCTCTCGCGCCCGGGCCGCCTCCGTGACGGACGCGGGAGTGCACCGGCGCCGCCGTGTCCGTGTGGCCCCGGCGGCCCCCCGGTGACGGCGACCGGACGGCCCCCGCGGCCGTGGTGCTCCCGCCCCGGCGTCCGCCGCCCGCCACCCGGACGAGGCCGTTCCCAGGGTGTGCGTCCGCCGTCCGCCCGCGCCGCCCGGTGACGCCGGCCCGTCCCGGGGCCGTCCGGAACCCCACGACCGACGGGTAATGAGCGCGCACCGGGGTGGGCATGGTTGGATGCGAACCGGGAACCGCGGCAGGAAGAAGATCGCGGTGGGCACACCGCGGCGGGGACCGCGACGGAACGGCCGCCCGGTGCGGCCGGGAGCAGCAGGCGGGAGTCAGGCGGGAACATCGTGAGGATCTTCGGCAAGGCACGGCACCGGCCCTCCGCCGACTGGCGGCTGGCCACCGACCGTGCGTTCACGCTCATCGGCGACGGGCGCTACGAGGACGCCGGCGAACTGCTGACCCGCGCCGCCGATCTGGAGCCGTGGCTGTCGGAGTCCTGGTTCAACCTCGCCCTGCTGCACAAGTTCCGGCACGACTGGGAGCAGGCGCGCACGGCCGGACTGCGCGCGGTCGCCCTCCTGGACAAGGCCGCCGGGGCCCCGGACTGGTGGAACGTGGGGATCGCCGCCACCGCCCTGCAGGACTGGCCGCTGGCCCGGCGCGCCTGGCAGGCGTACGGGCTGCGGGTGCCGGACGCCTCCCCGTCCGGCTCCGTCCCCGGCGAGGACGGCCGGACGGGTCCGCCGACCGGCATGGACCTGGGCAGCGCCGCCGTGCGCCTGTCGCCCGAGGGCGAGGCGGAGGTGGTGTGGGGACGGCGTCTGGACCCGGCCCGCATCGAGGTGCAGAACATCCCCCTGCCCTCCTCCGGGCGCCGCTGGGGCGAGGTGGTGCTCCACGACGGCGTGCCGAACGGCGAGCGGACCACGGCCTCGGGACACACCTATCCGGTCTTCGACGAGATAGAGCTGTGGGCGCCCTCCCCGGTGCCGACCTGGGTGGTGCTCCTGGAGGCGGCCACCGAGGCCGACCGGGACGCGCTGGAGCGGCTGGCGGCGGACGCGGGCTACGCGGCCGAGGACTGGTCGTCCTCGGTGCGGCTGCTGTGCCGTTCCTGCTCGGAGAGCCGGATGCCCAGCGACGAGGTCGAGGGCGCGCCCCGGCACGATCCGCACGACCACAGCGTTCCGGGGCATCCGGGACCGCTGGGGCACATGACCTCCGGCGAGCTGTGGGTGCCCGAGCGCGAGTGCGGACTGGCGGCCCCGGCGGCGCTGGTGCGCGGGCTGCTGGACGGCTGGGTCGCCGACAGCCCGGACACCCGGGAGTGGCGCGACCTGGAAGAGGTCTGCTGAGCCGACGGGGCGCGGGCGGGGGGTTGCCCGTGTGCCCGTACTCTGTACGGGTCGTGGTGGAGAACCCAGGAAGGCTTACGGCGAAGATGGCGGAGCACGAGACCGGCCAGCGGGTGGACGACGAGGGGTTCGTCGTCGACACGGAGAACTGCGAAGAGCGCGAGCGGACCCACCGCGAGCGCGGCACCGCCCGTCCGATCACCGTCGTCGGCAACCCGGTGCTGCACCGGGAGTGCAAGGACGTCACCGAGTTCGACGACGAGCTGGCGAAGCTGATCGACGACATGTTCGCCAGCCAGCGCGCGGCCGAGGGCGTCGGCCTGGCGGCCAACCAGATCGGCGTCGACCTGAAGGTCTTCGTCTACGACTGCCAGGACGACGAGGGAGTGCGGCACGTCGGTGTCGTCTGCAACCCGGTGCTGGAGGACCTGCCGGCCGAGCGCCGGGTCCTGGACGACTCCAACGAGGGCTGCCTGTCGGTGCCGGGGGCGTACGCCCCGCTGGCGCGTCCCGACTACGCCGTCGTGCACGGGCAGGACGCCCAGGGGAAGCCGATCAAGGTGCGGGGCACCGGCTACTTCGCCCGCTGCCTCCAGCACGAGACGGACCACCTCTACGGCCGTCTGTACATCGACCGGCTCTCCAAGCGCGAGCGCAAGGACGTCCTGAGGCAGATGGCCGAGGGCACGCCGCGCTACGAGACGGTGCCGAACGACTGAGCACAGAACGAACGGCCACCGAACGGCCGCCGAACGGCCGGGCAGGGTGGAGCGGAGCACTCCGGACATTCGGGTAGCCGTCGCACGCGCCGGTGGGCGGGCCTTCCAATGGCCCGCCCATTGGCGTTTCCGGGGGGTGTTGACGCGGGTAGAGCGCCTCCGCCAATCTCTCACGCGTCCCCCACTTCCCCCTACGGAGGCAGCATGCTCAGGGGCGCCATCCGCCTTGCCCTCAGTATTGTCATGATCGCGGCAGCCGCCTTGGTCGGTACGGTCTCCACGGCCGGCACCGCCCACGCGGACGAGTGCTACACCTGGAACCGGACCCTCTCCCAGGGCATGTCCGGCCAGGACGTCGCCGAACTCCAGATCCGCGTCTCCGGCTACCCCGGCTACGGCGGCGTGCTCGCCATCGACGGCTCCTACGGCCCCGCCACCGCCGCCGCCGTCAAGCGCTTCCAGGCGGCGTACGGCCTGACGGCCGACGGCGTCGCGGGCCCGCAGACCTTCAGCAGGATCTACGCCCTCCAGGACGCCGACTGCACCCCCGCCCACTTCTCCTACGGCGAGCTCAACCAGTGCAACTCCACCTGGAGCGGCGGCGCGGTGAGCGCGGCGACGGCCAAGCGCAACGCACTGGTCTCCATGTGGAAGCTGGAGGCCATGCGGCACGCCCTGGGCGACGAGCCGATCCGCGTCACCAGCGGCTTCCGGTCCCACGCCTGCAACGACGCGGTGGGCGGGGCCTCCAACAGCCGCCACCTCTACGGCGACGGCGTCGACCTGGGAGCCGGCCCCCACAGCCTGTGCAGGCTGGCGCAGCAGGCCCGCAACCACGGCTTCAACGGCATCCTCGGCCCGGGCTACCCCGGCCACGACGACCACACCCACGTCGACCACCGGACCACCCGCTACTGGTCGGCGCCGACCTGCGGCATCTGAGCCCCGCGGGGCCACCCGCCCTCTTCGGAGCCCCTTTCACGGAGTCCCCCACGGATTCCCCTCGGATCCCTCCACGGAAAGGCCATTCCCATGAAGGCCCTCACCAAGAAGTCCCCGTGGCGCGCCGCGGCCGGAGTGCCGGCGCTGTCCCTGGCACTGCTCGCCCTGCCTGGGACGGCCCAGGCCGCGGCGGCGGCCCCGGCGGACACCCGGCCCGAAGCCGTGGTCCAGGCCCCCGCCGCGGCCCTGGTGACCAAGCTGACGCACTCCCAGGCGACCAGCCGCTTCCGGGCGGCGGGCATCACCTGGTCCTCCAGCGGAGGCTGCTCCGACCGCAACAACCCCACCTGCACCTCGTTCGAGCAGATCAACCTGACGACGGTGCAGGGGGCGGAGACGCTCAAGAGCGCCAGCGGCTGCGCGCTCAACGTCACCGGCGGCACGGAGACCGGCCACGCGAGCGGCACGTACAGCCACTGGAACGGCTACAAGCTCGACTTCAGCCTCTCCACCTGCCTGAACAACTACATCACCAGCCGCTTCACCTACATCGGCGGCGACAAGTACCGGTCGGGCTCGGGGAACGTCTACTTCCGCGAGAGCAACCACTGGGACGTCACCTACTACAACTGCGGCGGCTGCTGACCCGGCAGCCCTCTCCGGCCGGGCGCGTCCCCCGGGTCCCGCGCGGGACCCGGGGGACGCGCCCCGTCCCGTTCCCGGCCGCGGGGTGCGGTGCGCGCCGCGGGTCAGGTCAGGGCCAGGGCGAAGGTCAGCAGGGCGGGGAGCCCCGGAACCGGCTCCCAGTCGCGGTGGGGGGTGCGGACGAAGCCCAGCCGCCCGTACAGGCGGTGGGCGGCGCGCATCCGGTCCTGGCTGGAGATCACCACGCGCTCCAGGCCCAGTGCCCGGGCCCGCTCCACGCACTCGCGCACCAGCGCCTCGCCCACTCCGCGCCCGCGCGCCCGCGGGTGCACGGCCAGTGCCCGGAACTCGCCCTCGCCCGGCCCCGCGACGTCCGCGTACCTCCCGCCGCGTCCCACGAAGGTCACCGTGCCCAGCACCTCGCCGGACACGGAACCGGACACGGAACCGGACACGGAGCCGGGCGGCGGTACGGCCACCAGCACCTCGGCGTGCTCGGCGCGGCCCCGCGCGTCGCGCAGCACGGCGAGGTACGGGTCGTCGTCCCCGAAGTCCAGCAGGCCGTCCTCCAGGTACACCCGGGCCGTGAGCTCGCCGACGGCCTCCAGCTCCTCCGGGCGGGCCGTCCTGATCGCGATGTCCATGGCGGCCATCATGCGGCACCCCGCCGGCGGAGCCCAGCGGGTTTCCGTCGGCGGGGTGCGGGGTGGGAATGGGGGAGCGGGGCTCAGTGCCGGGCGTCCACCGCGGGCGGGGGCAGCTCCTCCTGGACGCCGGGGTCACCCGCGTCCGCGGTGTAGTCGCCCGGGGAGGTCTGGTCGGCCCCCTCGGGCGCCTTCACCGCCCGCAGGACGACGGTCATCACGACCGTCACCAGCACGTTGAGCACGAAGGCGGTCAGACCGATGTAGCCGGTCTCGCCGATGAGCGGTATCTCGGCCGAGCTGCCGCCGAAGTGCTTCTGGGTGGGGCTGGAGGTGTTGTACGCCGCCACCGTGCCGTAGACCATGCCGACGGCCCAGCCGGCGAGCAGCGCCCAGCGGTGGAACCACCGGGTGAACAGGCCGCCCACGATGGCCGGGAAGGTCTGGAGGATCCAGATGCCGCCCAGCAGCTGGAAGTTGATCGCCACCGACTTGTCCATGGTCAGGACGAAGACCAGCGCGCCGACCTTCACCAGCAGCGAGGTGACCTTGGAGACCTTGGTCTCCTGCGCGGGCGTCGCGTCCGGCTTGAGGAAGTCCTTGTAGATGTTCCTGGTGAACAGGTTGGCCGCCGCGATCGACATGATGGCCGCCGGGACCAGCGCGCCGATGCCGATGGCCGCGAAGGCCACCCCGGCGAACCAGGCGGGGAACATGTTCTCGAAGAGCTGCGGGATGGCGAGCTGGCCGTTCTCCACCTCGATGCCGGCCGCGATCGCCATGAAGCCCAGCAGCCCCAGCAGGCCGAGCATCAGCGAGTACAGGGGCAGGATGGTGGTGTTGCGGCGGATGACCTCGCGGCTGCGGCTGGAGAGCGTCGCCGTGATCGAGTGCGGGTACATGAACAGCGCCAGCGCCGAGCCGAGCGCCAGCGTGGCGTAGGTCCAGTGCGCTCCCTCGCCGGGGATCACCCCGTCGTTCGGCGCCTCGGTCGCGGAGAACTTCGCCTCGGCGGCGGAGAAGATGTCGCCGAATCCGCCGAGCTTGACCGGTATGTAGATGATCGCCACCGCGATGACGATGTAGATCAGGGCGTCCTTGACGAACGCGATCAGCGCGGGCGCGCGCAGGCCGGACGAGTAGGTGTACGCGGCCAGCACGCCGAAGGCGATCAGGATCGGGAGGTCTTTGACGAACCAGTGCGTCGACTCGCCGCCGCCGACGCCCATCACGTCCAGCACGGCCTGGATGCCCACGAGCTGGAGCGCGATGTAGGGCATCGTGGCGAGGATGCCGGTGAGGGCGATGGCCAGCGACAGGCCCTTGGAACCGAACCGCCCGCCGACGAAGTCCGAGGGCGTCACGTACCCGTGGCGGTGCGAGACCGACCACAGACGGGGCAGGAAGAGGAACATCAGCGGGTAGATGAGGATGGTGTACGGCACCGCGAAGAAGCCCGCCGCTCCCGCCGCGTAGATCGCCGCGGGGACCGCGACGAAGGTGTAGGCGGTGTAGAGGTCGCCGCCGAGCAGGAACCAGGTGATCCAGGTGCCGAAACTCCGTCCGCCCAGGCCCCATTCGTCGAGGTTCTCGGCGTCGGCCGCCCGGCGCCAGCGGGCGGCCATGAAGCCCATGACCGTCACCACGGCGAAGAAGAGGACGAAGACGGCCAGTGCGACGGTGTTGACGCCGTCCTTCACCGCCCCTCACCCCCCGCCGGCCTTCCTTCCCGGGCGCGGCGCGCGGCCTGCTCGCGTCGCACCAGTGCGTAGGCGACGGCGGTCATGGCGGCGGAGAGCGGCACCCAGAGCATCTGGTACCAGTAGAAGAAGGGCAGTCCGGCGAGCGTCGGCCCGGTCTTGGCGTACGAGCCGACCCAGAGCATCGCGACGAAGGGCGCGAAGAGGCAGAGGCCGACCACCACGCGGGCGGGCGTGACGGCCTGGCGGGCTCTCGGGTTCTGCGGTGGTGCGGACATGGCTGCGGCTCCGTCCTGAAGCGATCACCATCGGATTGCGACGACGCAATCTAGGCCAGCGGCCCGGTCCGCGTCACCACCGTCCGCGCGTGGACACGGTGTTTCTTCCCGGGGGCCTCCCGCCGGGGCCGTCCCGCCGGGGAGCGGTGAGGGGGCCGGGAGGCCCGGTCACCCGCCGTCCCTCTCCGGCGGGGGCGGATCACCGCCCGCGGCCGGGACGCTGGAGACGGGCGACGAACTTGTAGCGGTCGCCGCGGTAGACCGAGCGCACCCACTCCACCGGCTCGCCGTCGGTGTCGCGCGAGTGCCGGGAGAGCATCAGCATCGGCAGGCCGACGTCCGTGCCCAGCAGGCCCGCCTCGCGCGGGGTGGCCAGGGAGGTCTCGATGGTCTCCTCGGCCTCGGCGAGGTGGACGTCGTACACCTCGGCCAGGGCCGTGTAGAGGGAGGTGTACTTCACCAGGCTGCGGCGCAGCGCGGGGAAGCGCTTCTGCGACAGGTGCGTGGTCTCGATGGCCATCGGCTCGCCGCTGGCCAGCCGCAGCCGCTCGATGCGCAGGACGCGGTCCCCGGCGGGGATGTCGAGCAGCCCGGCGAGCCGGTCGTCGGCCGTGACGTACCCGATGTCCAGCAACTGGGAGGTGGGCTCCAGGCCCTGGGCGCGCATGTCCTCGGTGTACGAGGTGAGCTGGAGGGCCTGGGAGACCTTGGGCTTGGCCACGAAGGTGCCCTTGCCCTGGATGCGTTCCAGGCGCCCCTCGACGACCAGCTCCTGGAGGGCCTGGCGCACGGTCGTGCGCGAGGTGTCGAACTCGCTGGCGAGCGTGCGTTCCGGGGGGACCGGTGTGCCGGGGGGCATCGTCTCGGTCATCTCCAGGAGATGGCGCTTGAGGCGGTAGTACTTCGGCACGCGCGCGGTGCGGCCGACCACGCCGCCGGACGCGGTGTCCCCCGCGGGCCGTGCGCCCGCGCCCCCGTCGGTCCTCATCGCGCGCCTTCCCGACTCGTGTCGTGCAGTCACCGGCTTCCTCCGTACATAGCGGCTCACATCGTGGCACGGCCCCTGCCCCCGGTGGCGTCCCGCCTCAGGTGTCGGTCCGGTAACGGATGAGGCCGCGAGCTTTATACACCGTTGACAGCGAAATAGGTCTAGGCCAAGCTGCGGGCACTGGTCTAAACCATTAGAGACCGACCCGGCCACATGGGGAGCATTCGCCGAAACCGCCTCGATCACCGGTGCCCGCACGGCACGGCGTCGCCGGCGCGGAGCACCGGCGGGAGCGGAGACCTCGTGCGGTGGACGGGGGATTCCCGTTATCCCGAAGGAGGGGACGTGAAGCGCAAAGGCATGGCGGCGATCGGCGTCGCGGCGATGATGGCCGGCCTCGTGGCCTGCGGATCCGGAGACGGCGGGGCGGCCGGCGGGGATGGGACGCTGACCGTCTGGGTCATGGACGGGTCGGCCCCCGAGGAATGGGTCGAGGCGCTCAACAAGGAGTTCGAGGCCGAGCACAAGGGTGTCACGGTCAAGATCGAGGAACAGCAGTGGAACGGGATCCAGGAGAAGATCACCACCGCGCTCTCCGAGGACGCCCCGCCGGACGTGATCGAACTGGGCAACACCCAGACCGCCGGCTACGCGGTCACCGGCGGCCTCGCCGACCTGACCGGCATCAAGGACGAGCTCAACTACGACAGCTGGAACAAGGGCATGCTCCCGTCCGCCGAACTCGACGGGAAGCTCTACGCCGCCCCCTGGTACGCCGCCAACCGCGTGGTGGTCTACGACAAGAAGATCTATGAGAAGGCCGGCGTCGAGCCCCCGTCCGACCGGGACGAGTGGATCGAGGGCCTGGAGAAGATCCGGAAGTCCGACAAGGACGTCCAGCCGATCTACCTCCCCGGCCAGAGCTGGTACGTCTTCGCGGGATTCCTGTGGGACGAGGGCGGCGACTTCGCGGTCGAGGAGGGCGACCGGTGGAAGGGCGCCCTCGCCACCCCGGAGGCCGGGAGGGCGATCTCCTTCTACAAGAAGCTCCAGTCCTTCTCCGAGGCGCCCAAGGACACGGACGAGGCGACACCGCAGCAGTCCACCGACGTGGTGCCCAAGGGCGGCATCGCCTCCTGGATCGGCCTGGGCTGGGAGGCGGCCGGTGCGGTCGAGGCCATTGAGAAGGCGGGCGGCAAGGCGGACTTCGGCTACTTCCCGATCCCCGGGAAGACCTCCGACAAGCCGGGCAGCGTCTTCTTCGGCGGCTCGAACCTCGCCGTCGCCGAGCGCTCCCCGGACAAGGAACTCGCCCAGGAGTGGCTGAAGAAGGCGACCTCCGAGAAGTGGATGAAGAAGTACGCCGAGGTCACCGCGGGCGGTCTGCTGCCCAACACCGAGGACGCGCAGGTGCGGCCTGAACCCGGTTCCTTCGCCGAGGCCATGGTCAAGGCGTCCGGAGTCGGCCGGATCACCCCCGTCGACCCCGGCTGGGCCAACGTCGAGACCGAGCCCAACCCGGTCAAGGAGTACATGACCAAGGTGCTCGGGGGAGCCGACCCGGCCAAGGCCGGCGCGGAGGCCGACAAGGTGATCGGCGAGCGGATCAACAAGAGCTGACGCCGCCCGGGGGCGCCGCACGGCCCGGCCGGCGGCCGCCCCCGCTCCTGGGACAGAAGTCGATCCGGTGGGGCCGCACGCCCGTGACCGCGAGGAAGCAGACATGACCGTGCACGCCAGGGAAGCGGCGCCCGCAGCCGGAGAGCTGCCGGGGGACGCCGCCCGGGACACAGGGGGAGCCGACGGCGTCCTGCCGCCCGGTGCCCCGGAGCCGAAGACCACCGGGCAGGGGGAGCGCGGTGGGCGGCCGCGCTCGTCGGGGTGGCTGCCGTACGCGCTGACCGCCCCGGCGGCGCTCTCCCTGCTGGTGCTCCTGGGCTACCCGCTGATCCGCAATCTCGTGCTCTCCTTCCAGCAGCTCGGCCGCATCGAGATGATCTCCCGGGCCACCGTGTGGACGGGCCTCGACAACTACGCGGAGCTGCTGGAGGACGAGGCCTTCTGGACGGTCGTCGTCCGGACCTTCGTCTTCACGGTGGTCAACGTGGTGCTGATCATGGGACTCGGCACCCTGGTCGGACTGCTGCTCAACGCCCTCGGCAAGAGGATGCGGCTCGTGCTCTCGCTGGCCCTGGTCATGGCCTGGGCCATGCCGGTCGTCGCGTCCGCCACCGTCTTCCGCTGGCTGTTCGACACCCAGTTCGGCGTCGTGAACTGGGCGATGCGCGCCCTCGGCCTCTCCGACCAGGAGCACCACAGCTGGTTCGACACCGGGTTCTCGACCCTGTCCATCGTCACCCTGATGATCGTCTGGGCGTCGGTGCCGTTCGTCGCCCTCAACCTGTACGCGGGACTGACCACCATCAGCGGCGAGCTGTACGAGGCCGCCCGGGTGGACGGCGCCTCCAACTGGAGGATCTTCCGCTCGGTGGTCTTCCCCATGCTCAGACCCTTCTTCCTGATCACCACCTTCCTGGAGATCATCTGGGTGTTCAAGGCGTTCGCCCAGATCGTCGCCCTCAACAACGGCGGACCCGACCGGGGCTCCGAGACCCTCCCGGTCTTCGCCTACATCGAGGGCATGGCCCAGATGAACTTCGGCCTCGCCGCGGCCGCCTCGGTGCTGACCATCCTGATCCTGCTGGTCGCCATGTCCTTCTACTTCCGCCTGATCCTCAAGCAGGAGGAGGAGCAGTGAGCAACACCATTCCGGCCGGCCCGGCGGGCGCGTCCCCGGCGGACCTCCGGCAGCGGCCTCCGGCCGGCGGGGCGGCCAGGCGCGCCAGGTGGAGGAAGAGCCTGCGCGGCGGTTCGCTGAACGCCGTGGCGCTGGTACTGGCGGCCTTCTTCGTCTTCCCCGTCTACTGGATGCTCTCGACGTCCTTCAAACCGGCGTCCGAGATCCTCACCAAGACGCCCACCTTCCTGTTCACGCCCACCTTCGAGCACTACGGCACCGCCACCGGCGTGGACATGTTCTGGACGTACGTCCGCAACAGCCTCACCGTCGCCTTCGGCGCCGTACTGCTCGCCCTGCTCGTCGCGCTCGCGGCCGGCTTCGCGATCGTGCGGATGAGGTTCAGGGGCCGCAAGGGCCTGGTGCTCGGGGTGATGATGGCGCAGCTCGCCCCCTGGGAGGTCATGGTCATCGTGATGTACCTGATCGCCCGGGACACCCGGATGCTCAACAGCATCGGCTTCCTGACGCTGATCTACTTCGTGATGGTCCTCCCCTTCACCATCTGGACGCTGCGGGGATTCATCGCCGCGGTCCCCCGGGAGCTGGAGGAGGCCGCGATGATCGACGGCTGCAACCGCGCCCAGAGTTTCTTCCGGGTCGTCTTCCCGCTGCTCGCCCCCGGGCTGATGTCCACCTCCCTCTTCGGATTCATCACCGCCTGGAACGAGTTCGCCATGGTGCTGGTGCTCAACAAGGAGTCCGAGGCGTACACCCTTCCCCTGTGGCTGACCCAGTTCCAGTCCGCCTTCGGCAACGACTGGGGCGCCACCATGGCCGCCTCGTCCCTGTTCGCCGTCCCCGTGCTGCTCCTGTTCCTCGTGCTCCAACGACGTGCCGTCGGCGGTCTGACCTCCGGCGCGGTGAAGGGATGACGCACCGACCATGACGACTCGCACCGGTTCCGCCGACGCCGCCGGCACACTGGCCCGCGACGCCCTCGCCGTCCTGCAGCCGGGCTTCACCGGCACCGAGGCGCCCGACTGGCTGCTGCGCCGGCTCGACGAGGGACTCGTCTCCGTGGGACTGTTCGGCCGCAACATCGCTTCCCCCGCGCAACTGGCCGAGCTCACCGCCCGGCTGCGCCGGGTCCGGCCCGAGGTGCTGGTGGCCGTCGACGAGGAAGGCGGAGACGTCACCCGCCTGGAGGCCCGCACAGGATCGTCCTTCCCCGGCAACCTCGCCCTCGGCGCGGTCGACGACACGGACCTGACCCGCGCCGTCGCCCGCGAGCTGGGGCGCAGGCTGGCCGAGTGCGGTGTCACCATGGACTGGGCACCCTCGGCCGACGTCAACTCCAACCCCGACAACCCGGTCATCGGCGTCCGCTCCTTCGGCGACACGCCGGACCTGGTGGCCCGGCACACCGCCGCATGGGTCGAGGGGCTGCAGTCCGCCGGAGTCGCCGCCTGCGCCAAGCACTTCCCCGGGCACGGCGACACGGCGGTCGACTCCCACCACGCCCTTCCCCGTATCGACGCCGACCTGGCCACGCTCACCGAGCGCGAACTCGTCCCGTTCCGGGCGGCGATCGCCGCGGGCAGCAAGTGCGTGATGAGCGCCCACATCCTGCTGCCCGCCCTCGACCCGGCACTCCCGGGCACGCTCAGCCCGGCCGTCCTGAACGGTCTGCTGCGTGCGCCCGAGGGCGAGGGAGGGCTGGGTTTCCAGGGGCTGATCGTCACCGACGGGATGGAGATGCGGGCCGTCGCGGCGGCCTACGGGATCGAGCGCGGCAGCGTGCTGGCCGTCGCCGCGGGTGCCGACGCCATCTGCGTCGGCGGAGGACTGGCCGACGAGGACACCGTGCTGCGCCTGCGCGACGCACTGGTGAGGGCCGTGCGGGACGGGGAGCTGCCCGAGGAGCGGCTCGCCGACGCCGCGGACCGGGTCCGCGCGCTCGCCCACTGGGCCGCCGAGGCCTCCGGCCGCGGAGCGGAGACCGTCCCGCCCGACCCGGGGATCGGGCTGGCCGCCGCCCGCCGCGCCCTGAGGATCACCGGCGCGGAGGACTACACGCCTCCGGACGGGCCACCGTACGTCGCCGCCTTCACCCCCGTCGCCAACATCGCCGTCGGCGACGAGACCCCCTGGGGAGTCGCCGCCGAACTGGCGGACCTCCGTCCCGGCACCGTGACCGGCTCCTGGAACCGCGAGCAGGCCGAGGAGGCGGGTGCGGCCGCGCTGGTCGAGCGGATGCTCGGCGAGGCGGCGAACCGTAGGATCGTGGCCGTGGTACGCGACGTCCACCGGCACCCCTGGATGGCGGAAGCCCTGGACGCCCTGCTCACAGCCCGGCCGGACACGGTCGTGGTCGAGATGGGCCTGCCCCAGGCGCCGCCGTCCGGAGCCCTCCACATCGCGACCCACGGCGCCGCCCGCGTCTGCGGACGGGCCGCCGCGGAGGTCATCGCCGGCCGGGGGACCGGGGACTGAACCTCCGTGGACCGTACACACCACGGACGACGGGAGGCACCAGCATGTCCGCCACCACCGCACCCCGCGGCGAGCGGCCGGGCCGGATCATGGCCGGTGAGATGGCCGAGCAGCCCGCCGTGCTGCGGCGGATCCTCGGCGAGGGCGCGCCGAGGATCCGCGAGGTCGCCGAGCGCATCGCGGCCCGCCGCCCCCGCTTCGTCCTGCTGACCGCCCGCGGCACGTCCGACAACGCGGCTCTCTACGCGAAGTACCTGCTGGAGATCCTGCTGGGCAGGCCCTGCGGCCTGACCTCCATGTCCACCACCACCGCCTACGGAGCCCGCCAGGACCTCACCGACTGCCTGGTCGTCGCCGTCAGCCAGTCCGGCGGCTCCCCGGACCTGGTGGCCTCCACCCGGGCCGCACGCGAGGCCGGTGCCGTCACCCTGGCGGTGACCAACAACCCGGGCTCGCCGCTGGCCGAGGCCTGCGAGTTCCACATCGACATCCTGGCCGGCCCCGAGAGGGCCCTCCCGGCGACCAAGACCTACACGGCCGAGCTGCTGTCGCTGTACCTCCTGGTCGAGGGGCTCCGCGGCGGCGACGGCACCGCCGCGGCCAAGGCGCTGCCCGATCTGGCCGAGTCGGTCCTGGCGCGCCAGGACGAGGTGAGGCGGCTCGCGGCACGCTACCGCTTCGCCGAGCGCATGGTGATCACCTCCCGCGGCTACGGCTATCCGACGGCCAAGGAGGCCGCGCTGAAGCTGATGGAGACCAGTTACATCCCGGCGCTGTCCTACTCCGGTGCCGACCTGCTGCACGGTCCGCTGGCGATGGTCGACAACGTCTCACCGGTGATCGCCATCGTCACCGACGGCAAGGGGGGCAGGGCGCTTCAGCCCGTCCTCGACCGGCTGAAGGACCGAGGCGCCGACCTCGTCGTCATCGGCCCCGAACAGCAGGTGGCCGACGCCTCCGCGGGCTTCGTCCTGCCGACGGAGGGGGTGGCCGAGGAACTCCAGCCCGTTCTGGAGATCCTCCCGCTGCAGATGCTGGCCCATGAGGTGACCCTCGCCCGGGGCCAGGATCCGGACGCCCCCCGCGCCCTGGCGAAGGTCACCGAGACCCGCTGAACCCACGCGGCCCCCGTACCGCGTCCGCCCGGCGCGGAGCCCGCGCGCGCCGTGGGCTACAGCAGCGCGCCACCCGTCGTGTCCAGCCAGTGGCCCGTCACCCAGCGGCTGTCGTCGGAGGCGAGGAAGGCCACCACGTCGGCCACGTCCCGCGGCTCGCCGACCCGTCCCAGGGCGCTCTGCGCGGCGGTCCGCCGCCGTGCCTCCTCGTTCCCGCGCAGCCAGTCCGCGTTCATGTCGGTGTCCACCGCACCCGGAGCCACGGCGTTGACCGTGATGCCCCGAGGCCCCAGTTCCTTCGCGAGGGTCAGGGTGAAAGCGTCGAGGGCGCCCTTGGTCATCGCGTAGGAGATCAGCTCCGGCACGGTGTTGCCGCGGGTCAGGTTCGTGGAGACGTTGACGATCCTCCCGCCGTCGCGCAGCCGTTCCAGGGCGAGACGGGTGATGAAGAACGGCGCCCTGGCGTTGACGGCGAAGACCCGGTCGAAGTCCTCCGGTGCGATCCCGGACAGGGGGGCGCGCCGACCGGTGATCCCGGCGTTGTTGACCAGGATGTCCAGCCCGTCGGCCTCCCGGTCGAATGCCTCCCACAGGGACTCCGCGTCACCCGGCACCCCCAGCTCCGCCCGGATCGCGAAGGCCGAACCGCCGGCGGCCTCGACGGCGGCCACCGTCTCCTTCGCCGCCGCCTCGTCGTGGCCGTAGTGCACCCCGACCCGGGCGCCGTCCCTGCCCAGCCGCTCGGCCACGGCCCGCCCGATGCCCCTGCTGCCGCCGGTGACCAGGGCCGTCCTGCCCGCGAGCCGGGCCCCTTCAGCGGTCCTCGCACGCTGCTCGAGTACGGACACAGTGGTCCCCTTTCATTCTTTAGCGCTCGGTACAGAAAAACCGTAGCACGATTTTTTGAGTGCTCGCTATAGAATCGGTGGCATGACGACCGGACAGCGGGGACGACCCCGCTCCTTCGACCGCGACACGGCTCTGGAGAAGGCGCTGCGCGCTTTCTGGGAGCACGGCTACGAGACGACTTCGATCGCCGACCTCACCCGGGCCATGGGCATAGCCGCGCCCAGCCTGTACGCCGCCTTCGGCGACAAGAGGACGCTGTTCGAGGAGGTCGTGGAGGTCTACGTCCGCCGGTACGGCGGCTTCATCGGGCGCGCGCTGACCGAGGAGCCCACGGCCCGGGACGCCGTCGGGCGCGTTCTGCGCGAGGCGGCGGTGGAGTACACCGAACCGGGCCGCCCGCCCGGCTGCCTGGTGATCAACGCCGCGGTCAACGCCGCACCCGCCTCCGCGGAGGTGGCCGGGGCGCTGCGGGCGATGCGCGAGGAGAACGTCCGTGCGTTCGCCTCCCGCATACGGACGGGCGTCGCCGCCGGGGAACTGCCGGAGGACACCGACGCCCTCGCCCTCGCCCGGTTCGCGACCTCCGTGATGCAGGGCATGTCGCAGCAGGCACGGGACGGCGCCGGCCGCGAGGAACTGGAGGCGGTGGCCGCCACGGCGATGCGGGCCTGGCCGGAGGGGCCTGGAGGCACCCCCTGAGAACACCCGCGGGCCGCGGCGCCGGGACGGGACCCTCAACCCGTCCGGCACCGCAGCCCGGAGCGATCGGAGACCCGGCGCAGTCAGGGCAGAGAGCGCCCGGTCTCGCTCCACCCTCCTGTGCGGGGAGGGCGGAAGTCGGCGGCCATTCTGGACCGGACCGGCAGCCCGTGTCCATGCCTTGAACACAACACCGGTCGTTCGGAACGGCTGCCGTCAATTCTTGCGCACACGGGCGCGTATGGACAGACGTGCGACACGACCGGTTGCGGTTAGGCTCGCACCGTGCCCTCCATGAACGACCTCGTACGCCAGCACACCGCCCTCGGCGACTCCGACCTGGAATGGCTGCACCTGCTGGTCTCCGAGTGGCAGCTGCTGTCCGACCTCTCCTTCGCCGACCTGGTGCTGTGGGTTCCCACCAGGGACGGGACGCGCTACGTCTCCGTGGCGCAGATGCGCCCCAACACCGGCCCCACCTCCTACCAGGACGACATGGTCGGCCACTTCGTGCCGCGCGGACGCCGCCCGCTGCTGGACATCGCCCTGGACGAGGGCCGGATCGTGCGTGAGGGCGACCCGGAGTGGCGCGAGGAGGTGCCGGTGCGGGTCGAGTCCATCCCCGTGCGCCGCGAGGGACGTGTCCTCGGGGTCATCGCCCGCAACACGAACCTGCTGACGGTGCGGACGCCCAGCCGCCTGGAGCTGACCTATCTGCAGAGTGCGTCCGACCTCGCGCAGATGATCGCCGCGGGATCGTTTCCCTTCCCCGACCAGCAGGTCGACATGGACGCCTCCCCGCGGGTCGGCGACGGACTGATCCGCCTCGACGCCGAGGGGGTCGTCCAGTACGCCAGCCCCAACGCGCTCTCCGCCTACCACCGGCTCGGCCTGGCCGCCGACCTGGTCGGACTGCACCTGGGCCAGACCACCGACGAACTGGCGCCCTCCCGAGGCCCGACGGACGAGTCCCTGGTCAAGCTCGCCAGCGGCTGGGCGCCGCGCGAGACCGAGATCGAGGGCAACGGCTGCGTGGTGCAGTTGAGGGCCATTCCGCTCAAACCGAAGGGCGTCCGGATCGGTTCGCTCATCCTGCTGCGCGACGTCACCGAACTCCGCCGGCGGGAGAGGGAGTTGATCACCAAGGATGCCACCATCCGGGAGATCCACCACCGGGTGAAGAACAATCTCCAGACCGTCGCGGCCCTGTTGCGGCTCCAGGCCCGGCGCATCGGCGCGGACAGCGGCGGCACCGCGCGGGAGGCGCTGGAGGAGGCCGTCCGCAGGGTGGGCTCGATCGCCATCGTCCACGAGACGCTCTCGCAGACCCTGGACGAGCGCGTGGAGTTCGACGAGATCGCCGACCGGGTGCTGGCGATGGTCGCCGAGATCTCCCCCGGGCTGGTCACCGGGCGCCGTACGGGCCGCTTCGGCGTACTGGCCGCGGAGGTGGCCACCCCGCTGTCCATGGTGCTCACCGAGGTGCTGCAGAACGCCCTGGAGCACGGATTCAGGCCGGGCGAGAAGGGCCTGGTCGAGGTCGCCGCGGTCCGGAGCGCGGGAGCGCCCCGCGGAGAAGGGCGGTTGCTGGTCACCGTGCAGGACAACGGGCGCGGTCTGCCGGACGACTTCGACGCCCGCACGGCGGGGAACCTGGGGCTCCAGATCGTACGGACGCTGGTGGAGGGGGAGTTGGGCGGCACCTTCGACATGGTGCCGGCGCCCGGAGGCGGTACCCGGGTGGTCCTGGACATCCCCGTGGAGCAGGACAGGCGTTAGGGCCTGCCGGGGCCCGGGCGGACGTGCCCCCGCCGGCCCGCTGCCCGGGGGCCGAACAGGCCCCGCACAGCACCGAACCCCGGACCGTGGCGGGGCCGTACGGTCCGGGGTTCGACGTCGTCGTTGCGGTGCGCACTGCGGGCACTGCGCGCTGCGGTTCGGGGCAGCGGTGGCGGGGTGGGCGTCAGGCAGTGGCCTTGCGCGCCCGGTTGCGGGCGGCGCGGCGCTTCATGGCGCGGCGCTCGTCCTCACTGAGGCCACCCCAGACGCCGGAGTCCTGGCCGGTCTCCAGCGCCCACTGCAGGCACTGCTCCATCACGGGGCAGCGGCGGCAGACGGCCTTGGCTTCCTCGATCTGCAGCAGCGCGGGACCGGTGTTGCCGATCGGGAAGAAGAGCTCGGGGTCTTCCTCGCGGCAAACGGCGTTGTGACGCCAGTCCATGGCTGCTCCATCTCCTACGCGTTGCGATAATTGCTTGTGAATGTGAACGCTTTCACGAATCCCTCCGCAAGGGAAGGGGCATCGCCCAGTTTTCCTGGGTGTGTCCCTGAGGATGAGGAGGGGGATTCGAGGCTCTCAAGGGGGTCGGCGTCGACCGTCCCGATCGCCATGAAGAGCCTCGCAAACCTCGGCTGCGGATACAACCCCCTCCGGGAAGTTTTTTTTGATTCCTTGGTGTCGACTAGGTCACAGCCGTACTTCCAGAGGGTGGATCCTGGCCTAAACGTTCGACTGAAAGGACTTTTGCCGCATCCGCTTACGCAATCACACGCAGTGCGCGGCGTACGCCTGTGAACGTCACGCTCGTACGCAGTCCCAGGTGGTCACCGTCCAGCTGAAACGGCAGTGGAACCTGCGAATGCAAGGTGAAGTCGGTGAGGTCGTGGAGGGAGACCACGTGCCTGCCGTGCGGGCCGCGCTCGGGCGAGGACGTCAGCAGCTGGGTCCCGTAGCGGGTCACCGCGGACGGGGTGAGCCGGGTGAGGCCGAGCACGTCGAGGGCGGTGTCGAAGGAGGCCCGGGGAGCCGCGTACACCGGGCGGTTGCCCAGATAGGTCCAGGGCGCGGTGTTGCAGACTATCGACAGGGCCAGACCGCGGACGGGCTCCTCGCCCGGCCGCCGGAGCGTGATCGTCCCCTCCCGGCGGCGGGCGTCCCCCAGGAACTGCCGTACCACCTGGCGCAGGTAGAGGGCGTGGGTGGAGCGCCTGCCGAGCTCCCGCTTCTGCTCGACCCGGCCCACCACACCGGCGTCGAAGCCGAGCCCCGCGCAGAAGGTGAACCAGCGGGCGGGCACCTCGGCGTCCTCAGTCCCCGGCGTGCCGGCCGCCAGGCCCAGACCCACCGTGCGCTCGCTGCCCGAGTGCAGCGCGTCCAGCAGGGCCCCCGTGGCCTCCACCGCGTCGTTGGGGAGGCCGAGCGCGCGGGCGAAGACGTTGGTCGAACCGCCGGGCACGACCGCGAGACGGGGGAGGACGTCGGGATCGGGGCCCCGGTGCAGCAGCCCGTTGACGACCTCGTTCACCGTGCCGTCCCCGCCGAGGACGATGACCAGCTCGATCTCCCCGCGCTGGACCGCCTGCCGGCCGAGGTCGCGCGCGTGGCCCCGGTACGCGGTGGTGGCGACCTCCAGTTCGAGGTCGTTGGCCAGGGCGTGGATGAGCACGTCGCGGGTCCGCGCACTGGTGGTGGTGGCTGCCGGGTTGACCACGAGGAGTGCGCGCATGGAGTGCAGGGTACCCAGCCGCCTCCGGGGCGATCCCACCCCGGGGTGGGCGGCGGCCGCCCTGCCGGGAGGCCCCCGTTACCCTGGCGGGGTGAGCACGGACGCATCCTCCGCCGAGACCCCCCGCACCTCCGCAGCCACCCGGCCGGCGCGGCTCACCGCCGCGGCCGCGCTGGTGGCGGCGCAGGGCTTGGTGGTGGCGGGCCTGGGGATCGCCATGCTGGTCATGCTCCTGACCGGACGCCACGCCGACGACACCGTCCAGGCCCTCACCGGGGCCGCGACCGTGCTGGCGCTGTCCGTCCTGCCGCTGGCCGCCGCGCGGGGGCTGTGGCTGCTGCGCCGGTGGAGCCGGGGGCCGGCCATGATCGTGCAGCTCATGGCCGTCCCGGCGGGCTGGCAGATGGCGCAGAACGGCGGTGTGTGGCTTGCGGGCGGGGCGGCCATCGCACTCACCGCGCTGGCCGTGCTGGTGTGCGTGCTCAGCCCGACCGCCACCCGGGCCCTGGGCATCGGCCCGAGCGAGCCCCGGGACGTCTGACCGCCGTACCGCTGCCGGTCACTCCTCGACCAGCAGCCGGTCGCGCAACTGCGCGAGGGTGCGCGCCAGCAGCCGAGAGACGTGCATCTGCGAGATGCCGACCTCCTGGGCGATCTGGGACTGGGTCATGTTGCCGAAGAAGCGCAGCAGCAGGATCTTCTTCTCGCGCGGCGGCAGCTCCTCCAGCAGAGGCTTGAGGGACTCGCGGTACTCCACGCCCTCCAGCGCGTCGTCCTCCGCGCCGAGGGTGTCCGCGACCGCCGGGGACTCGTCGTCGGTGTCCGGGACGTCGAGGGAGAGCGTGCTGTAGGCGTTCGCCGACTCCAGGCCCTCCAGGACCTCCTCCTCGGAGATCGACAGCCGCTCGGCCAGTTCGTGGACGGTCGGGGCGCGCCCGTACCGCTGGGACAGCTCCGCCGTCGCCGTCGTCAGGGACAGCCGCAGTTCCTGGAGCCGACGCGGCACCCGCACCGCCCAGCCCTTGTCGCGGAAGTGCCGTTTGATCTCGCCGACGACCGTCGGGGTGGCGTACGTGGAGAACTCCACCCCGCGCTCCGGGTCGAAGCGGTCCACCGACTTGATCAGGCCGATCGTGGCGACCTGCGTCAGGTCGTCCAGCGGCTCGCCCCGGTTGCGGAAGCGCCGCGCCAGGTGCTCGACCAGGGGCAGGTGCATCCGTACCAGGGCGTCGCGGAGTTCGGCCCGCTCCGGGGAGCCGTCCGGGAGACCGCGCAGTCTGACGAAGAGCTCCCGTGCGCCGCCCCGGTCCTGCGGGCCGGGGCGGCGGTGCCCGTCCGCACCGTCCGCGCGCCTGCCGTTCTCCTGGTCTGCCATGGCACCCGCCCGTTCCGCCCGCCGATGGGAGTCGGCCGGATGAGGCCGGGCGTGCTGCTCGGGAATGACCGGACCGGCCGCCTTCTCGTGGCGGCCCGTCCGCGTTTCACGCTCCAGGTCGTTCACACCGACCCCCTTGTCCCGTACCGGCCCCTGTGTGTCGGTCACGACGCCCCTGGGCCGGCGCCGCGCTTCTTGTGCAGGCTGATGCTGACCGTGCGATCCTCGGCCACGCTCGAATCGACCTCGCCCGCCAGGGCGGAGAGCACCGTCCAGGCGAAGGTGTCGCGCTCGGGCGCGCGGCCGTCGGTGGTGGGCGCCGAGACGGTCACCCACAGAGAGTCCCCGACGAGCTTGAAGACGCAGCTCAACACGCTGCCGGGAACGGCTTGCTGGAGCAGGATGGCGCACGCCTCGTCGACGGCGATGCGCAGATCCTCGATCTCGTCGAGGGTGAAGTCCAAACGGGCCGCGAGACCGGCGGTGGCGGTACGCAGCACCGACAGGTAGGCGCCCTCTGCGGGCAGCCGGACCTCGACGAAGTCCTGCGTCCCGGGCTCGCCTGCGATCTGGGACACCCTCACCTCCAAGGTGGCACGAGCTGATGGCTGCGAACGCCGGTCCGGCGTCCCCGTGTCGGAGGAGGAACGGACCGGCGCGGCAGATCGTTCGCCTGCGACGCTACCGCGATCGGAGGCGTGATGTCGCCCGGTCCGGGACGGCACCTTTCCTGCGAACGTAACCCATAGTAAACACATGACCACTGTGCGTGGCTAGGGGTCTGTGGTGCCCAATCCGTTCCGGCCGCGCCGAGTTCACAGCGCTCCGCGGTCCCCGGATGTTCCCGGCGCCGCGGTCGTTCCGGTGCCGCCCGGTGTCCCGGCGCCGGCGGCGAGGGACCGCAGCGGTTCGCCGGAGAGCCGGAAGACCGTCCACTCGTCCATCGGCTCGGCGCCGAGCGACCTGTAGAAGCCGATGGACGGCTCGTTCCAGTTCAGTACCCACCACTGGAACCGTTCGTAACCCCGCTCGACGCAGATGCGGGCGAGTTCGGCCAGCAGGGCCCTGCCGTGGCCCGCCCCGCGCGCGTGGGGACGGACGTACAGGTCCTCCAGGTACACGCCGTGGGTGCCGGTCCAGGTGGAGAAGTTGAGGAACCACAGGGCGAACCCGACCGGTTCGCCGCTGTCGTCGTCCTCGGCCACCAGCGCGAAGACGGCGGGGTTCGCGCGGAAGAGGGCGTCGCGCAACTGCTCCTCGGTGGCCCTGGCCTGCTCCAGCGCGCGTTCGTACTCCGCCAGTTCGCGGATCATGGAGTGGATCACGGGAACGTCCGCGGGAGTGGCTGTTCGTATCACGCCGGAAGGCTAACCGGTCACCACGGCGGCCACCGACGTCCCCGGGGGGAAGGCGCCCTCCCCGGCCAGGACGGTCAGTCCGTACAGCGTCTTGGCGACGTAGACGCGGTCCAGGTCCGGCAGGCCGTGCCGGTCCGCGAAGTCCCGGGCGAAGGACTCCAGTCCGGGCGTGGTGCGGGCGAAACCGCCGCAGTGGAAGCGGTCCTCCACCGTCCAGGAGCCGCGGAGTCCGCCGAAGGCGGCGCGCTGGAGCCGCTCCACCTCGCCGGGGAGGAAACCGCCCCGGAGGACGGCGAAGCCGACGGCCCGCTGCCCGTCCGCCAGCCCGGCGGCGAGCCCGGCGAGGGTGCCGCCCGTGCCGCACGCGACGGCCACCACGTCGGCGGCGCCGCGCAGTTCCCGGCCCAGCCCGGCGGCGCCCCGCACGGCCGCCGCGTTGCTGCCGCCCTCCGGTATCAGGAGGAACGGACCGAAGAGGTCCCGCAGGCGGTCGGTCCACTCCGGGTCGTTCCTGCGGCGGTACTCGGCCCGCGTCACGAAGTGCAGCCGCATGCCGTCGGCGGCGCAGCGGGCGAGGGATTCGTTGAGCGGCCGTCCGGCCAGTTCCTCGCCCCGCACCACACCGATCGTGGACAGGCCCAGCAGGCGTCCGGCGGCGGCGGTGGCCCGCAGGTGGTTGGAGTAGGCGCCGCCGAAGGTCAGCAGGGTGCGCCGGCCGTCCCGCAGGGCGGTGCGCAGGGTGGGGACGAGTTTGCGCCACTTGTTGCCGACGAGGTCGGGGTGTATCAGGTCGTCGCGTTTGAGCAGGAGGCGGACGCCGCGGCGGGTGAAACGCTCGTCGGCCACCTCCGTCAGCGGGGAGGGCAGCCGCGGGGCGAGGGCGTCCAGGGCCGCCCCGGGGTCGGGCGGCGGCGGTGTGCCGGGGGACCGGCCGGAGGTCGCGCTGCTCATCGTGCCATTGTCACGCCGGGGCGGCACTCCGTGTCACCGCGGTCCCGTCCGGAGCCGCGGGGGAGGAGGGGCCGCCGCGCGCCCCGGTGGGGCCGGAGCGGGTGCCGTTCCGGCCGCGAAGACCCCGCGCCGGGCGGAAGGAGCCGGGAATCCCCGCGTCACGGGAGGTTGTGGCCGGTGGTGGCGGAGGGAGCGCAAGTGGCTCGTGCGCCACTGCGAACTCTTGAAGTCCTTCTGTGTGAAAGCGTTTTTCCGGGGCACATGGGTGTACGCCCCGATCCGTGGAAGCCCGTTGCCGCGCCCCCCGTGATCAGGGCTGACACGAGGTGGCTGTGCTGCTGTGAGTCGGCTATTGTCAAGTTTTCTTGACCTGAGCTATACAGGTGTATGGAGGGCATTGCACTCAGTGCCGCGCCGGCTGCCCTGCGCACGCCGGCACAGCGAGCGACGGCCCGTGCCGACCACCTCACCGGTACCAGCAGTACGGAAGGGGAGATGGACATGCGGTGGAGCGAGTTCGTGGCGAAGGTACGCGAGCGGGGGCAGTACCCGACGACCAAGGAGGCCGAACGCGTCTCGCGGATCGTGCTCTCGGCCCTGGGGGGCCACCTCACCGGACCGGAGCGCACGGAGCTGGCCGTCCGCCTCCCCGAGGAGGGGATGCGCGTGCTGACCGACCAGCTCCGGGTCACCAAGCCCCTGAGCGGGGCGCAGTTCGTCGACAGCGTCGCGGCGCGCATCGAGGGCGCCACCCCGGCGACCGCGCGCTGGGACGTCAGCTCGGTGCTGAGCGTCGTCGCCGAGATAGCCGGCGGCGACCTGCTGGACCGCATCATCGACCGGCTCCCGCCGGGGTACGCCCTGCTGTTCGGGCGTGCTCAGCTCGCCCAGCTGGTCTGAGCACGGACGGTCGGGCCAGCGGCCCGCAGCGACGCGCATCGCTGCGGGCCGCTGGCCTGTCCGGGCCCGGCCGGGACGGAGGGCGGGGAGCGGGGGTGCGCAGGCGGGACGGCACCGGATGGTCCCGCAGGCCGGCATGGCGGCACGGTGAGGAAGGGAACGGGACGGTGCGCGCGCCGCCGCGCTGGACAGCCTGCGCGGTCCGGCGCCGGGAGACGGGTTCGGCCAGCGGTGGTTCTTCCACCCGCCCGGGCAGGCGGTCGCGATGATCCGCGCCCGCACCCTCCTCGCCGAGGCGCCCTGGTGCTGGACCGACGACACCGCCGTGGCACTGTGCGTGACGCGGGTACTGCCGCGTTCCGGGGCCGTCGGCCAGGAGGCGCCGGTCCGCGAGTCCGCCGCGGCGTACGAGGCCGATCCGGGCCGCGGACACGGGCACGGCATGCACGAACTGCTGCCACGGCCGGCCTTTGACCCCGGCTCCCGGGAGTCCCGTGCCCGGTCGCTCTTCGACGGCCGGGGCAGTCCCGGCAACGGGGCCGCCATGCGCGTCGCCCCGCTGGGCGCGTGGTTCGCCGGGGACGTCGGCCGTGCCGCCGCCGGGCACGGGGGAGAGGACGACGGACGGGCGGCGGACGGACGCGACACCCCGCCGACCTCCGCGGCGGGACGGCCGAGGCCGCCCCGCCGGACCGGTTCACGACGGACTGCTGGCCGCCGCCGGCCTTCCCGGGGACACCCCGCCCCACCGCGCGGCCGACCTGCTGGGCAACGGCGCGCGCATCCGCGCCCCGGACACGGTGCCGTTCGCGCTCTGGAGCGCCGCCCACCACCTCGACGACCTGGTCCCGGCGCTGTGGACCACGGTGGGGGGCTGGGCGACGCGGACACCACCTGCGCCGTCACCGGGGGCGTCGTCGCCGCCCGGACGGGCCTGGACGCGGTTCCGCAGACCTGGCGGAAGCTGTGCGAGCCGCTTCCGGACTGGGCGGCCGCCGCGGAGGCGGACGCGGGCCCGGTGCGACGCCCGCGGAGGGCGGGAACGGCCGCACCCGGCCCGCCGGGACTCGTTGCGGAGCCGGCGGGCCGGGTGCGGGGAAGAAACCGTCAGGGCGTCGCCGCGCGCAGGGCGACGCCGTTCCGGATCAGGCCTTCTTGGTCTCCCAGAAGATCTTGTCGATCTCGGCGATGTAGTCCAGCAGCTTCTGGCCCGTCGCCGGGTCGGTGGAGGCCTTCGCGGCCGAGGCGGCCTTCAGGGCGTCGTTCACCAGCTGGTGCAGCTGGGGGTACTTCTCGAAGTGCGGAGCCTTGAAGTAGTCGCTCCACAGCACGGAGATGTGGTGCTTGGCGAGCTCGGCCCGCTGCTCCTTGATGTACGTGGCGCGGGCCCGGAAGTGCGGGTCCTCGTTGGCCTGGTACTTCTCCTGGATGGCCTTGACGGACTCGGCCTCGACGCGGGCCTGGGCCGGGTCGTAGACGCCGCAGGGAAGGTCGCAGTGGGCGCTGACCTTGACCTTCGGGGCGAACAGGCGGGAGAGCATGAAAGCTGTCCTTCCTCGTGATCGTCTTCTCACGTGTGAGATTACTCCCTGAGGAACGCCTTTTCGCGTGTGCCCCCACCCGCCTAGGACAAAAGTCCCGGTGGAGCGGGGAGGGCGGGAAGGGGCCGCTGACACAGGGACGAGGGCCGGAGGTGCCGCGGATGCCGGAGCAGGTGGACGAGCAGGAGGACCGGGGGCTGCTGAGGATCGGGCTGGCCGAGGTCTACAACCCGTCGATGGAGCCGACGCTGCTCCCCGGCGACCTGCTGGTGGTGCGCTACGGGGGTGCGGTGCGGCGCGGGCACGTGGTGGTGGTGCGGCACCCCTTCCAGCACGACCTGCTGATCGTCAAACGCGCCGTTGAGCGGCGCCCGGGGGGCTGGTGGGTCCAGGGGGACAACCCGTCCGTGCGCAACGACAGCCGCGAGTTCGGGGTGGTGCCCGACGACCTCGTGGTGGCGCGCGCGTGGGTGCGGCTGCGTCCCCTGCGGCAGGTTCAGCGGACGCCCGGCGCGCTGCTGGGCTGGCTCTTCTCGGGGGTGCGGCCGCTGTTCTCCAGGCGTTTGCGGGCTCGGTAGGCGGCGACGTTGGCGCGGGTCGCGCAGCGGTCCGAGCAGTAGCGCCGGGACCGGTTGGTGGAGGTGTCCAGGTAGGCGTTGCGGCAGGGGTCGGCCTGGCAGATGCCCAGCCGGTCCACGCCCAGCTCGGTGAGGTGGAAGGCCAGGCCCATGCAGGCGGTGGCGGCGTACCCGGCCGTGGCGTTGGCCGGGTGGTCGGCCAGGTGCATGTGCCAGCGCGGCCGTCCCTCGTCGTCCAGGTGGTCGTGCCCGGAGATCTGGGGGCTGGCGGGGAACTCCATCAGCAGGGCGTTGAGGAGGTCCACGGCCCTCGCCTCGTCGCCCTCCGAGGCCGCGGTGAAGACCGCGCGCAGCCGCGTCCGCACGTTCCGCAGCCTGGTCACGTCGGCCTCGGTGGCGCGCCGTGCGGCGGACTGGTTGGGGCCGAAGAGTTCGCGCACGGCCTCGACCGAGGTGAGCGCGTCCTCGCCGCGCTGGGGCTGCTCGGTGTTGACCAGCCGCACGGCGAAGTCCGAGTAATAGTTCAGTTCCACTTGTGGTCCTTACGGATGCATTCTATGGTCATACCGGGAAGCGGTAAGGGGCTTACCTGATTCCAGACTATTACTTGCTGCGAGTGGAGGGGGTTGTCATGACCGAGAAGGACACGGCCGCGGGTGCGGACTGGCAGCACTGGCAGTCGACCTGGGACCGCCAGCAGGAGTGGTACCTGCCCGACCGCGAGGAGCGGTTCAGGGCGATGCTCGACGCCGTCGAGGCCCTGGTCGGCCCCGAGCCGAAGGTACTGGACCTGGCGTGCGGCACGGGCAGCATCTCCGACCGCCTGCTGCGCCGGTTCCCCAAGGCCACCAGCACGGGGATCGACCTGGACCCGGCCCTGCTGACCATCGCGCGCGGCTACTTCGCCGCCGATCCCCGGGTGGAGTTCGTCCGGGCCGACCTGCGCGACCCCGGATGGCGGAGCGCCCTGCCGCACCGCGACTACGACGCCGTCCTCACCGCCACCGCGCTGCACTGGCTGCGCGACGACGAGCTGCGGACGCTGTACGGGCAGATCGCCGGCGTGGTGCGGGACGGCGGGGTCTTCCTCAACGCCGACCACATGCCCGACGACACCACGCCCCGCGTCAACGAGGCCGTGAACGCCTTCTACCGGGCGCGGCGCGAGAGGGAGAAGGCGGCGGGCACCCAGGACTGGGCGGACTGGTGGGCGACGGCCGCCGCCGACCCGGTGCTGGCCGGGCCGACCGCTGAACGCTTCCGCATCTTCGGCAACCCGGCCGAGGGGGACCACGCCGACGGGCAGACGCAGTCCGCGGCCTGGCACGCCGACGCGCTGCGGGCGGCGGGCTTCGCCGAGGCGCGGACGGTGTGGGCGTCTCCGGCCGACGCGATGGTGCTCGCCCTGAAGTGACGCCGGACGGCGCCGGGCCCCGGACGGCAGACGGCCGCGGGGGCGGTACGGGACCGGGCTCCCTCCGGTCCGCACCGCCCCCGCGGCCGTCCACGGGGCGCTCAGCGCCGGGCCACGCCCTCCGCGCGGGCGGCGGCGGCGACGGCCGCGGTGACGGCCGGGGCGACCCGCTCGTCGAACGGCGAGGGGATGACCCTCTCCGCGCTCAGCTCGTCGGCGACCACCGAGGCCAGGGCGTCGGCCGCGGCCAGCTTCATGCCCTCGGTGATCCGCGAGGCCCGCACCTGGAGCGCGCCCGCGAAGATGCCCGGGAAGGCGAGGACGTTGTTGATCTGGTTCGGGTAGTCGCTGCGGCCGGTGGCGACGACCGAGGCGTACTTGCGGGCCACGTCCGGGTGGATCTCCGGCGTGGGGTTGGCCATGGCGAAGACGAACGCGTCGTCGGCCATCCTCGCGACGGCCTCCTCGGGGACCGTGCCGCCGCTGACGCCGATGAAGACGTCGGCGCCCTCCATCGCCGTCTCCAGCGACCCGGCCAGGCCCGCCTTGTTGGTGAAGCCGGCCAGTTCCCGCTTGACGTCGGTGAGGTCCGTGCGGTCGGGGGAGACGATGCCCTTGCGGTCGCAGACGGTCACGTCGCCGATCCCGGCCTCGACCAGGATGCGGGCGATGGCGACACCGGCCGCTCCCGCACCGGAGATGACGGCGCGCAGCTCGCCGAGCCCGACGCCGCGCAGCCGGGCGGCGTTGCGCAGCGCGGCGAGCGTGACGACGGCGGTGCCGTGCTGGTCGTCGTGGAAGACCGGGATGTCCAGGCGCTCCTGGAGCCTGCGCTCGATCTCGAAGCAGCGGGGCGCGGAGATGTCCTCCAGGTTGACGCCGCCGAAGGAGGGCGCCATGCGGACGATCGTCTCCACGATCTCGTCCACGTCCGTGCAGGCCAGCGCGATCGGGACCGCGTCCACCCCGCCGAACTGCTTGAAGAGGATGGCCTTGCCCTCCATCACAGGGAGGGAGGCCTCCGGGCCGATGTCACCCAGGCCCAGCACCGCGGTGCCGTCCGTCACGACCGCCACCACCTGGGACTTCCAGGTGTAGTCGTGGACCAGTTCCGGCTGCTCCGCGATGGCGCTGCACACCTTGGCCACGCCAGGCGTGTAGGCCAGGGACAGGTCGTCCGCGTCCCGCACCGGCACGGTCGCCCGGACCGCCATCTTGCCGCCGCGGTGCAGGGCGAAGGCCGGATCGATGGCCGGGTCGACGTCGGTACCCAGCTCGCTCCCGGAATTGACGATCTCCGCTGCCACTGTTCTAACCCCTTTGTCGAAATCTTCTGCGAGGGTGGCCGCTTCCTGGTCGAGGAGCGGGCGGGCACCACGTCCGCGGCCTGTCCGGCGGATGGGGCCACCGTCGAGGGGGATACGGACGCCGGACGCGCCGCACACGCGCCCTGGTCCCCGGGTGAGGGGTGTAACTGCTCTTTCTACCGGATGCCCAACAGGACGTTCGAGTCGCTTTCGTCTCCATGGACGCGGCGGGACACCACTGCGAACAGGGACAGCATGGGCAAAACCCCTGCACAGAGGCTGGAAGAACGCTGGAGCACGCCACAGGGAAGAGTGACGAAGCTCTCTCCCTTGTTCGGGTCACCGCTCAGACGAGCGCCCGACCGCCGATCGCAACTGTCGTTCGATGATCGATCTTCTTATCCCGTTATCCGATTTTGACCTGGCGGCCATCCTGGCCCCTTGCGGCCGGATGGCAAGATTCCCTTCATCGCAGAGTGCCGCGCCACGCCCCCGTGGAGACGTGCCCGGCCGACCGGATACTCCACTCACCCCGCAGGAGGACCACCCATGACCGCACGCACCAGCCGCCCCCTGCCCACGGTGGGCGGTGCCTCCCGTCCGTCCGCGCGCCGGCGTCTCGCCGCGGCCGGAGCCCTCGCGGTCGCGGGCTCCCTGCTGCTGACGGCGTGCGGCGACCAGACCGACGGCGGAGGCGAGGGCGGCGGCGACACCAAGGCCAAGACCTCCGAGGCCCCGCTGTTCGACAAGCTCCCCGAGAAGATCCGGTCCGCGGGCGTCATCAAGGTCGGCTCGGACATCGCCTACGCCCCGGTCGAGTTCTACGACGAGAACGACGAGGTCGCCGGCATCGACCCCGACCTGGCCGATGCGCTGGAGAAGCAGCTCGGCGTCGAGTTCCAGTTCAGCCAGGGCACCTTCGACCAGCTCATCCTCGGCATGAACTCCGGCCGCTTCGACATCGTGATGTCGGCCATGACCGACACCAAGGAGCGCCAGAAGGGCGCGAGCGAGGACTCCCAGGGCGGCGCGGACTTCGTCGACTACTTCCGGGCCGGCTCCGCGATCCTGGTCAAGAAGGGCAACCCCGAGGGCATCAAGTCCCTGGAGGACCTCTGCGGCGAGACCGTCGCCCTCCAGCGCGGCACGGCCAACGAGGACCTCGCCGAGGCGCAGAGCAAGAAGTGCGACAAGCCGATCAAGATCCTCGCCTTCGACAAGGACACCGAGGCGCTGCTCCAGGTGAAGCAGGGGCGCGCGGTCGCGGACATCAACGACTACCCGGTCGCCGCGTACAACGCCAAGACCTCCGGCGGCGGCAAGGACTTCGAGGTCGTCGGCGACCAGATCGACGCCGCTCCCTACGGCATCGCCGTGAGCAAGAAGAACACCCAGCTGCGCGACGTCCTCAAGGCCGCCCTCGACGCGATCATCGACAACGGCGAGTACCGGAAGGTCCTGGAGAAGTGGGACGTCACCGACGCCGGAGTCGAAGAGGCCGTCATCAACGGCGGCAAGTGAGCCGTACCGGACCATACGGCCCCACCGCAGACTCACAGCAAAGGTAACCATCCGTGTCCGACCCTGAAGACAAGGCGCCGACCCCCGCGGTCTCCGTCACCAAGGAATCCGGCGGGGCGGGCGGGAGGGGCCCGGCGACCACGAGCGCGCCGGTCCCGCCCGAGGCCGTCAAGGCCATCCCGGTACGCCACTACGGCCGGTGGGTCAGCGCCGTGATCGTGCTGGCCGTCCTGGCCCTGCTGGTGTCGGCGTTCGCGAACGCCCAGATCAGCTGGTCCACCGTGGGCGACTTCTTCGATCACGAGACGATCGTCGTGGGAGCCCTCAACACCCTGTGGATCACCGTGCTCTCGATGCTCCTGGGCGTCGTGCTCGGCACGGTCCTCGCGGTGATGCGGCTGTCGAAGAACCCGGTGATGTCCTCCGTCGCCTGGGGCTACATCTGGATCTTCCGCGGCACGCCCGTCCTGGTGCAGCTCCTGCTCTGGTACAACCTGGCGCTGATCTTCCCGATCCTGGACCTGGGCTTCTACCGCGACGAGATGAACGACGTGATGACGCCGTTCCTCGCCGCGCTGCTGGGACTCGGGCTGAACGAGGCCGCCTACATGGCCGAGATCAGCCGGGCCGGCATCCAGTCGGTGGACGAGGGCCAGACCGAGGCGGCCCACGCCCTCGGCATGACCCGCGGCCGCACCATGCGGCGGATCGTGCTGCCGCAGGCCATGCGGGTGATCATCCCGCCGACCGGCAACGAGTTCATCAACATGCTCAAGACCTCGTCGCTGGCCTACGCCATCCAGTACGGCGAGCTGCTCCTGTCGGCCACCAAGATCTCCTCGCGCAACCTCGCGGTGATGGAGCTGCTGCTGGTGGCGACCATCTGGTACCTGCTGCTCACCTCGGTCTTCAGCATCGGCCAGTACTACCTGGAGCGCCATTTCCAGCGCGGCTCGACCCGCAGCCTGCCGCCCACCCCGTGGCAGCGGGTCAAGACGAGCCTCGGCTCGTTCCGCACGCCGAGCCAGGTGGGAGGGAGGACCATATGAGCACGCAGGCGGTCCCGATGGTGAAGGCGGAGGGCGTCCACAAGTCCTTCGGCCACGCCCACATCCTCAAGGGCATCGACCTGGAGGTGGCCCAGGGCGAGGTGTTCTGCCTGGTCGGCCCGTCCGGCTCCGGCAAGTCCACCTTCCTGCGCTGCATCAACCACCTGGAGAAGATCAGCGCCGGACGGCTGTGGGTCGACGGCCACCTCGTCGGCTACCGGCAGAAGGGCGACAAGCTCTACGAGCTCAAGGAGCGCGAGGTCGCCGCCCAGCGCCGCGACATCGGCATGGTCTTCCAGCGCTTCAACCTCTTCCCGCACATGACGGCGCTGGAGAACGTCATGGAGGCGCCGGTCCAGGTCAAGGGCGAGACCAGGGCGGTGGCCCGGGAGCGGGCGCTGAAGCTGCTGGACCGCGTCGGCCTCGGCGAGCGGACCGGCCACTACCCCGCCCAGCTCTCCGGCGGCCAGCAGCAGCGGGTGGCCATCGCCCGGGCGCTGGCGATGGAGCCCAAGCTGATGCTCTTCGACGAGCCCACCTCGGCGCTCGACCCGGAACTGGTCGGCGAGGTGCTGGACGTCATGCGCGATCTGGCCGAGGACGGCATGACGATGATCGTCGTCACCCACGAGATGGGCTTCGCCCGGGAGGTCGGCGACTCGCTGGTCTTCATGGACGACGGCGTGGTCGTCGAGTCCGGCCATCCGCGCGAGGTGCTGACCAACCCGCAGCACGAGCGGACGAAGGCGTTCCTGTCGAAGGTCCTCTGAGAGGCGGCCGAGACGGCGGCGCAGGGGCGGTGCGGAACCCGGACGGGGGCCGCACCGCCCCTCGCGTTCCCGGCCCGTCTCCCGCCCGTCGGCCCGCCCCCCGGGCCGCGCGGCGCGCGTCACACCGGCGCCCGGTTCCCCCGCGCCCCCGCGCGTCCTAGGGTTCTGATCATGTTTGCTGCCTATGCCGCGCGCATCGATCGCGACCAGCCGCTGAACGGACTCGAACTGGGCGAACGTCCGGAGCCGAACGTTCCGCCGGGGTGGACGACCATCGACGTCAGGGCCGCGTCCCTCAACCACCACGACCTGTGGTCCCTGCGCGGGGTCGGCCTGGGCGAGGAGTCGCTGCCGATGATCCTCGGCTGTGACGCGGCCGGGGTGGACGCCGACGGCAACGAGGTGGTCCTCCACTCGGTGATCGGGCAGACCGGCCACGGCGTCGGACCGCGCGAGCCGCGCTCGATCCTGACCGAGAAGTACCAGGGCACCTTCGCCGAGCGGGTCGCGGTGCCGCAGTGGAACGTCCTGCCCAAGCCCAAGGAGCTCTCCTTCGAGGAGGCGGCCTGCCTGCCGACGGCGTGGCTGACCGCCTACCGGATGCTGTTCACAGGCGCCGGGGTGCGGCCCGGGGACTCCGTCCTGGTCCAGGGCGCGGGCGGCGGCGTGGCCACGGCCGCCATCGTGCTGGGCGCCGCGGCGGGTCTGCGGGTCTTCGCCACCAGCCGTGACGAGGCCAAGCGCAGGCGCGCCGAGGAACTGGGCGCCGAGGCCGCCTTCGAGAGCGGGGCCCGGCTGCCGCACCGGGTGGACGCGGTGATCGAGACGGTGGGCGCCGCCACCTGGTCCCACTCGGTGAAGTCCCTCAAGCCCGGTGGCACGCTGGTGATCTCGGGGGCGACCAGCGGTCCCAACCCGCCCGCCGCGGAGCTGAACCGGATCTTCTTCCTGGAGCTGAAGGTCGTCGGCTCCACGATGGGGACCAAGGAGGAACTGGCCTCGCTGCTGAGCTTCTGCGCGGCCAAGGGCGTCCGCCCGGTGATCGACACCGTCCTGCCGCTGGACCGCGCCCGCGAGGGATTCGAGAAGATGGCGACGGGCGACCTGTTCGGCAAGGTCGTCCTGACGGTCTGAGAGCCCGGCGGCCCGGCCGGGAGCGCCGCGCGGCGGCCGTACGCACGGCCGCCGCACGGCGGTGTGTCCGCGGAGCGCCACTCCGTCCGCGGGAGGCTACTCCGGGCGAGGGGGCCGCAGCAGGGCGACGATGCGAGCCGCCGCCGTGGACAGGTGGCGGCGTGCCTCGCCCAACTGCTCCTCCCCGACCCCGTGGTCGCGGGCGGCGTCCCGCACGTCGTCGCGGAACCGGTCCAGCAGCCGCTCCAGATCGCGCCGCGGGTCGCCGGAGGGGGCGAAGTCCGCGGCCCATTCCGGAACCGGCGCGTCGGCCGGATCGGGCTCGGCGTGCGACGGCCGGGTCGCGGTGTGGCCGGCGAGCCGGCCCAGATTGCCCATCTGCCGGGCCAGTTCGGACACGCCCAGCCGCACCGCGCCCTGCCAGTCGCCCTGTTGGGCACGGGCCTGCACCGACTGCACCTGCTCCTGGACCTGACGGGTGATCCGCTCCATCTCCTCCCGTGCCGCGTCCCGCGCCTGGCGGGCCTTGTGCGCCTGGACCCTCGCCTGCTGCGCCTCCTGACGGGCACGGCGGGCCTGCTCCTTCAACTGCTCCCCGGCCCGGCGCATCTCCTCCTTCGCCGTCCGCAGCGACTCCTTGTCCGGCCAGGAGCCCTGGAAAGCCCCCTGGAGAGCCGTCTCCCAGGCTGACTCCCAGCCCTCCCAGCCGGGGAAGGGCTCCTCGTCCCCGGCGCTGAGGTTGCGCCGTGCCTCCTCGCGCACCTCGCGGCGCAGATCGCCGGCCGCACCGCTGACGTCCTCGCGGATGTCGGCGGCCAGGGCCGCCAGCGATTCCCGGATCTCCCGCTCCAGCTCGGTCAACTCGCGTCGGCGGTCGGAGAGTTCGGAACGGCCCGCGTCGGTGAGGGAGTACACCTTGCGGCCGCCCTCGGTGGTGTGGCTGACCAGGCCCTCGGCCTCCAGCTTGGCCAGGCGCGGGTAGACCGTGCCGGCGGAGGGCGCGTAGAGGCCCTGGAAGCGTTCCTCCAGCAGCCGGATCACCTCGTAGCCGTGGCGCGGCGCCTCGTCGAGCAGCTTGAGCAGATACAGGCGCAGCCGGCCGTGGGCGAAGACGGGGGGCATGTCACACGTCCTTACAGGGGGAGGGCCCGGCCGCCGGGACCGTGCCGTCGGGGGTGGCCGGGGCGCCGCCGTCCGCCGGAGGGCGGCGCAGCAGGGCGATCGAACCGGAGACGGTGGTGGCCCGCAGCCGCCCGCTGCCCGCTCCGAGGGTGCCCGTGATCCGCTTGGCCCCCCACTGCCCGGAGACCCGGAGGTCGTCGAAGGCGCAGGAGACGGCGCCGCCGGCGGTGTTGGCGTCGACCACGGTGTCGGCCGGGTGGGGCAGCCGGATGGCGATCTCGCCCGAGACGGAGGTGAGCCGGACGTCGGGGCCCCGGTCCTTCCGCACCGGGTCGAGGTCCAGCACCATGTCGCCGCTGACGGAGTCGGCCCTCACCGACGAGCCGCCGCCGTCGACGACCGTCAGGTCGCCGGAGACGGAGGTGAAGCGCAGATCGCCGGTCACGCCCTGCGCCTCGACGCCGCCGGAGACCGTCTCGGCCCGCACCGGGCCGGTCAGGCCCACCAGCGTGACGCCGCCGGTGACCCCGCGCACGTCGGTGCGGCCCCCGACGCCGGTGACGACCGCGTCGGCCCCGACCACCCTGATCTCGACCCGGATCCCCGGGGGCACGGCGAGCGACACGTCGGCCCGGCGCTGCGGGCCCTTGCGGTCGAGGAGGGTGAGGAAGCCCTTCCAGGGCAGGTCGTCGTACGCGACCGTGAGGGTGCCGTCCTCCAGGGACACCGTGAGCGGAGGGCCTTCGAGGACGCCGATCTCCAGCCGGGTGGCCGGATCGCCGGTGCCGACGACGTTGACCGCGCCGCCCACGACGCGGACCCGCAGTGTGTGAAGGGCCTCGTCGAAGTCGAGCCTGCGCGGCTCGCTCACGGACCACTCGGACCGGCCTGACACGACGGCCTCCCCTGGCTCGGCGTACAACGACATATCGCGTCTACGGTCAAGACGATATATCGCGGTTGCGGGAAGTCAAGAAGCAGTTCCGCCCCGTCCCCGGCGGGAGGGCCGGGGACGGGGCGGACGCGGGGCCGGGGGCGGTCTCAGTCGTCCTCGTCGTCCAGCCGCGCCAGCCAGGTCGCGAGCCGCTCGACGGGCACCTCGAAGTCCGGATTGAGGTCGACGAAGGTCCGCAGCTGCTCGGAGAGCCACCCGAAGGTGATCTCCTCGTCGCCGCGCCGCTGCTCCAGCTCCTCGATGCCGCGGTCGGTGAAGTACATCGGTGCTCCCAAAACGCCAGGTGTCTCTGCTCGGGTCAGCGTATGCGCGCGGGGAGGCGCCCCCGCCGGGCGGCGGGGCGGCCTCCCCGCGCGGCGGGGCCCACCGTACGCACCGTACGGTGGGCCCCGCCGCGTCGGACCGCCTCAGGCCTCAGAGGTCGAAGACCTCGCTGATGAGCTGCTGCTGCTCGGCCTGGTGGCGCTTGGCCGAGCCGACCGCCGGGGACGAGGACGACGGGCGCGAGACCCGGCGCAGCCGGTACGCGCTCGGCGCCTTGCCGGCCCCGATGAACACGTCCAGGTGGTCCACCAGGTTGAGCGCGATGAACGGCCAGGCACCCTGGTTCGCCGGCTCCTCCTGGGCCCAGACGATCTTCGAGGCGTTGCCGTAGCGCGCCATCTCCTCCTGGATCTCCCTGCCGGGCAGCGGGTAGAGCCGCTCCAGCCGGATGATCGCGGTGTCGGTCACGCCCCGCTTCCGGCGCTCCGCGTCGAGGTCGTAGTAGATCTTGCCGGAGCAGAAGACGACCTTGGTGACCTGGGCCGGGTCGACCGAGTCGTCACCGATGACCGGACGGAAGCCGCCCGAGGTGAACTCCTCCGCCCTGGAGGTCGCCGCCTTGAGCCGGAGCATCGACTTCGGGGTGAAGACGATCAGCGGCTTGTGGTGCGGGTTGTGGACCTGCCAGCGCAGCAGGTGGAAGTAGTTCGACGGCAGGGTCGGCATCGCGACCGTCATGCTGTTCTGCGCGCACAGCTGGAGGAAGCGCTCGATCCGGCCCGAGGAGTGGTCCGGACCCTGGCCCTCGTAGCCGTGCGGCAGCAGCAGGGTCACACCGGAGGTCTGGCCCCACTTCTGCTCGGCCGACGAGATGAACTCGTCGATCACCGTCTGGGCGCCGTTGGCGAAGTCGCCGAACTGCGCCTCCCACATCACCAGCGCCTCGGGACGGGCCAGGGAGTAGCCGTACTCGAAGCCCATCGCCGCGTACTCGCTCAGCAGCGAGTCGTAGACGTTGAAGCGGGCCTGGTCCTCCGAGAGGTACAGCAGCGGGGTGTAGTCCTCGCCGGTGTTCTGGTCGATGAGGACGGCGTGGCGCTGGCCGAAGGTGCCGCGGCGGGAGTCCTGCCCGGCCAGCCGGACGGGGACGCCCTCCATCAGCAGCGAGCCGATGGCCAGGGTCTCGCCCATGCCCCAGTCGATCTTCCCTTCCTCCACCATCGCCACACGGCGCTGGAGCTGCGGCAGCAGCCTGGGGTGGACGGTGATCCGCTCGGGGATGTTCACCTGGGACTCGGCGATCCGCTTGAGGACCTCCTGGCCGACGCCCGTCTCCACCGCCACCGGGAACTCCGGCTGCGGGGCCTCGGGTTCGGCCTGGGCCGGGTTGGTGGTGGCCTCCCGGACCTCGGTGAAGACCTTCTCCAGCTGGCCCTGGAAGTCCTGGAGCGCCTGCTCCGCCTCCTCCAGCGTGATGTCGCCCCGGCCGATCAGCGACTCGGTGTAGAGCTTGCGCACCGAGCGCTTCTTGTCGATCAGGTCGTACATCAGCGGCTGGGTGAAGGACGGGTTGTCCGTCTCGTTGTGCCCGCGGCGGCGGTAGCAGATGAGGTCGATCACCACGTCCTTGTTGAACGCCTGGCGGAACTCGAAGGCGAGCCGCGCCACGCGGACGCAGGCCTCCGGGTCGTCGCCGTTGACGTGGAAGATCGGAGCCTCGATCATCCGCGCCACGTCGGTGGCGTACATCGAGGAGCGCGCCGACTCGGGCGGGGCGGTGAAGCCCACCTGGTTGTTGATGACCACGTGCACGGTGCCGCCGGTGCGGTAGCCGCGCAGCTGCGACATGTTCAGCGTCTCGGCCACCACGCCCTGGCCCGCGAAGGCCGCGTCGCCGTGCAGCAGGACCGGGAGGACGGTGAAGTCGGTGCCGCCCTTGCCGATGATGTCCTGCTTGGCCCGGGCCACGCCCTCCAGCACCGGGTCCACGGCCTCCAGGTGCGAGGGGTTGGCGGTGAGCGAGACCTTGATCTTCTCGCCGTCCAGGCCGGTGAAGGTGCCCTCGGCGCCCAGGTGGTACTTCACGTCGCCGGAGCCGTGCATCGACTTCGGGTCGAGGTTGCCCTCGAACTCGCGGAAGATCTGGGCGTAGGACTTGCCCACGATGTTGGCCAGGACGTTCAGCCGGCCGCGGTGGGCCATGCCGATGACGACCTCGTCCAGCCGCGCCTCGGCGGCGGCGTCGAGGACGGCGTCCAGCAGCGGGATGACGGACTCGCCGCCCTCCAGGGAGAACCGCTTCTGGCCGACGTACTTGGTCTGGAGGAAGACCTCGAAGGCCTCGGCGGCGTTCAGACGGCGCAGGATGCGCAGCTGCTCGTCACGCGCCGGCGAGGAGTGCGGGCGCTCGACGCGGTCCTGGATCCACTTGCGCTGCTTGGGGTCCTGGATGTGCATGTACTCGATGCCGGTGGTGCGGCAGTACGAGTCGCGGAGCACGCCCAGGATGTCGCGCAGCTTCATCACCGACTTGCCGGCGAAGCCGCCGACCGCGAACTCCCGCTCCAGGTCCCACAGGGTGAGGCCGTGCTCGGTGATGTCGAGGTCGGGGTGCTTGCGCTGCTTGTACTCCAGCGGGTCGGTGTCGGCCATGACGTGGCCGCGGACCCGGTAGGAGTGGATCAGGTCGAAGACGCGGGCGGCCTTGGTGACGTCGTCGTCGTGGCTGGTGTCGATGTCCTTGAGCCAGCGGACCGGCTCGTAGGGGATCCGCAGCGCCTCGAAGATCTCGTCGTAGAAGCCGTTCTCGCCGAGCAGCAGCTGGTGGATGATCCGCAGGAACTCGCCGGAGGCGGCGCCCTGGATCACCCGGTGGTCGTAGGTGCTGGTCAGCGTCATGACCTTGGAGATGCCCAGCTTGTTCAGGGTGTCCTGCGAGGTGCCCTGGAACTCGGCCGGGTACTCCATCGCGCCCACGCCCAGGATCACGCCCTGGCCGGGCATCAGGCGGGGCACCGAGTGGACGGTGCCGATGCCGCCGGGGTTGGTCAGCGACGCGGTGACGCCGCTGAAGTCCTCCATCGTCAGCTTGCCCGCGCGGGCGCGGCGGACGATGTCCTCGTAGGCCTGCCAGAACTCGAAGAAGGTGAGCGTCTCGGCCTTCTTGATGGCGGCCACGACGAGCTGGCGGTCGCCGTTGGGCTTCACCAGGTCGATGGCCAGACCGAGGTTGACGTGGTCCGGCTTGACGAGGGTCGGCTTGCCGTCCTTCTCGGCGTACGCGTAGTTCATCGACGGCATCGCCTTGAGCGCCTTCACCATGGCGTAGCCGATCAGGTGCGTGAAGGACACCTTGCCGCCGCGGGCGCGCTTGAGGTGGTTGTTGATGACGATGCGGTTGTCGATGAGCAGCTTCACCGGGACCGCGCGCACCGACGTGGCGGTGGGCAGTTCCAGCGAGGCGTTCATGTTGCGGGCGACCGCGGCGGCCGGGCCGCGCAGCGGCACGTACTCGGTCCCGGCCTCCGGCGCCTGCGCGGGCCGGCCGGCGGCCTTGGCACGCCCGGCCGGCTCGCTCTTCGCGGGGGCGGCCGGAGCCGCGGGCTCGGCGGGCTTCTTCTCGGGCGCCGGCGCGGGGGCCGGGGCCGCCTTCCGGGCGGGAGGCGCGGTCTGCGCCGGAGCCTGGGAGGTCTGGGAAGCCTGAGGGGCCTGCGGCTGGGCCGGCGGCTTCGAGGCTGTGGGGGCCGCGGCTCCTCCGGCGGCCTGTCCCGGCTTGTAGTCGGCGAAGAAGTCCCACCAGGCCCGGTCTACCGAGTTCGGGTCCTGGAGGTACTGCTGGTAGATCTCGTCGACGAGCCACTCGTTGGCACCGAAGCCGGCGGAGGGACTCTTTCCCTGCCCGTCCTGGCCGGTGTTGGGAGAACTCGAAGTCTTGGGGGCCTGTGGCGACACGGCGGCAACCGCCCTCTTCCGCTTACCTGTGTTGGTGGACAGCAGAAATAAAGGCTACGCCCCCCGCGCCGTTCGGTGCAGTCGGCATGGGGTCGGCGTCAGGTAAGTCACATCCAGCGGTATGTTTCGGTGCCTCGTTTGACGGGAAACACACCCGGTTCCACGGAATCAGGCGAGGTGGGAGCGGTGGAACGAGCCCGACGGCTCGCTCCTTCGAACCCCGACTCCTCAGACCCTACGTCAACTCCGCTTTGGACGTGTCGCCGGGAAGTGTGACGAGGATCCGGCAGCCGCGCGGGGATTCGGCCACCCGGATCCGCCCGCCGTGCAGATCCACCGCCCAGCGCGCGATGGCCAGCCCCAGCCCCGTGCCGCCGTCGCCGCCCTCCGCCGGGGCCGAGCGGCCGAAGCGCTCGAAGACCCGCTCGCGGTCCGCCTCGGGGATGCCCGGCCCCTCGTCCAGCACCTCCAGCTCCAGCGCCAGCGGGGACCGCCCGGGCCGCGCCCGCACGGTCACCCGGCCGTGGGGCGGGCTGTGCTTGACGGCGTTGTCGATCAGGTTGGCGACCACCTGGTGCAGCCGCTCGGTGTCCGCGTACGCGACCAGGCCCGGCGGGGAGACGTCCAGGTGGAGGTGGACGTCCGTGCGGGAGCGCCCCTCGCCCTTGGTCATGTTGGCCTCCTTGAGCACCCCCGACAGGTACGGCCACACCTCGAAGCGCCGGGTGTGCAGCGGCACCACGCCGTTGTCGAGCCGGGACAGGTCCAGCAGGTGCTCGACGAGGCGGCCCAGCCGCTCGGTCTGCCGCAGCGCGGTGTCCATGGTCGCCGGGTCGGCCCGGGAGACCCCGTCCACCACGTTCTCCAGCACCGCGCGCAGCGCCGCGATGGGGGTGCGCAACTCGTGGGAGACGTTGGCCACCAGCTCCTTGCGGTGCCGGTCGGCGGCCTCCAGGTCGGCGGCCATGAGGTTGAAGGCGTCGGCCAGCTCGCCCAGCTCGTCACGGCGCTGGACGCGGACCCGCCGGCTGTAGTCGCCGCGGGCCATCGAGCGGGCCGCGTCCGTCATCTCGTCCAGCGGCTCGGCCAGGCCGTGCGCCACGAACTGGGTGACCACCAGCGAGGCGATCACCGCGAGCAGGGCGATCACCCGCAGCTCGATGGCCGAGTAGAGCGCGACGATGGTCAGCGCCGTGGTGATCGCCACGGTGACGATCACCAGCGCGCCCAGCGCGGCCTTGACCGACCGCCTGGGGTCCACGGGCCGCAGGTTCTCCCAGAACCGGCCCCACAGGGACTGCCGGGGGACCACGCCCGGCCCGCTCAGGCCCAGTCGGAGGCCGGTGCGGGGGCCTCCAGCGCGTAGCCGACGCCGTGGACCGTGCGTATCCGCTCCGCGCCTATCTTCCGGCGCAGCGCCTTGATGTGGCTGTCGACCGTCCGCGTCCCGGAGGCGTCCGCCCAGTCCCACACCTCGGCCAGGAGCTGCTCGCGGGAGAGCACCGCGCGCGGCGAGTTGGCCAGGCAGACCAGCAGGTCGAACTCGGTCGGGGTGAGGTGGACGTCCTTGCCCGCCACCCGCACCCGGCGCTGGGCGTGGTCGATCTCCAGTTCGCCCAGCCGCAGGGTGCCCGAACGCGGGGAGGCCACGGCGAGGGCGGCCCGCTCGACGCGGCGCAGCAGCACGTGGACCCGGGCGACCAGCTCGCGCATGGAGAACGGCTTGGTCATGTAGTCGTCCGCACCGACCCCGAGGCCGACCAGCATGTCGGTCTCGTCGTCGCGGGCGGTGAGCATCAGCACCGGCACCGGACGCCGGGCCTGCACCCGGCGGCACACCTCCAGGCCGTCGAAGCCCGGCAGCATCACGTCCAGCACCAGCAGGTCGGGCTGCCACGCCTCGGCGGCCTCCACCGCGGCCGGGCCGTCCCCGGCCGTCCTGACCTGGAAGCCCTCGGCGCGCAGCCGCACGGCGATCGCCTCGGTGATCGTGGGGTCGTCCTCCACGACCAGGACCCGGCGCTGGCCCCCCGGGGTGGCCGCCGCGGGGGTGCCGGTGCCGTGCGTCTGCGTGGTGTTCCTGTGGTCCATGCGTCCCAGTCCTGCTGCCTCGGTTCCTTCCAGCAGCGTAGAGGGCCGCGGTGAGGCGCGCTACGCCGGTCGGGTGGCGAGGTGGACCACGTCCGGGACGCCCCGGGCGACGGGGACCTCTTCGGTGCGCACCCGGACGAACCCGGCGTCGCGCAGAGCCTCCTCGAACGCCGCGGACGGCCGCGCGGACCACACGGCCAGCACCCCGCCCGGGGCGAGCCGCCGGGCGCAGGCGGCGAGCCCGGCGGGGGAGTAGAGCGAGCCGTTGTCCTCGGTGACGGTCCAGCCGGGACCGTTGTCGACGTCCAGGCACAGGGCGTCGTACGGTTCGCCGCCGTCCGCCAGGTACGCGGCCAGGTCGGCGCGGACGACCTCCACGCGCGGGTCGGCCAGCGCGCCGGCGGTGATCGCGTCCAGCGGCCCGTCGCGGTGCCAGTCGACGACTGCCTCCTCCCGCTCGACCACCGTGATCCGCCCCCAGCGGGGCTCGGCCGCGGCCTCGGCCAGGGAGAAGCCGACGCCGAGCCCGCCGATCAGCACACCGGGCGCGGGCCGGGGGCCGGAGGCGTCCTCCAGCTCCCGGAGCGCGGCGCGGACCAGCAGCCGCTCGGAGCGGCCGTCGGAGGTGTCCATCAGGAAGCAGCCGTTGGCGATGATCTGGAACAGCTCCCCGTGCCGCCGCAGCACCACCTCGCCGTGGGGGCCCGTCCGGTGGTCCAGGACACGGGGCTGCTCCGCTGTCTCGTACGGGATCGGCATGCGCCTCATCCTGCCGCCGCCGCGCGGGGCGGGCGGGGAGAACGGACGAAGAGGGGGGTTCGCGGCGGAAGGGGCCCGCGGCGGAAGGGCCGCGGTGCGACGGGTGCTCCCGGGCCGCTCCTGGGGTGCTTCCGGGGTGTTTCCGGCGCGGACGCGCGGCATGTGCCGTGATGTTCCGATCGCTCAGGGCGAACACGTGTCGGGGAACACATGCACCGGCTCGGGCATTGAACAGACGTTGAGTCCTCCAAGCTCAATTTGCCTGCCGAGGGAGAGATCATGGCTCTGTCGCCCACAACGCTCACCCTGCCCGTGCTGCCGCTCGACAACGAGGTGGTGCTGCCCGGGATGGTGGTGCCCCTGGACCTGTCGGACGCCGAGGTGCGGGCCGCGGTGGAGGCCGCCCAGTCGGCCGCCGGCAGAGACGGCGGGGGCGGTGAGAACGGGGCGGGACGCGGGGAACGCCCGGAGAAGGGGGAGAAGCCCCGGGTGCTGCTGGTGCCGCGCGTGGACGGCACCTACGCGGGAATCGGCGTGCTCGGCCGCGTGGAGCAGGTCGGGCGGCTGGCCGACGGCGACCCCGGAGCGCTGATCCGCGGCCTGAGCCGGGTGCGGATCGGCGCCGGCACCACCGGGCCGGGCGCCGCGCTGTGGGTGGAGGGCACCGAGATCGAGGAGACCGCGTCCGGCACCGACGGCAGGCCCCCCAGCCCCGGCGCGGTCGCCGAGCTGGTCAAGGAGTACAAGGCCCTGGCGACGACCTGGCTGCGCAAGCGCGGCGCCTGGCAGGTCGTGGACCGCGTCCAGCAGATCGACGACGCCGGGCAGCTCGCCGACAATTCCGGCTACAGCCCGTTCCTGGGCGTCGAGCAGCGGGTGAAGCTGCTGGAGACCGTCGACCCGGTCGAGCGGCTGAGGCTCGCGACGGGCTGGCTCCGGGACCACCTGGCCGAGCAGGACGTGGCCGAGGCCATCGCCAAGGACGTCCAGGAGGGCGTGGACCGGCAGCAGCGCGAGTTCCTGCTCCGCCGCCAGCTGGAGGCCGTCCGCAAGGAGCTGGCCGAGCTGAACGGCGAGTCCGGCGACGAGGGCGACGACTACCGGGCCCGGGTGGAGGCCGCCGGTCTGCCCGGAAAGGTCCGCGAGGCCGCGCTCAAGGAGGTCGACAGGCTGGAGCGCGCCTCCGACCAGAGTCCGGAGAGCGGCTGGATCCGCACCTGGCTGGACACCGTCCTGGAGATGCCCTGGAACGAGCGGACCGAGGACGCGTACGACATCGCCGGCGCGCGCGCCGTCCTGGACGCCGACCACGCCGGGCTGGACGAGGTCAAGGAACGCATCATCGAGTACCTGGCGGTCCGCAAGCGCCGCGCCGAGCGCGCGGCGGACCCGGCCGGCGGAGCCGGCGGGGACGGTGGGGACGGTGGGGCCGGCGGGGAGCGGCCCGGCGGGCGGCGGGCCGGCGGCGCCGTGCTCGCCCTGGTCGGCCCGCCCGGCGTGGGCAAGACCTCCCTCGGGGAGAGCGTGGCCCGCGCCATGGGGCGGAGATTCGCCAGGGTGGCGCTGGGCGGCGTCCGCGACGAGGCCGAGATCCGAGGCCACCGGCGCACCTACGTCGGCGCGCTGCCGGGCCGGATCGTCCGGGCGGTCAAGGAGGCCGGCTCGATGAACCCGGTCGTTCTCCTCGACGAGATCGACAAGGTGGGCAGCGACTTCCGGGGCGACCCGGCCGCCGCCCTGCTGGAGGTCCTCGACCCCGCGCAGAACCACACCTTCCGGGACCACTACCTGGAGGTGGAGCTCGACCTGTCCGACGTCGTCTTCCTCGCCACGGCCAACGTCCTGGAGGCCATCCCGCAGCCGCTGCTGGACCGCATGGAACTGGTGCGGCTCGACGGCTACACCGAGGACGAGAAGGTCGTCATCGCCCGCGACCACCTGGTGCCCCGGCAGCGGGAGCTGGCCGGGCTGGCGGCGGACGAGGTGACGGTCGAGGAGGCCGCGCTGCGCAAGCTGGCCGGGGAGTACACGCGCGAGGCCGGCGTCCGCGACCTGGAGCGCTCCGTCGCGCGGGTGCTGCGGAAGATCGCCACCCGGCACGAGCTGGGGGAGCGCGAACTGCCGTACACCGTCGGCGTGGACGACCTGCGCCCGCTGATCGGCCGCCCGCACCACACCCCCGAGTCCGCCCAGGACTCGGCCGAGCGGCGCACGGCGGTGCCGGGCGTGGCCACCGGACTGGCGGTCACCGGCGCGGGAGGCGACGTGCTGTACGTCGAGGCGTCGCTGGCCGACCCGGAGACGGGCGGCTCGGGGCTGACCCTGACCGGCCAGCTCGGCGACGTGATGAAGGAGTCCGCCCACATCGCGCTCTCCTACCTGCGCTCGCGCGGCGCCGAACTGGAGCTCCCGGTCGGCGACCTGAAGGAGCGCGGCGTCCACCTGCACGTCCCGGCGGGCGCGGTGCCCAAGGACGGGCCGAGCGCGGGCATCACCATGACCACCGCGCTGGCCTCGCTGCTGTCGGGCCGTCAGGTCCGTCCGGACGTGGCGATGACCGGCGAGGTCTCGCTGACCGGCCGGGTGCTGCCGATCGGCGGGGTGAAGCAGAAGCTGCTGGCCGCGCACCGGGCGGGGATCACCACCGTGATCATCCCCAGGCGGAACGAGCCGGACCTGGACGACGTGCCCGAGGAGGTGCTGCGGACGCTGGACGTGAAACTGGTCTCCGACGTCCGCCAGGTCCTGGAGCTGGCGCTGACGCCGGCCGGTACGGAACTGCCCGTCGCGGCCTGAGCCGCCGGGCCGGTACGCGCCCGCCGCCCCGCCCCGCGCGGGGCGGCGGTTCGCGGTGGCGGCCGTCAGAACTCCACCAGCACCGCCGTCGCGTCGTCGTGGACCTTGCCGCGGGGGAAGGCCGTCCCGGCGCGGTCGGCGGACTCGGCGGCGCGCACCCGGGCGATGAGCGACCGCGGCCCCTCCGCGCGGAGCACCGCCATCAGCCCGGCCCAGTCGCCCAGGCGGAAGGTCTCCGCCCAGCGGGTGACCCCGTCGCTCAGCGCGGCCAGCGCGCGCACCCGCTCCCGCGGCACGGTTCCGGTCACGGCGCGGGAGGCCGCCTCCGGATCGGCCGCCGCGGTGAAGAAACCGCCCTCCGCGTTGCGCAGCCCCTCCAGGTACGCGGCGCGCTCCGCCGGCGGCAGCGCCCGCGCGGCGGGCCGCAGTCCGTCCAGCCGGGTGTCGAGCACGGGGGTCACGGAACCGTCCGGGCCCTCCAGCAGCAGCGCCGAGTCGGAGAGCACCAGATACTCGACGGCCGACTCGTCCCAGCGGACCAGCACCACGGTTGCCTGCGGCGTGCGAGCGTGAGAAAGGTCACAGCCCGGGCCGTGCGCGCGGGCCGTCCGCCCGATGGCCTCCGCGAGGCACTGGGCCAGCGTCCTGTCCCGCCGCGAACCGGACAGTTCGAGCAGCGTTCCGCCGAGGCGGGTCACGTACCAGGGCACGCCGTGGTCGCAGCCGACGTCCCGGGGCGGCGGAGTCACCCCGTCCAGCACCACCAGCGCTCCGCCGCGTCCTGCCGCAGGTAGGGCTGCCGACGCGTAGTCCTCGTTGGGGATCCGCGGGCTGCCGGGCTCGCTCGCCATCTCGATCCGCATGCGCGCCAGTCTGCCGGAGGGCCCGCGGGCGGGCGGCGGCAAGGAGCGGAACGGAGCGGAACGCCACCGGGGCACCGTCGTGACCTGCGGTTCCCGCCGGACTTCCACCGGAATGGGGGCGTCCGCGAAATGAAGGGCGAGCATCTTGCCAAAACCCCGGACGGATTTCCATCCCCCACCCGGCGTGTGGTCAAACTGTCGACCGGGCCGGAGTTGTTCGGCAACTCCTTGGTGATGTTCACTCCTTCGAGTGGCCCGGCACAGGGAACCGCCCCAATCCTCACGGCAGCGCTGGAAAGGTCGGTCGCCGCAGGTGAGCGCGGACGGGCGCGGTACGGTCCCTTGCCGCACACGTTGGACTGTCGCGTTCCGGGCAGGACCGGGACGGCGGAACGAGATTGCGAGCGCGGGTGGGGAAGAAGCGACTCCGGGGCAGCCGGCAGAACCAGCAGGACACCACGGTCTCCACGGCGGCCTCCACGGTCTCCACGTCCGCGCGCAGGGCACGGGTGCGCAACCGGCTGCTGGTGTCGGTCACCCTGTGCGCCGTCGCCGTCCTCGCCGCGGGCGCGCCCGGAGTGGCCACCGCCTCCCACGACCTGACGGAGTCCCAGCGGCTGGTGGACCGCGCCGACCTGGGCCTGCGAGCGATCTCCCTCTCCCACGCCCTCGCCGACGAGCGGGACGCCGTCGTCCGCCGCGCGGCCGCGGCCGCCGGTGACGGAACCGGAAACGGAGCGGGGGACCCGGGGGCCGCCGGGAACGAGGCGCTCCCCGGAGACCCGGGCCTCCCCGGCAGCGAGGGCCTCCCCGCGGACCAGGGGACCGCCGGGGACCAGGCGACCCCCGAAGGCGGGAAGGCCTCCGAGGCCGGGGGACCCACCGGGGCGGAACGCGCCCGCGTGGACAGCCGGATCCGCGAGCTGCGCGCCGACGCGCCCGCCGGCGTGCGGCGACTGCTGGAGGAGTTCCCCGCCGTCCGGAAGCGGGCCCTGGCCGGGCGGAGCGACGCCGGGGAGGCCTACGACGCCTACACCCGGGTCATCCAGTCCCTCGGCGGCATCACCGCCGCCACCACCCGGGCCCTGCCGGGCCGGGCGGAGAACGCCACGGCCGACGCGCTCCCCGACCTCGGCCGCGCCGCCGAGCAGGCGTCCGCCGCCCGCGGACTGCTGCTGGCCGCGCTGGCCGCCGGAGGCGCACAGCCGGAGCTGACCGCGGCGGGCCAGCAGGCCCACCTGCGCGAACAGGCCGCCCTGGCCGACTTCCGGCAGACCGCGCGGGCCGCCGACCGCGACGCGTACGACAGGACGGTCACCGGCACCGACGTCACCCTGGCCGAGCGCTACCTCGCCCGCCTCACCGACCAGCCGCGGCTGGACGCCCGGGACCTGCAACTGAACCGCGCCCGCGTCGGGACCGCGCTGAACGCCCGCGTGGACCGCATGCGCAGCATGGAGTCCTCGCTGGCCGTCGCCGAGGTGGAGCGGCTGAGGAAGCTGCGCGACGACGACCTCACCGCCCTGGAACTGCGCATCGCCCTGCTGGGGATCTGCCTGCTGCTGACGGTCGGCATCAGCGTCCAGACCGCCCGGTCGACGACCCGGCCGCTGGCCGTCCTCAGGCTCGGAACCCAGCGGGTCGCCGACGACCCGGTGGGCCAGGAGCCGGTGGCGTACAAGGGGCGCAACGACGAGTTCGCCGACGTCGTACGCGCCGTCAACCGGCTGCGAGAGGCCGCCGTCGCCCTGCACGAACGCGCCGGCGAGGCCGAGGCCCAGGCCGTCGAACTCGCCGCCGAGCGCAAGCGGCTGCAGCGCGAGCTCACGGCCATGGGCGAGCGGCTGGAGGGCGGGAGCGGCGTCTCCCACGGCACGTTCGTCCATCTCGCGCTGCGCACCCTGGGTCTGGTGGAGCGCCAGCTCGCCCTCCTGGACGGCATGGAGCACCAGGAGAAGGAGCCGGAGCGGCTCGCGGCCCTCTTCAAGCTCGACCACCTCGCCACCCGGATGCGGCGCCACAGCGAGAACCTGCTGCTCCTGGCCGGAGCCGAGCATGCCACCGGCCAGGTGGAGCCGGTGCCGCTGCTGGACGTGCTGCGCGCGGCGATCAGCGAGGTCGACCGCTACGAGCGGGTGGAGCTGACCGGACTGCCCCAGCACGCCCAGGTCTCCGGCCCCGCCGCCGGCGACGTCAGCCACCTGATCGCCGAACTGGTCGACAACGCCATGGCCTTCTCCCCGCCGGAGAGCGGGGTGCGGCTCTCCGGCTGGAAGCTGGAGAGCGGCGAGATCGTGCTCTCCGTCCAGGACGAGGGCATCGGCGTCACCTCCGAGCGTCTGGCCGAACTCAACGCCCAGCTGGCGGGCGAGCACCAGGGCGGCCCGGAGGACGACAGCGCGCTGGGCATGGGCCTGTACGTGGTGGCCCGCCTCGCCGCGCGGCACAGGATCAAGGTGGAGCTGCGCGAGCAGGAGCAGGGGGGCATCGCCGCGGTCGTCGTCCTGCCGAAGGCCCTGCTGCCGGACCGTCCGATGCCGGGGGCGGCCGTGAAGGCCGCCGTGGGCGAGGTGCCGGTCCTGCCGGGCACGGTCGCCGAGGCCAACGACAACGCGCTGCCGTCCCGCAAGTCCCGGGCGGAGAAGACGGAGGACGCGGAAAACGCGGCGGACGCGGAAAACACGGCGGACGCGGCGGACGAGGACGCCGGGGCGTCCGGGCCGGCGGAGCCCGCGGGGTCCGCCGGGGAGTCCGGGGCACCGGAGGAGTCCGCCCCCGCCGAGCACGGCCGGACCGAGGACGAGGCGCCGGTTCCCGGCCCCCTCCCGGAGGAGGAGTCCGCCCCCGCCGGACGGACCGTCACCGCCAAGGGGCTCCCCAAGCGGACCCCCCGGACCGTGCCGACCGGCGCCTCGGTCCCCCGTCCCCGCGCGGGCGGGCTGAAGGCCGAGGAACTGCGGCGGCGGCTCGGCGGCTTCCAGCAGGGCGCCCGGGAGGGCCTGCGGGAGGCGGAGGCCCGGATCGCCGCGGAGGAGAGCGGCCGAGCGAAGCCGACCGGTACGGGCGGCACTGTTGAGGAGGCACGGAAGTGAACGCGCCCAGCACCGCACACACGCCCAGCAAGGAGGCCCGCAACCTGCGCTGGCTGCTGGCCAAGCTGGTCGACGAGGTCCCCGGCGTACGGTCCGTCGCCGTGGTGTCCTCCGACGGGCTGCTCCTGCTGTCCTACGACCCCGACGGGACCGCCGGGCCCGGGAGCGGCCCGACCCGCGGGGAGGAGGGGAAGCGGGCGCCGAGCGGCCCGCGGGGCTCCAGCGCCGACCTGGCGACCATCGTCTCCGGGCTCGGCTCCCTGACCCAGGGCGCCGCGCGGGTGCTGGACGGCGGCCCCGTCAAGCAGACCGTGGTCGCGATGGACGAGGGCAGCCTGTTCGTGATGGCGATCAGCGACGGCTCGCTGCTCGGCGTCCACGCCGACCCCGACTGCGACATGAGCGTCGTCGCGTACCACATGGCCCTCTTCGTCGGCCGGGCCGGACACGTCCTCACCCCCGAACTCCGCACCGAACTGCGCGCGTCGATGGAGGATACGGACCAGTGACGTCCAGCAGCAGCCCCCTGCCCCTGCGCAAACCCGCGCGGGTCCGCCCCTACTCCCTCACCGGCGGACGCACCCGCTTCGGCCACGTCCTGCTGGTGGAGACCCTCGTCGGCGCCATCGAGGCGCCCGAGGCGCACCGGGAGCTGACCTCGGGCGGCCTGCGCGACCGGGTGATGCCCGAGATGAGGGCCATCGTCGAGCTGTGCCGCCGGATCAGGTCGGTCGCCGAGATCGCCGCCCGCCTGCGGATGCCGCTGGGCGTGGTGCGCGTGCTGCTCAGCGACCTCGCCGACCAGGGGCGGATCCGGGTCTACGGCACCGGATACGACGGCGCCCGTCCCGACCGCGCACTGCTGGAAAGGGTGCTGGGTGGACTCCGCAAGCTCTGACACCCGGGAAGACCCCGCAAGAGACACCACAGGAAACACCGCAAGAGACACCGCAAGAGACACCACAGTGGAAGACCCCCAGAGGAACACCGGGGAGGGCTCCGAGGAGCGCCTGCCCCGGCAGGAGGAGCGCGACCGCGCGCCCATCGCCGTCAAGATCGTGGTGGCGGGGGGCTTCGGCGTGGGCAAGACGACCTTCGTCGGCTCGGTCTCCGAGATCGAGCCGCTGACCACCGAAGCGGTGATGACCCAGGCGAGCGAGGACACCGACGACCTCACCGCCACCCCGGACAAGACCACCACCACGGTCGCCATGGACTTCGGCCGCATCACCCTGGAGTCCGACCTGGTGCTCTACCTGTTCGGCACCCCCGGCCAGCGGCGTTTCTGGTTCATGTGGGACGACCTGGTGCGCGGCGCGATCGGCGCCGTGGTCATGGCCGACACCCGGCGGCTGGAGGACTGCTTCCCGGCGCTCGACTACTTCGAGAGCTGCGGCCTGCCGTACGTCGTCGCCGTCAACCACTTCGAGGGGACGGAGTACTACGAGCCCGAGGACGTGCGCGAGGCGCTGTCCGTCCCGGCCCAGGTGCCCGTCCTGGTCATGGACGCGCGCAAGAGGGACACGGTCGTGGACTCGCTGACGGCGCTCGTCGGCCACGCCCTGGACCTCACGCCCGCCTGACCCGGGCGGCCCTCCCGCCCGGGGAACCCGGCGGGAGGACCGGGCCGGGACACCGCCGGGACCCATCCGTCCACCACATCCAGGCACCCCAGGGGAGATCCGCCATGCGGAAAATACTCATCGTCGGGGCCGGCCAGTCCGGTCTCCAGCTCGCGCTCGGCCTCCAGGCGCACGGCTACGAGGTCACCGTGATGTCCAACCGCACGGCGGACGAGATCCGCGGCGGCCGGGTCATGTCCACCCAGTGCATGTTCGACCAGGCCCTCCAGCACGAGCGGGACCTGGGGATCAACTTCTGGGAGAGCCAGAGCCCGAGGACCGAGGGCCTGGGCGTCTCGGTCGCCGGCCCCGACGGTTCGCGCGTCGTCGACTGGCTCGGCCGGCTCGACGGCTACGCGCAGTCCGTGGACCAGCGCCTGAAGATGGCGGGCTGGCTGGAGACCTTCGCGCAGCGCGGCGGCCGGCTGGTCGTCCACGGCGCGACGGTCTCCGACCTGGACTTCTTCGCCCGCACCTACGACCTGGTGCTCGTCGCGGCGGGCAAGGGCGAGCTGGTGTCGATGTTCGAGCGCGACGCCTCCCGCTCCCCCTACGACAAGCCGCAGCGCTCGCTGGCGGTGTCCTACGTGCACGGCCTGGAACGGCGCCCGGAGCACCCCGACACCCTGGCGGTCCGCTTCAACCTGGTGCCGGGCGTCGGCGAGCTGTTCATGATCCCCGGCTACACCCTCTCCGGCGCCTGCGACATCCTGTTCTGGGAGGGCGTCCCCGGCGGTCCGCTGGACGTCTTCCAGGGCGTCAGGGACCCCGCCGAGCACCTGGCCCTCACGCTGGAGCTGATGAAGCGCTTCACCCCCTGGGAGTATGAGCGGGCCCGCAAGGTCGAGCTGACCGACGCGGGCGCCACGCTCGCCGGCCGCTACCCGCCGACCGTCCGCAAGCCGATCGGCCGGCTGCCCTCGGGCGGCACGGTGCTGGGCGTGGCCGACGTGGTGGTGGCCAACGACCCGATCACGGGTCAGGGCTCCAACACAGCCTCCAAGTGCGCCGCCATCTACCTGGCCTCGATCCTGGAACGGGGTGACGGGCCCTTCGACGAGGAGTGGATGCAGGCCACGTTCGACCTCTTCTGGGAGAAGGTCGCCCGGCACGTCACCACGTGGTCGAACGGGCTGCTGGCGCCGCCGCCGGAGCACGTCCTGAAGCTGATCGGCGCGGGCGCGCAGCACCAGGAGCTGGCGGACCGCTTCGCCAACTGCTTCAGCGACCCCTCCGACCTGGAGAACTGGTTCTTCGACCCGGAGAAGGCGGAGTCCTACCTGGCGAGCCTCGCCGCCTCCTGAGCGCGGGCACCGTCCGGCGGCCGTCGTGTCACGGGCCGCCGGACGGTCGCGGGGCCTGCTCCAGGCGGCGCAGGCGGTCCAGTTCCTCGTCGGTGAGCGAGACGAGCAGCCGCTGGACCTCCGCCAGCCGCCGCCCGGCCTCGTCCCGCTGCCGCTCGCGCCGCGCGGCGAGCGTCCGCTGCCGGTCCAGGATCCGCCGCGCGGCGGACGCCAGGGCGGCCAGCCGGCGTTCCCCGGCGGCCAGCCGCCCGGCCAGGGCGTGCTGACGCGCCGCCATCCGGTCCAGCGCCCGCCCGTACTCGAACACCGCCCGCGCGTCCCGTTCGTCGCGGCCGAGCAGCAGCCGCAGGTGGGGCGGGAAGGTCCCGGCGCCCCGGTACTGCTGCCGGGCGACCCGTCCGGCCTCGTCCCGCGCCTCGTCCAGCCGGACGCGGGTGTCTGCCAGGCGGTCCTGGAAGCTGACGACGCGGGACCGCTGCGCCGTCAGCTCCCGCTCGGTCGAACGGTACGCCGCGGTCGCGGCCTCGCTGCGGCGGTGCGCCTCCCGCAGGCGGAGGAGGAGTTCACCGACGGGTTCCCCGGCGGTCCCGGCGCGGGGGACGGCGCCGGCGGGTGTCCGCGGCGCGGCGGGGACGGCAGTGGCGAGCAGCACGGCGGCCACGGCGGCCACGGTCACCGCCGCCCGTGGGGACCGCGCTCGGCTTCCCCGCGCCCCGGACACCGCCTCACCTCCGCCTCCGTGCCGACCGTGGGGGTACCCGGCGATCGTGGCACGCGGGGCCGGGGCCGGCCTCCCGGCGGTGCTCCGGATGCGGCGATCGCGGGAACCGGAGCACCGGCCGGGTGAGCGTCACCCTCCGCGCGGCCCCGTCAGGAGGGCCGCTTGAGCGTGACGGTCAGCGCCCAGTCGGAGGGCCGTTCGGTGTACATCACCGCGCCCGCCAGGTCGCTCTCCCGGGCGGGGGTGACGTCGTCGTAGGGGAAGGCGTAGCCGCGGCCGTCGGCCACCAGTTCGTGGACCAGGCGCGCGTACTCGTGCCGGGGGCCGTGGACGTAGAAGTCCTGGGAGGTGGCGTCGGGCTGGGAGGGGTTGCTCACCAGGGTGGTCCGGCAGAACGCGGCGCCCAGCACGGCGGCGATGCGGCCCTGCTGGGTGGCGTTGATCCCGTGGAGGGAGCCGTCGCAGCCGAAGATGTCGGCCTCGGCGGTGGATCCGGCCGTTCCGGGCTTGGGGAAGGAGTTCGGGGAGCCGTCGGTGATGCCCTCGAAGACCAGCCGGTCGCCGCGGGTGCGGCCGACCACGGTCTTCCCCGGCCAGACGTCGCCGAGGGTGATCCGCAGGTCCTTCCCCCCGTCGGCGCGGTAGGTGTGCCAGACCTCGTCGACGTAGGACCGGTAGTGCCCGGCGAACACGTCCTTGCCCAGGCCGGGGAGCTTGGCCGGACTGGAGACCCGCACCAGCCTGCCGCCGTCGTACAGCGCGCACCTGCCCCAGTCGCCGCCCGCCTGCTTGAGCCGCTCGGCCAGTGCGGCGGTGCCGCCCGCGGGCATGCCGCCGACGTGCTGCACCGCTCCGCTGCCGGGGGTGAGGGTGAGGGCGATGGGGAGGGCGACGCCGTCGACGCAGGTGATGTTGCCCCAGATCCCGCTCGGGTTGTAGGTGAACTCGCAGTAGTCCCAGACCGTGCGGTACGAGGGGTCGGAGGGGTTGGCGGCCGAGGGCTGGACGAGGGCGCCCGCGGGGGCTCCGGCGTTGGGGTTGGCGAAGAAGGCCACGCTCCGGCCGAGGGAGAAGTACACCCGGGCGCCGGTGAGGTGGGTGTTCAGCCGGATGTCCTGCCCGAACGGCAGCCGGTGCGAGTCCAGGAAGCCGCTCAGGTCGTGCATCCGCTCGGACGGGTTGGGGATCGGGTCCAGGCGGCCGGTGGAGGGGTTGAGGAAGCCCTGTCCGCCGCCGGGGTAGTCGGCGTGGAGGTAGGCGAACACGGTGGACTGGCCGGTCTCGTCGGCCAGCCGCAGGGTCGGGGCCGCGGCGGCCGCGGGGGAGGCGAAGCCGGTGGAGGTGGCGGCGTAGCCGATGACGGGGGCGGAGAGGGCTGCGGCGGACAGGCCGATGAACCTTCTGCGGGACACCACGGTGGGGATCTCCTGTGGGGGACGTGGCTAATGGCGTGAGCACGACAAAGGGAGCCGTGCGTCCGGTCACCGCCCGAAGGGAGGAGGGGAGGGCCGGATGCCGCCACTGTGGTCAGCGGACGCGCAAAGGTCAAGACCTTTCGTGGAGAGCGCTCTCATTTAAGGTTCGCTTACAACTCCTGAAAGCTTCAGGCGAGTTGGAGTCCGCTCGCGGCCACCGCCCGAACGGGCGCTCCGCCGGCTCGCGGCCCCCGGACGCCCGGCCCCGCCGCGCCGCCCCGGGGCTCAGCCGCCCGCGGACGTTCCGCGCCCGCCGCGCCACGGCCACCTCGGGCCGCTCCTCGGCCTGCCCTCCGGGAGGTACACGTACCGCCAGCCGCGCGGCAGGGCCAGCCGTCCGCCCCCGGCGACCGCCTCCAGCCGGTAGACGTGGACCACCGGCTCGCCCCCGCCCGGAGGGGGCACGGGAATCTCGTAGTACTTGGGCGGCCGTCCCGTGGGACCCACCAGCACGGGCAGCACCCGTCCGTCCATCGGCCCGCCGACGAACGCCGTCTCCTCGCTTCTCACCGCACCAGTCTCACAGGTCCCCGAGCAGGTGCAGGGCGTCGCCGACCACCGGGGCGACGCGCCGGGCGAGCCGGCCCGCCGGGCCGTCGGGGCGCTCCAGCGCCAGTGCGCCGCGGATGGCCTCCGCCGTCTGCGGGTCGGCGGCGGCGGTGGCGGCGAGCAGGGCGAGGAAGTGGTCCACCAGCCAGTCGCGCAGCTCCTCCAGCGGTGGCCGCTTGTTCTCGTCGAGCCAGATCAGCGAGGCGGCCTCGACCGCCGCGATCCAGGTGCGCACCATCATCCGCAGCCGCGGACCGGGCTCCCGCACCCCCAGGTGCAGCAGGATCTGCTCCGCGGCGGCCCGCCGCACCCCGTCCACGATCGCGTTCGTCCGGGACGTCTCGGCGACGCTGCCGCCCTGGAGCAGCGCGGCGAACCCCGCGTCGTGCCCGTCGACGAAGGCGAGGTAGCGGTCCAGCGCCCGCGACAGCCGGTGGCTGAGCGGACCGGTCTGCGGCTCGGCGAAGCACTGCCGCAGCTCGTCGGCCGCGCTGCCGAGGGCGGCCTCGTACAACTGCTGCTTGCCGCCGGGGAAGTAGCGGTAGACCAGCGGACGCGAGACACCCGCGGCGGCGGCCACGTCGTCCAGGGAGACGTCCTCGGGCGCGCTGTGCGCGAAGAGGACGAGCGCCGTGGTGATGAGCTGTCCGCGCCGCTCCTCCACGCTGAGCCTGCGGTACGCCGGGGCGGTCATACGGGCAGCGTACCGCCGCCGCCCCGGCGGCCCCGCGCGCTCAGCGGGCCAGCAGACCCGAACTCACCCAGAGCCTGCGGCCGACCCCGCGCAGCACCCCGATCTCGTCCAGGAAGTCCGTCAGCTTCCGGGCCGCCGTCTGCATCACCTCGCGCCGGTGCGCGCTGGCCCTCACCTGGGCGAGGGCCTCGCGGCGGTCGAGCCCCACGTCGGTGTACACCTGCGGGTTGACGAAGGACACCGACATGACGCGGGCGGACTCGCCGGAGCTGATGCGGGTCAGCTCGGCCTCCCAGCGCGGGCAGCTCACCATCTGGCGGCGCAGCTCCTCACGCGCGTAGCGCACGTGCCGCGCCTCCTCCACGACGTGGATGCGGGTGATGCCGCGCACCAGCGGCTGGACCCGCTCGTCGGGGAAGGTCAGCCGCTGCATCCAGTCCAGGATCTCCTCGCCCAGGAGGGTGGCGGTGAACGAACCGGGCGTGGTGGAGACGGACTTGAGCACCCGGGCGAGGTTGTGGTGCAGTCGCGTGACCGGGTACGCCCGCGTCCCCGCCTTCTGGATGAAGCGGGCGAACATCTTGGAGTGGCGGCACTCGTCCTCGATCTCGGTGAGGGCGTAGCGCACGTGCGCGCTGGTCAGGGGCTTGTCGTAGATGTGCCGCACCAGGAGCTGCATCAGGATGATCTCGAACCAGATGCCGAGCGAGGCGAGGGAGGCGGCCTCGTGGCGGGCCAGGTCCATCCGCTGCTCCTCCGGCATCCGCCGCCACAGCGGGGTGTCGTAGAGGGAGACCAGCTCCGGCGGCCAGAACCACTTGCCCTCCTCGAAGGGGGCGTCCCAGTCCAGTTCGCGGTCGGGGTCGAAGGAGTGCCTGGCCGACGATTCGAGGAGGCGCCTGGCCACCTGCTCGCGGTCCTTGAGCGGTCCGAGGGCGTCCCGGAGCCGTTCGGCATCGGTCGCGGTCGTCATCGCACGGCCACCTCACTGTCGGGGGTTACTGACGGTCACACCGGTCGCCTCTTATGAGACTACTCGTCAGCAAGGCCGTCAATCCCCTGTGCACGCCGTGCGGCTCCGGGCGGCGGGCACCCCCGCCCGGCGGCCCGGAGACCCTGCGCGCGCCGAACGCGTACGGCGCCGGGCCGTGCTCGCGCGGGTGGACGGGACACTCCTCCGCCCCGCGGCCGCCGGACACGGCGGCACGGGGTTTCCGGCGCGCGAACGCCCCCGCCCCCGGCGCCGTACGCGGCGCCGGGGGCGGGGGCGTTCAGGGCAGACTTCAGCGGTGGTGGCAGAAGTGCGGAGCCGGCCCGATGTTGGTCACGTAGCGGGCGGAGACCCAGCCGTTGTGACGGTGGTAGTCCCGGTCGAGCTTGTACCACAGGTTGTTGCCGTTGACGTTCTCGCCGCGGACCTTGCACTCGATGTGGACGATCTTGCCGTACGGCAGCGTGTTGATGACTCGGCTGCGGGTGTTGGGGTGGGTGCGGACGTTCAGACCGCTCCGGGCGATGACGCGGCCCCTGTAGCTGTCGGCCGCCATCTCCTTCGAGGCTTCCTCGACGGCCCGCGGAGCCTCGACGGACTTCGGGGCCTCGGCCATGCCCGGGGCCTCGACGGACTTCGGGGCCTCGACGCTCGGCCGGCCGAGGTCGGTGACGGGGGCGGGCGGCTCGGCGAGGGCGGGCCCGGCGGCGGTGGCGAGCGCGATGGCGCCACCGGCGGCGCTGAGGGCGAGCTTGCTGAACCTGGAGTTGAACATGTGCAGGAACCTCCTGGGAGGGGAGGGCCCGGCGCGGGGCCGGGCCCGGGGAAGGGACACATGGACTACGTCACGGCCCGTGGCGAGCCGATCACAACCACGCGCAATTCACGTTAAATCGGTAGATATGTGCATGCAATTCATCACAGAGTGTTACCGATTCGGTCAAACCCCAGCTCAGAGCCCCTGTGCGGGCTCCGGCCCCTCCGTCGCCGGGCTGCTCCACACGGGCGGACGTCCCGCCCGTCTGCCCAGGTCAGCGCTCTGACGCGAGGCCGGCGGTACGGAGAACGGATGAACCTGGCCTCCCTTCCCACACGTCCCCTTGCGCAGCCGCACGGCCGGACTCCCGTGCCGGCTTCCCCGGCCGGGGGCTCCGCGGTCCACGGACACCGGAACGGGAGGCGTGCCAGGATGAACGGCCGTACCCCGCCGGGACGTACGGGGAGGAACCGTGGGAGGCGGACCGTGACGAGAGGCTTCGGCCCCGGCCCCGAGAACACCGCCGGCTTCACCGAGGACGACCTGCGCGCCCTGGCCGGCGACCGGTCCTTCCGGCGCGGCCGAACGTACCTCCGGGCCGTCGAGGACCTGGCCGCCGACGGCGACCGGATCACCGCCACCGTGTACGGCAACGACGCCTACCGTGTGACCCTGCTGCCCGCCCCCGGCGGGCTCGACGGCCGCTGCGACTGCCCGTACGGCCAGGAGGGCTTCTTCTGCAAGCACTGCGTCGCCGTGGGCCTGCGGATCCTGGCCCTGGACGAGGGCCCGGACGGCGAAACGGGCGGCGTCATCGACCGGCTGCGCGCGGAGACCGCCGACCGCACCCGGATCCTGGAGGACTGGCTGGAGTCCCTGGACCGCGCCCGGCTGCTGGACCTGATCCGCGAACAGCTCGCCGCGGACCCGGAGTTCGCCCGCCGCATGGAACTGCGGGCCGCTGTGGAACGGGCGGACCGGGAGGGAGCGCACACCGTACGGCACCGGGTCCTGCGGCTGCTCGACACCCGGCCCTTCGAGCAGTACGGCGTGGTGGACCACCGCGACGCCGGCGCCTACGCGGCCCAGGTCGCCGAAGCGGCGCACGCCGTCCGTTCCCTGGCCCGGGGCCCCCTCGCGCGGGAGGCGGTGTCCCTCGCCCAGGAGGCCGTCGAGGCGCTCGGCGAGGCCGCGGAGCGGATCGACGACTCGGGCGCGGGCCTCGCCCGGGCCGCCGACGCCCTCGCCGCGGCCCACCTGGAGGCGTGCCGCTCCGCACGCCCCGCCCCCGGGGACCTCGCCGCCTGGCTCGCCTCCCGCCTCCTGGGCGACACGGGCCATCTGCCCGAACTCGACCCCGCCGACTACCGCGACGTCCTCGGCGGGACCGGCTGGGCCGCTCTGCTCCGCCACGTCCACCGGGCCCGCCGCGGCAGCCCGCCGGGCCGGGAGGGGAGGCACGTGCTGGAGCGTCTTCTCAGGGCCGGGGGCGGCGTGGACGTCCTGATCGGGGAGATGGCCGCCGACCCGGAGCCCGACGGCTCCACCCACCTGCGCATCGCCGAGGAACTGGACGCCGCCGGACGCCCCGGCGAGGCCCTGGCCTGGGCCGAGCGCGGTCTGGCCGAGCGCGGGACGGACGAGGGGACGGGCGAACCGGTCCCCGCCTTCCCGCCGCTGGTGGAGTACCTGGTCCGCCGCCACCGCGAGGCCGGGCGCCACGAGGACGTGCTGAGGGTCGTCCGCGGCCACTTCCGTGCTCTGGGCACCCTCGGCGCCTACCGCCGCCTGCGGGAGGCCGCCCGCGCGGCGGGCCGCTGGGCGGAGGAGCGCCCGGCCGCCCTCGACCGGCTCGACGGCACACCCGTCCTGGTCGAGGCCCTGCTGGACGACGGGGACGCCGACGCCGCCCACGACGCCGCCTCCCGGCTCCCCGCGCCCCTGCCGCTGAGGGTGCGCGTCGCCGACGCCGTCCGCGAACGCCGTCCCGCCGACGCCCTCGCCGTCTACCGCCGCGCCGTCGACCGGCTGCGGAGCCGGACGGGCAACGCGGAGTACGAGCGGATGACGGAAATCCTGCTCTCGGCCCGCGCCTGCCACCGAGCCCTGGGCACGGAGGACGAGTTCACCGCCTACCTTGCCGAGCTGCGTACCGGGCAGAAGCGCAAGCGGAACCTGATGCGGATGCTGGACGAGGCCGGCCTGACCGCCCCCTGAGCCCCGTGGCCGTATCCGTGCGCGGGAACCGGGGTCCGTGTCCGGGCCCGTCCGCGAACGCGGCGGGACCCCGCCGGCCACACCCGGCGGGGTCCCTCCCTTATCACGTCGTCATCGGGGCGCGGTGCCCTCCGTCACCACGTGACCTGGCCGTTGCCGCCGTCGAAGACGACGTCGGAGCAGGAGTAGAAGTTCTCCTGGCTGTCGGAACGGATCCAGTGGATGTAGATGATGTGCTGCCCGGAACGCTGCGGGAGCTGGACGTTCCAGTAGTAGTGACCGGTCTCGGAACCGACGCTGCCCGACTGCGGCGGGTTGGTCACACTGTTGATCTTCTCCAGGTCACCCCAGGCCAGGGACTTGGTGGGGGACCAGCCCTGCTTGGTGATGTACACGTCGAAGCGGCCCGGGTGGTGCGCCCAGTTGCTGTGCTTGATCTGGATGTTCGAGCCCGAGGTGAGGTGCGTCTTGGGCCAGTCGGCGCGGGCCGCGTTGTACGCGGAGAACTGGAACGGGCCCCGGTCGCCGCCGCTGCACAGCTTGCCGTCGGGGATGTAGCCCGTGGTGCGGCCGCCGCCGTTGGAGTCGAGCACGGCGAACCAGTTGTACAGGCCCGTGGTGCCGTTCTGCCGGACCGCGGCGGCGCAGGCCGGGTTGGACGGCATCTGGTGCCCGTTCCTCACCAGGTCCTGGTAGCAGAACCAGGTGCGCGAGCCCGGGAACAGGGTGGCGCCGTGGGCCGAGGCGGGGGTGGTGGTGGCGGCCGCCGTGACGAGGGCGAACAGCACCGCGCCCAGGGCGCTGAGCTTGCGCGGTAAGCGGATCGAGGACTTCCTCCGCTCGGTGTTCCTTATGGCCATGTGGGGGGGTCTCCTTCGGAGTGCGTATGACCGGCGGCAACGACCCGTTGGCGTCCGGCGGGTCGATCGCAACCCGCCGCCGGGATGTGCAGCCATGCTCGGGGGCGCTCCTACGGGCGTGCACAACCCAGGGTGGGAGCGCTCCCATGTATCCAACGTACCGTCAAGCGGAGGATTCGTAAACGTTTCTGCGGTGTTTTCCCGGAGGACGCCCCGGGCCGGGCGGAACCGTGGACGGAGCGGCGGACGGAACGGCGCGGCACCGTGCCGCGGACGCCCCGCCGCGCGCTACGCGCCGGGCGCGCTCCCCTGCCGGGAGAAGAACTCCCGCATCACCGCGGTGTGCGCCGGGAAGGCGAGCTCGACCGCCTCCTCGAGCGCGAGCCACTCCGTCGCCTCGGCCGTGGGGGCGGACGGAGGGAGGGTCTCCGCGTCCCGGGCCGGCAGCAGGCCGAAGACGAGGACGGTGCGGGGAGAGCTCTGGACGTCGAAGAGCCGGACGTCGTCCGCGGCGGCCTCCAGTCCCGTCTCCTCCCACAACTCCCGCACGGCGGCCTGCTCCCAGGTCTCGCCCGTCTCCATGTAGCCGCCGGGCAGGGCCAGTTCGCCCCGGAACGGCTCGATGTCCCGCCGTACCACCACCAGCGCCCGGCCGCCGGACGCCGTCACGACCGGCTGCAGCGCGACCGCCACGGGAAGGGGGTTCGCCCAGAGCGTCTCGCCGCACCCGGGGCAGTCCCTGGGCCAGCCGGCGTCGGCCCCGTAGGCGGTCCCGCAGAACGGGCAGTGGGTGATCAGACGGCCCGGGGTGTATGCCATGTGCGAACTGTCCCTTCTCACGCGCGGAGGGCCGGGCGGCGCCTCCGGCTCGGGACCGATCCTGCCACCGGACGCCGCGACGGGGCACGGCCGGTGGGCTTCCGGCGTCCGGGCCGGGGGCGGGGCCGGGGGCGGGGCCGGGGGTGGTGAGGGCGTGCTTGTGGCCGTGCGGGCCGGTGTCGGCGAGGAGGGCGGCGGTGCGCCGGGCGGCCGGCTCGGTGGCCGGCTCCACGACGAGGCGGGAGAGCGTCCCCCCCCAGCGCGGGGCGCCTGGCACGGGAGCGGACCACTTCCACCGGAGCGGCTGCGGGGAGGATCACGCGCAGGCCGCCGGTACGGGCGAGGGGGGCCGGGCGGCACGGTCGCGGCGGGGGAGCGACGGGGAACGAGGGCCGGACCCGGATGCCCCGAGGACCCGCGTCCGGCGGCGTCCGCCCGCACAAGCAACAAGACCCCGCTCCCAGCGTCGTGGCTGGTGGCGGGGTCTGTCGGCACCTTCTGCGAGGTGCCCCCGGCAGGATTCGAACCTGCGCACACGGCTCCGGAGGCCAGTGGCGGGCGGACCGGCGCATGGGCGCTGACCTGCGGGGGAGCGAGGTAGGGACTCGGCCAAACCCAAGATCATTACGTCATTACTACGCGGACTGCCTGTCACGGCCGCGAGGCGGCCGGTAGCGTCGTTCGCATGATCCGGGGTGATGACGAGTCTCAGGGCGGTGCGGAAGAGTTCACGGCCGAGAGCGCGGGGGCCGTCCTCCGCGAGGCATGCGAGGCGGCTGGGCTGGACCCCTCCGGCGCGGAACTGCTGCGGCTCGGCTCCAACGCGGTGTACCGCCTGGCGGCCTCCCCGGTCATCGTCCGCATCGCGCGTGACCGGGACAGCCTGGAGGAGATGGAGCGGGCCGTACGGGTCGCGCGCTGGCTGGAGGAGCAGGACTTCCCGGCCACCCGCGTCCTCCCCGGCGTGGAGCAGCCTGCGGTGATCGGCGGCCGTGTCGTCACGTATTGGGTGAACGCGCAGGACCGTACCGAGTACGCGCGCCTGGACGAACTGGCCGACCTGCTCCGCCGGCTGCACTGGCTGGAGGAGCCGGAGTCGCTGCGGCTGCCGTACTTCGATCCGGCGGCCAAGCTGTGGGCGTCCTTCGACGGCCTGGACGGCGTCTCGGGGGAAGACCGGACCTTCCTGGAGGAGCGGGCCGGTCGGCTGCTCAAGGAGTACGACCGGCTGGACTTCGTTCTCCCCTTCGGCATGATCCACGGTGACGCGAACATCGGGAACGCGCTCCGCGACCGCGACGGCCGGGCCATCCTCATCGACCTCGACGGCGTCGCGCTCGCTCCCCGCGAGTGGGACTTGATCCTGACCGCGCTCTACTATGACCGGTTCGGCTGGCACACCCGCGCCGAGTACGAATCGTTCGTCCGCCACTACGGCTTCGACCTGCTGAACTGGCCCGGCTATCCGGTCCTCGCCGACCTGCGTGAGCTGATGATGACGCTCTGGCTCGGCCACCGGGTGACCACCGACCCCAGGTCGGCCGAGGAGTTCCCCCGCCGCGTCCGCGCCCTGCGCACGGGCGGCAGCCGGAAGGATTGGCAGCCGTTCTAGAGCTATCCTTGCTAGCTCTGGTCTTGCTTCCTTAGATATTCGACCGCTGATAGAAGTCGATTCACGTCATCCCCAAAATGCCCTAGGGCTAGATTGCATTTATGGCACAGCAGGCCACGTACGCATCCGGTCTTGTGGTCGTGGTCAACTACTGGTTTCCGATCATGTATATCGGGGTCGAACTCTTCTTTGCAAATTGCACACCTCATTCCCTGCTCGATGAGGCGCGCCTCGAACTCTTCGATGCTCATTCCATAAAGAACTCGAAGCCAACGCGCACACTCCTTCTCTGAAAAGCATTTTCGGCAAACTCGGGTTTCTCCGTTGAAGTAGAACCCTACTTCGGTGTAAACGTGCCCCTTGCTGCACTTTTGGACGGCCTCTCGGGGCTTGCGGCGTTTCCACTGTCTACTTGCAGGGTTGATTCCTTGGGAGCGCATACGAGATTCCGCTTGGCACCTTCGGCAGGACCAGCGGCCTTTCGGATCTATATATAGCGTCTCCTCGGTCCAGGCATGCCCATTTGCGCACCTCTCTTTAGCATCAGGGCGTGGTGCTCGTCGGGTTCCTGCCGACCGGGGCGGGGGCGTATCTTCGTCAGCGAATGGGCCGCGGGCGCTCAAATGGGCAGGAAATACGCAAAGTTTGTTTCCGCATGTTCGAGTAACGTGCTGGCCTCTACGGAGCCGCACTCCCTGATGACGTTCAAACATCCAACGATGAATTAGTATTTGTCGTTGCTTCCCTTCCGACTCCCAAAGTTCTCTATCTGTGGTTTGCGGATTCCCTTCCTTGCTGATGTTTCCTCGCCAAAGCAGGCAAGATCCCTCCTGCTTGCACTGTGACAGGATCCACTCGGCTGTCAGGACGAGAGGGGCGCGCTCTTTGTAAACTGGGTTTCCGTACTTGGCTTGGCGTCTGTAGCACGGCTGACATAGTTTGCGCCTGAGTGGCCTATACACTTTTCCACAGTTTTTGCACACCGAGGGCGGCTTGGGAGGTATCAGGTTCTCCATGGCGGAGGAAAATACATGATCGATGCAGCAGGATGCAAACTCCCATGTTGATCACTCGATTGGTTACCAACCTTGCGGGTTGCGGGGTCCGATTAGTCGGAGTGCCTACATCAATCAGAACCACGCAAGAGTGCGCCGCTGGCGAGCCATAGTCGGTGCCCAGATGCCTGCTCATGGAAGTCGCGCAGGACGGCCGTGGGGCCGAGCCGCGCCAAACGCTGCCGGAACTCGGCGAGATAGCTGACACAGCGGGCGGACTTGAGCTGTTCGCCGAGATCGAGAGCGTCCAACGCCACCCGAGACGCCTCCTCCACCTCGCCGGCCCGTAGGTGGGCGTCGGCGAGCACCATGGTGGCGAAGAAGTCGCTGCGGACGTGCGTGCCGCTCATGGCGTTCTCGGCGTGGGCGACGGCCCGGCGCGCGTGGTCGACGTCGCGGAAGCAGTGGGCGGCCTCGGCGGCGAGTTCGGCCTCGTCGAAGTAGGTGATCCACTCCGGCTCGTCGCCGCTGTTGCGCCGCTCCAGGGCCTTGGTCGCCTCGGTGAGGGCCTGTTCGCACGCCCGCGCGTCGCCGGTACGGGCCAGCGCTCGGGCCTCCATGGCGTGGAACTGGGCCAGCAGCGTCGGAGTGGCCACTCCGGAGATGCCCATACGGGCCGCGCGGGCGAGCGTGGCGGCCTGGGTGTAGCGGCCGAGGAAGGTGGCCTGGTGGCTCATCGCGGACAGGATGCTCCCGGCAAGCCGCCGGTCGTCGGCGTCCTGGGCGAGCCGGAGGGCCTGGAGGAAGTACCGCTGGGCAAGCCCGTGGTGACAGGCGTCGTAGGACATCCACGCCGCGAGGAGCGTGGCCTCCGCGACGGTGGAGAACAGGGCGCGGCCGACGGACGCCTTGTACTGGCCGGTGAGCAGCGGCGCCACGTCCCTGCTGAGGTACTGGATCAGCGCGTGACGGGCGTGGTCTCCGCCGAACCGGTCGTCCAACTGCGCGAACATGTCGCTCGTCGCCTTGACGGCGGCCACGTCGGCGGGGCCCACGCGCACGCCGCTTTGCTGCTCCCCGCTCCTCGGCGGCGACGGCTCCGGGGCCACCAGCCAGCGGAGAGACGCCTCGTGCCACGCGGGCTCGGACGGCTGGGCGAGAAGCAGCGGCTCGTAGCCGTTGAGATCCGCGCGCCACAGCTCCCGTACCGAGTCGATCGCGCTCTCGGCGCTCGGCGGGTAGCGGGTCTCCAGAAGCCGGGCGTCGTGGCCGGTGAGGTGGTTCAGTCCCAGCTCGGCGCCGGTTCTGCCGAGTGCTTCGCACAGCAGCGGACCGTAGAACTCGTCAGGAACGCTGTGGTCGTTCTCCCAACTGGCTATGCGGCGCTTCACGCTGGCGTCGGCCGGGAGAGTGTGCCCCTGGCGCGCGGCGGCCTGGCGCATCTCGCGGACCAACCGTAACTGCCCCCATCCGTGGGCCTTGCGTGCGTCACGGAGGAGAGCGCCTGTCGACTGGGCTGCTGCCATAGCCATCACCCCCTGTACGGGCCACTGTCGCAGCCACCACTGACACGACTCTACGCATCCGGAAGATCACCCTGAACCGAAAACCGGTGCCGCTTCCCCGCACGGGGGATGACGAGGGGTGACGCGACGGCCGGGCGCTCGTCACCCCTCGTCGCCTGTCGTCATCTCCCCAGCTCAGAGGCGTGAGACCGAACCTGGAAACCCGGCGGCCGGACGGCGGTCGCATCGGTCAACGAGGTGGTGTCAGGTGCAGATGATGACGCGGCGGGGTGTTCAGTGGCTCTCCGCTGCCGCTGACGATCCGGGCGCGTGCCGTGCGGTCTGGGCGGACGACCCCCGCAGGCCCTGTCTGCTGTCCGCCGGTCGCCTCTTCGACGTGGTGGTACTCGGCCAGCGGATCGGCCTGGAGACCTTCGACCAGCTCGACCGGCGCGGCATGCCGCTCGGTCCGGTCGCGGTCGACTGGCGGGCGCGGCAGGTGGGATTCTTCGTCCCCCCGAACTCCCGCAGCAGCTTCACACGGATGCTGGAAGGGGAGTCGCCCAGCGCTCCTGAGTACCGCTACCTGGACGACGGCTCGGCCATCGTCGTCCCCGGACCGATGCCGCTCACGGGCGACCGCTACACCTGGCTGCGCGCTCCCATAAGGCAGCCGAGCGGCAGCTCCGCCCAGCTCGCGGCGCTGGCGGCCATGCTGGTGGCGGCCTCCGAACTGCTCGCACGGGCGGACCGGTACGGCGAGGAGCACACGCACCCGGGCGATGCGGGACAGGAGCCGGCCCGTGCACGGTGACAGCGAGGAGCGGGGCGACGCGGCGCGCTGGTCGCCGATCGACAGCCAGGAGTGGTACGCGGCCCGTGAGGCGGTCGCGCTGCTGCGGGACGTGCTGATCGCGGCCGGCCTGCAAAAGGAGTTCCCCTACCTGCGGGCGGACCTCAACGCCTTCGGGCAAGGGCTGATCGAACTGGGCCGGATCTCACCGCAGACGGCGGAGCGGCTGGCCGAACTGCTGAGGCTGGCCGTGGGAGACCCGCAGGGCGCCGAGACGGCCGGCGACTCGCGCGACCGGCACAACGACGGAACCTAGAGGCAAGGGGTGGATAACGTGACGGACCCGCGGGGCGTATGCAGGAGGCGCGCGGAGAACCTGGCACCGGAGGTGCCGTACGTCCGTGGCTGGGCGGAGGGCAAGCGCAGCGCGGATGCTCTCGCCACCGTGCTGCGCGGCCTGGGCCTGGACTCCGACTTCCCCGGCCTCAAGGCGGACGTGAACGAGGAGGGCGACGGCGTGGTCTGCCTCGGCACCATCCGCCCCGAAGCAGCGGAACTGCTGGCGTCCATGCTGATCGTCGGCCTCACGGTGGAGATGGCCACCCAACTCGCCTCCGCTCCCCCGAACGGCCCAGACACCACAGCGGCCTGAACCTTCACTCTCGGCCCGCGCACTGTGCGCTGCTTGTGCCTCCCCGCCACAGCGCACGGTGTGCGGGCTCTGCCGTGCTCCACGTCATATCGGCGGTGGACTGACCGCCGCCTTACAAGTTCGATCACCGGACTGCGCGGCCTGCTCGGTTCTCGTGTCCCTGGCAGCTCTTGGTCCTCGTACGACCGTCCCGCTCCGCTGCTGTCTGGGGACGTTGATGTCATCTGACGATGTCAGCCGCTCGACTGCCGCCTCCTCAGACGCCAATGGGCAGTTCCCCGGCCAGGGGCTGTTGCATGATCGCTATCTGTCCGGAAGGCCGGGCTGGCCCGGAGTCGGGGTGGGACGTCCCGGTTCGGGCAGGGGGCGAACGCAGTGCA
>NZ_BAAATJ010000011.1:0-175094 GCF_039533345.1 Streptomyces glaucosporus | reverse complement strand
CGCGCCGGCCGCCAGGGCCATGTCCATGATCTTGTGGATCTTCTGCGCGTGGGCCTCGCCCAGCGCCCCGCCGAAGATCCGGAAGTCGTGGGCGTAGACGAACACCGTCCGCCCCTCCACCGTCCCCCAGCCGGTGACCACCCCGTCGGTGTACGGCCGCTTGGCCTCCAGGCCGAAGCCGGTGGCACGGTGCCGCCGCAGCGGCTCCACCTCGTGGAACGAGTCCGGATCCAGCAGCAGCTCGATCCGCTCGCGCGCGGTCAGCTTCCCCTTGGCGTGCTGCGCCTCGGTCGCCTTCTCGCTCGGACCACGCCGTACCTGCTCACGAATGGCCTGCAACTCCGCCACACGGCCACGGGTGTCGCTCGCCGCGGACGGCGCCTGGGACAGATCGGTCATGTACAGACCCTACGAAACAACTCCGCCGTAGACCGTCGTTGGATTCGCACAGTCTCCATCGGCGATTCATGGTCACGCCGGACAGAACCGTCCACCTGAAAGGACGCACACCTGCGGGAGGCTCCTGGTTTTGCCGCCGCGCACTGTGGGGTTCCCACAGTGCGCGGCGGGCGTACACCGCAGGCGGGAGACCGCCGTCACATGACGGTCGGTCAGCCCTGGGGTTCGACGCCGGCGCGCAGCAGCCCGTACGTGTAGGCGTCGACGAGGGCCTGCCAGGAGGCGGCGATGACGTTGTCGGCGACTCCGACGGTGGACCACTCACCGCCGCCGTCGCCGGTGGAGACCAGCACCCGTGTGGTGGACTCGGTGCCGTGGGTCCCCGCCAGGATGCGGACCTTGTAGTCGACCAGCTCCAGCTTGGCGAGCTGGGGGTAGATCCGCTCCAGCGCCAGCCGCAGCGCCCGGTCCAGGGCGTTGACCGGGCCGTTGCCCTCGGCCGTGGAGACGATGCGCTCGCCCTTGGCCCACAGCTTCACGGTCGCCTCGTTGGCGTGGGAGCCGTCGGGCCGGTTCTCCACGATGGCGCGCCAGGACTCGGTGGTGAAGAACCGCAGCGGGCGTCCCTCCACCTCCTCGCGCAGCAGCAGTTCGAAGGAGGCGTCGGCGGCCTCGTAGCTGTAGCCCCGGAGCTCGCGCTCCTTGACTCTTTCCACGATCCGGCCGACCAGCTCCCGGTCACCGCCCAGGTCGATCCCCAGCTCCCGGCCCTTGAGCTCCACCGAGGCGCGGCCGGCCATGTCGGAGACCAGCATCCGCAGCCGGTTGCCGACCAGTTCGGGGTCGATGTGCTGGTAGAGGTCGGGGTCCACCTTGATCGCGGAGGCGTGCAGCCCGGCCTTGTGGGCGAAGGCGGAGACGCCGACGTACGGCTGGTGGGTGGAGGGCGTGATGTTGACGACCTCGGCGATGGCGTGCGAGATCCGGGTCATCTCGCGCAGCGCGCCCTCGGGCAGCACCTTCCTGCCGTACTTCAGCTCCAGCGCCGCGACGACGGAGAACAGGTTCGCGTTGCCCACCCGCTCGCCGTAGCCGTTGGCGGTGCACTGCACGTGCGTGGCGCCCGCGTCGACGGCGGCCAGGGTGTTGGCCACCGCGCAGCCGGTGTCGTCCTGGGCGTGGATGCCCAGACGCGCTCCGGTGTCGTCGCGGACGGTCCGCACCACGGCCTGGACCTGGGCGGGGAGCATGCCGCCGTTGGTGTCGCACAGCACCACCACGTCGGCGCCCGCCTCGTGGGCGGTGCGGACGACCTGCTTGGCGTACTCGGGGTTGGCCAGGTAGCCGTCGAAGAAGTGCTCGCAGTCGACGAAGACCCTCCGGCCCTCGGCCCGCAGGTACTCCACCGTGTCGCGGACCATCGCCAGGTTCTCCTCCAGCGTGGTGCGCAGCGCCAGCTCCACGTGCCGGTCGTGGGCCTTGGCGACGATGGTCACCACCGGCGCCCCGGAGGCGACCAGCGCCCGCACCTGGGGGTCGTCGGCGGCGGGGACGCCCGCCTTGCGGGTGGCGCCGAAGGCGACGAGCCGCGCGTGCCGGAAGTCGATCTCCTCACGGGCGCGGGCGAAGAACTCGGTGTCCCGGGGGTTGGCCCCCGGCCAGCCGCCCTCGATGAAGCCCACACCGAAGTCGTCCAGGTGGCGGGCGATGGTGAGCTTGTCCGCGACGGAGAGGTTGATCCCCTCGCGCTGCGCACCGTCACGGAGGGTCGTGTCGAAGACGTGGAACGCGTCACTGGCGTGGGACGCGTCCCCCGGCTGCTGGGAGTCCGCGGCGTCGGTCATGCTGGTCTGGCTCCTGTCGGATGGGTGAAGGTCCGGAAGGCTTGGCCCCACTTGTCCCCATCATCCCTCACGCCCTCGTCCCGCCCGGTTGGGGCCTGAAAACGAAAAAACCCCTCGCGGGTGCGAGAGGTCTGCGCGCGGGTCTGGGACACGGTGTCCGCCGCCGCACCGGGTTGTGTGCGGAAACGGTCACTGCGGACCGGCGCGCCTGCTGCCGATAATCATGGCGTACCGAGGCACGGATGCAGTGTGGCACGGAACCCCCGGCGCGCGGGCAGCGGTCTCACGATGTGGAAACGCTCCGCTCACCGACGGTCACCGGCGGTCCGTGCCCGCCGCGGTTCCGGGCTGCACGGGCGGCACGGACGGCGGCCTCGTCCGCCGCCCGTGCCGCCCGGGACGCGCGGGCGGTGTGCCGGTGGCTGCGGCGGATCAGGCCAGCTTGTGCATCCAGCCGTAGCGGTCCTCCGCGCGGCCCGTCTGGATGGCGAGCAGCTTCTCGCGCAGCCTCATCGTGATCTCGCCCGGCTCGCCGTCGCCGACGGTCCACTGGGCGTGGGCGGACTTCACCGTGCCGACGGGGGTGATGACGGCCGCGGTGCCGCAGGCGAACACCTCGGTGATCGTTCCGTCGGCGTTGCCCTCGCGCCACTCCTCCACGGAGATCAGCCGCTCCTCGGTGCGGTAGCCGAGGTCCGCGGCGATGGTCAGCAGCGAGTCCCGGGTGATGCCGGGCAGCAGGGTGCCGGTCAGCTTGGGGGTGACGATGGTGGCGTCGGCGCCCGAGCCCACGACGAAGTACAGGTTCATGCCGCCCATCTCCTCGATCCAGCGGCGCTCGCCGGCGTCCAGCCAGACCACCTGGTCGCAGCCGTGCTCGGCGGCCTCGGCCTGGGCGACGAGGGAGGCCGCGTAGTTGCCGCCCGTCTTCGCCTCGCCCGTGCCTCCGGGGGCGGCGCGCACGTACTCCTGCGAGAGCCAGACCGAGACGGGCTTGACGCCTCGCGGGAAGTAGGCGCCCGCGGGCGAGGCGATCACCATGAACAGGTACTCGTTCGCGGGCCTGACCCCCAGGCCGACCTCCGAGGCGAACATGAAGGGCCGCAGGTAGAGCGACTGCTCGGCCTGCTCGGGCACCCATGCCCTGTCCTGCTGCACCAGCAGGTCGCACGCCTCGACGAAGGTCTCCACCGGCAGCTCCGGCATGGCCAGCCGGCGCGCGGACCGCTGGAAGCGCCGGGCGTTGGCGTCCGGGCGGAAGACGGCGACCGAGCCGTCGGGCTGGCGGTACGCCTTGAGGCCCTCGAAGATCGTCTGGGCGTAGTGCAGCGTCATGTTCGCCGGGTCCATCTGGAGCGGCGCGTACGGCTGGAGCTGCGCGTCGTGCCAGCCCCGGCCCTCGGTCCACCGAATGGTGACCATGTGGTCGGTGAAGTACCGTCCGAAGCCGGGGTTGGCGAGGATCGCCTCGCGCTCCGCGCCGGGCAGCGGCTGCGCGGAGGGCTTGAGGTCGAAGTCGATACGGGGCGTCGTCATGTGAGCGCGTCCTTCACTGTGTGTCCGTGGCGGACCGCGCTCCCGTCGTCCCGACGGTGCTAGGACGTCCGAGCTTCCCTGCATGCGGATGTCAGCGTCCGATTATCGGGCGTTGGACCGTACGACGGGCACGGGTGGGCGGTCCTGGGGTAGATGGTCGCACCCAACCGCCGAGTAGCACAGCGGCCGGGCGCCTGCGGGCCCGGCCGAACGCGCGGCAGGGCTCGCTAGCCGGCTACTCGTGCCGCGAGCGCGTCACCGATCTCGTCGGTGGTGCGGGGGGCGGAGCGCTCGGCGAGGTCGGCGGAGACCGCGTCCTCGATCCGCGTGGCCTCGGACTCGAGACCCAGGTGGCGCAGCATCAGCGCGACGGAGAGGATCGTCGCGGTGGGGTCGGCCTTGCCGGTGCCGGCGATGTCGGGCGCGGAGCCGTGGACCGGCTCGAACATCGACGGGAAGGCGCCGGTGGGGTTGATGTTCCCGGAGGCTGCCAGTCCGATGCCGCCGGTGACGGCGGCTGCCAGGTCGGTGAGGATGTCGCCGAAGAGGTTGTCGGTGACGATCACGTCGAAGCGCTCGGGCCGGGTGACGAAGAAGATCGTCGCGGCGTCCACGTGGAGGTAGTCGGTGGTGACCTCGGGGTACTCCTCGCCGACCCGGTCGAAGATGTTCTTCCACAGGTGGCCGGCGTGGACCAGGACGTTGTTCTTGTGGACCAGCGTGAGCCTCTTGCGCGGCCGGGCCTTGGCCTGCTCGTAGGCGTACCGCACCACGCGCTCGACGCCGTAGGCGGTGTTCACGCTGACCTCGGTGGCCACCTCGGCCGGGGTGCCGGTCCGCAGGGAGCCGCCGTTGCCGGTGTACGGGCCCTCGGTGCCCTCGCGGACGACGACGAAGTCGATCTCCGGGCGGCCCGCGAGCGGGGTCTCCGTGTTGGGGAAGAGCTTCGACGGCCGCAGGTTGACGTAGTGGTCGAAGGCGAAGCGCAGCTTGAGCAGCAGTCCGCGCTCCAGCACGCCGGAGGGGACCGACGGGTCGCCGATCGCCCCGAGCAGGATCGCGTCGTGCCCCTTCAGCCGCTCCAGCTCCGCGTCCGGCAGGGTCTCGCCGGTGGCGTGCCAGCGCTTCGCGCCGAGGTCGTACTCCTGCGTCTGCAGCTTCACGTCCTGCGGGAGGACGGCGGACAGGACTTTCAGGCCCTGGGCCACGACTTCCCGGCCGATGCCGTCACCGGGGATCACTGCGAGGTCGATGCTGCGAGACATGAGGAGGACCTTACCGTTCGTCCCAGAGGATGACACGTGCCGTCCACGATCCGGACTTGAGATACGCCGGACGAGCGTCTTCGCGGGGCCGCCGGCGCCGACTCCGTCCGCGCGGCCCCCGTACCGGGCGGTCAGTGCCCGGTGGCGCCGCCGTTGTCGCGCCGGTCCAGCGCGCGCTGGAGGGCGGCCGCGGCGTTCCTGCGGGCGTCGTCGTCGCGGTTGCGGGCGGTGTGGCGGGCACGGCGGCGTGCGGTCTCGTCCATGATCGAACTCCCTGTGGGAACGGAACCGGAAGGGTGGGGAAGAGAGAAGGCCGGCGCCGTGGGCGGCGGGGGCCGTCGGTGCGGCAGGGGTCGCCTGCGACAGGGGCACCGGGCCTCACCCGCCATCGCTGATGGAGCGGGACGTTCGGCTCCTACCAAAATAAGGGCTGGAAGCTGTGATGTCCCGCCTAATACTTGGCCTTCCTACTATCTGAGACAGCCACTGCTCTGACCTGCGATTTCAGTGCTGTGACCCTGCACACTCCACCCGTTCGGGTGAGCTGCCGGCCGCGGACACGGCGCCGCCCCCGTCCGCGGGGTCCGGACGGGGGCGGCGGGCACGGGCGGCCGGGCGCGTACGCGGAGCGGTCAGCCCATGTGCGGGTAGCGGTAGTCGGTCGGCGGAACCAGCGTCTCCTTGATGGCCCGGGTGGAGGTCCAGCGCATCAGGTTCTGCTTGGAGCCGGCCTTGTCGTTGGTGCCCGAGGCCCGGCCGCCGCCGAAGGGCTGCTGGCCGACGACGGCGCCGGTGGGCTTGTCGTTGATGTAGAAGTTGCCCGCGGCGAAGCGGAGCACCTCGCAGGCGTGGGCCGCGGCGGCGCGGTCCCGGGCGATGATGCTGCCGGTCAGCCCGTACGGGGCGATCGACTCCATCTGCTCCAGCACCGTCCCGTACTCCCCGTCGTCGTAGACGTGCACGGCCAGGATCGGGCCGAAGTACTCCTGCCGGAAGACCTCGCTGCCCGGATCGGTGCAGGTCACCACGGTCGGGCGGACGAAGTAGCCGACGCTGTCGTCGAAGGTGCCGCCGGCGACGACCTCGCAGGCCGGGTCGGACTTCGCCCGCTCGACGGCGGCCTTGTTCTTGGCGAAGGCGCGCTCGTCGATGACGGCGCCCATGAAGTTCGACAGGTCGGTGACGTCGCCCATCGTCAGGCCCTCGACCTCGGCGACGAACTCGTCCCGGAAGCCGTTCTCCCAGATCGAGCGCGGGATGTAGGCGCGGGAGGCGGCCGAGCACTTCTGGCCCTGGTACTCGAAGGCGCCGCGGGTCAGCGCGGTCTTCAGCACCGCGGGGTCGGCCGAGGGGTGGGCGACGACGAAGTCCTTGCCGCCGGTCTCGCCGACCAGCCTGGGGTAGGTCCTGTAGTTCTCGATGTTGTTGCCGACCGTCTTCCACAGGTACTGGAAGGTCCTGGTCGATCCGGTGAAGTGGATGCCGGCGAGGTCGGGGTGGGTCAGCGCCACCTCGGAGACCTCGGTGCCGTCGCCGGTCAGCAGGTTGATCACACCCGCCGGCAGGCCGGCCTCCTCCAGCAGCCGCATCACCGTCACGGCCGCGAAGGTCTGGGTCGGGGACGGCTTCCAGAGGACCACGTTGCCCATCAGGGCCGGGGCGGTGGGGAGGTTGCCCGCGATCGCCGTGAAGTTGAAGGGCGTGATCGCGTAGACGAAGCCCTCCAGCGGGCGGTGGTCCAGCCGGTTCCACACGCCCGGGGAGTTGGCGACCGGCTGCTCGGCCAGGATCTGGCGGGCGTAGTGGACGTTGAAGCGCCAGAAGTCCACCAGCTCGCAGGGGGCGTCGATCTCCGCCTGCTGCGCGGTCTTGGACTGGCCGAGCATGGTGGCGGCGGCCACCGTCTCGCGCCAGGGGCCGGCGAGCAGTTCCGCGGCCCGCAGGAAGATCGCGGCGCGGTCGTCGAAGGACATCGAGCGCCACGCCGGGGCGGCGGCGAGGGCGGCGTCGACGGCGTCCTGCGCGTCCTGCCGGGTGGCGTGGGCGGCGGTGCCGAGCACCGCCTTGTGGTTGTGGGGCTGTACGACGTCGAAGCGCTCGCCGCCGCCCATCCGCTTCTTGCCGCCGATGGTCATCGGCAGGTCGGCGGGGTTCCCGGCCAGCTCCTTGAGCCTGGCCTCCAGACGGGCGCGCTCCGGCGTTCCGGGTGCGTAGGTGTGCACCGGCTCGTTCACCGGCGCGGGGACCTGGGTCACAGCGTCCATGGGCCGTGTCTCCTTCGAAGGTGGGTGGTGTCGTGGGTCCGGCCGGCCGCGGCCGCCGACGCTCGGTTCCCGGCGGCCGGCGGGCGCGGACCGGATCCTCCCGGGGGGTGGCCCCGGGTCCCCGGCCGGTGTCCCGCGCGGCCGCCGCCGCTCAGTTCCGGGTGGTCAGCGAGCGCAGGAAGAACAGCAGGTTGGCGGGGCGCTCGGCGAGCCGCCGCATGAAGTACCCGTACCAGTCGGTGCCGTACGGGACGTACACGCGCATCCGGTGGCCCTCGGCGGCCAGCCGCCGCTGCTCGGCCCCGCGGATGCCGTACAGCATCTGGAACTCGTACTCGCCCGGCTTGCGTCCGGCGCGCCGTGCCAGCTCCTGCGCGAGGGCCACCATCCGGGGATCGTGCGAGGCCACCATGGGATAGCCCTTCCCCGACATCAGGATCCGCAGACAGCGGACGTACGCCCGGTCCACCTCGTGCTTGTCCTGGTGGGCGACGCTCGCCGGCTCCTTGTAGGCGCCCTTCACCAGACGCACCCGGGAGCCCTCGCCGGCCAGGGCCCGGCAGTCGTCCTCAGTGCGGTACAGGCACGACTGCAGTACGGCGCCCGTGGCGGGGAAGCGCTCGCGCAGCTTCGCCAGGATCGCCAGGGTGGAGTCGACCGTGGTGTGGTCCTCCATGTCCAGGGTGACGGTCGTGCCCGCCTCGGCGGCGGCCTCGACGACCGGGAGGACGTTGGCGTACGCGATGTCGTCGCCGCCCGGCAGGGCCTGCCCGAAGGCGGAGAGCTTCACCGACATCTCGGCGCGCTCCCCCAGCCCTCCCTCCGCCAGGGCCTCGGCCAGGGCCAGGTAGGCGTCGCGGGCCCGCAGGGCCTCGGCGCGGTCGGTCACGTCCTCGCCCAGGTGGTCGACGGTGACCTCCAGTCCCTGGTCCGTCAGGGAGCGGATGGCCGCCACGGCCTGGTCGAGGCGTTCTCCGGCGATGTAGCGGTCCACCACGGGACGGGTGACCGGTGCGGCCGAGACGACGCGGCGGATGCTGTCGCTGCGCGAGGCCGCGAGGAGCACGGAACCCAGCACGGGGCACCTCCACGAATGGTTTGTCGACGGTGGGCGAACTGCGAGGAAAGCCACCGTCGAACCTAAGGATCGCTCCGGACCGCCGCCATCGACAGCTGTCACGCTTCCGCGGTCCCGATCTCAGACATCTGTATGACAATGAGGAGGTCGGCGGGGTGCCGCGAACACCGGGAACGGAAGACGGGGCTGGCGATGCGCGAGGACTACCAGGAGCTGATCGACGAGGTGACCGCCCTCCTCGGCACGCCCGCGACCCTGGAGAACCGTGATTTCGGGCTGATCGCCTTCGGCGCCCACGGCGGGGACGGCGACGACGGCGGGGAGGACTCCGCCATTCTGATGGACCCGGTCCGCACCCGCTCGATCCTCCAGCGCCGCTCGACCGCCCGGGTGCGGGCCTGGTTCGAGAGTTTCGGCATCACCCGCGCGGTGGAGCCCGTACGGATTCCCCCGGACCCGTCGGCCGGGGTGCTCCGGGGCCGGATCTGCGTACCGGTGCGGCACGGCGGCGCGCTCCTGGGCTACATCTGGCTGCTGGACGACGGGGCCCTGGACCTGGCCGACCCCCGGCTGGCCGAGGTGCGGGCCGCCGCCGACCGCATCGGCGCGCTCCTCGCCGCCGAGGCCCGTGCGGGCGCACGCCGGGGCGAACTGCTCCACACCCTCATCACCGCGGCTCCCGGACGGCGTGCGGCGACGGCCGAGCTGGCCGGGGAGCTGGGGGCCGTGGCGACCGGGCCGCTGACGGTGGTGGCCGTGGTGCCCTGGGGCGGGGAGGACGGGGAGGGCTCCGGCGAGAGGATCCCCGCCGGAGTCCCCGGCGCCGTCGCCGCCTGCGCGGTGTCCGGGGCGGGCCTCCCCCCGGCGAGGGCGGGGGGAGGTCTGGCCGTCCTCGTCCGGCTGCTCTCGCCCGGCGGCCTCGACCCGGCCCGGGCCGCGGCCGAACAGCTGCTGCGGTCGCCGCACGCCGGCGGCCGCGGCGGCGCCCGGCAGCGCGCCGCGGTGGCGGGGATCGGCGCCCCCTGCGAGGGACTGGCGGGTGTGCCCGGGGCGTGGCGGCAGGCGCTGTCCGCGGCCCGGGCAGCACGCGCGGAGCAGAGGCTCGGCCCGGTGGCGCGGTGGGACCGGATCGGTCCGTACCGGATGCTGGCCCCGCTGACGGCCTCCCCCGACGGTCTTCCCGACGACTCCTCCGCCCGTCTCCCGGACGCGTCGGTGCGGGCCCTGCTGGAACCCGGCCGCCGGGAGATGGCCCGTACGGCCGAGGCGTTCCTCGACTGCGCGGGCCAGGCGGGCCGTACGGCGGCCCTGCTCGGCATCCACCGGCAGACCCTGTACTACCGGCTGGCGCGGGTGGAGCAGCTCACCGGTCTCGACCTGGACGACGGCGAGGACCGGCTGCTGCTGCACATGGCGCTCAAGGCCGCACGGCTGCTCCGGGACTGATCCGGCGGACGGACCCCGAGCCGCTCCCGCACAGCGCGGCGGCCCCGGTGCGGAACACGTCCGTGCCGGGGCCGCCGCGCCGTCCGCCCGTGCGGAGGGTCAGTCCTCCAGGTTGACGTTGCGAGCCGAGGTGGCGCCGATCTCGCCCGCGATCTCGGCCAGCACCGGGGCCGGGATGGTGTCGTCCACGGTGAGGGCGACCAGTGCCTCGCCGCCCTCCTCGGCACGCGAGACCTGCATGCCGGCGATGTTGATGCCGGCCTCGCCGAGGATGCGGCCGATGGTGCCCACCACGCCGGGGCGGTCGGTGTAGCGCAGGAAGGCCATGTGCTCGGCGAGCGCCAGGTCGACGTCGTACTCGCCGACGGCGACGATCTTCTGGACGTACTTCGGGCCGGAGAGGGTGCCGGAGACCGAGACCTCCTCGCCGTCGGCGAGGGTGCCGCGCACCGTGACCACGTTGCGGTGCTCGGGGGATTCCGAGCTGGTGGTCAGACGGACCTCCACGCCGCGCTCCTGCGCGAACAGCGGCGCGTTGACGTAGCTGACCGTCTCCTCCACGACGTCCTCGAAGACGCCCTTGAGCGCGGAGAGCTCCAGCACCTTGACGTCGTGCTGGGTGATCTCGCCGTAGACCTCGACGTCCAGCCGGACGGCGACCTCGCCGGCCAGCGCGGTGAAGATCCGGCCCAGCCGCTCGGCCAGCGGCAGCCCGGGCCGCACCTCCTCGGCGATCACACCGCCCTGGACGTTGACCGCGTCCGGGACCAGCTCACCGGCGAGCGCCAGCCGCACGGACTTGGCGACCGCGATGCCCGCCTTCTCCTGCGCCTCGCCGGTGGAGGCGCCCAGGTGCGGGGTGGCCACGACGTTGTCGAAGGCGAACAGCGGGGAGTCCGTGCACGGCTCGGTGGAGAACACGTCCAGGCCCGCGCCCGCGACCCGGCCCTCCTTCAGGGCCGACAGCAGCGCCTCCTCGTCGACGATGCCGCCGCGCGCGGCGTTGACGATCCGCACGGTCGGCTTGACCTTGTGCAGCGCCTCGTCGCCGATCAGGCCCACCGTCTCGGGGGTCTTGGGGAGGTGGACGGTGATGAAGTCGGAGACCTCCAGCAGCTCGTCCAGGGAGAGCAGCTTGACGCCCATCTGCGCGGCCCGCGCGGGCTGCACGTACGGGTCGTAGGCGACGATCTTCATGCCGAAGGCGGACATCCGCTGCGCCACCAGGACGCCGATGCGGCCGAGGCCGACGACGCCGAGGGTCTTCTCCGCCAGCTCGACGCCGGTGTACTTGCTCCGCTTCCACTCGCCGTTCTTCAGCGCGGCGTTGGCCTGCGGGATGTTGCGGGCGGTGGAGATCAGCAGACCGCAGGCCAGTTCGGCGGCGGTGACGATGTTGGAGGTCGGCGCGTTGACGACCATCACGCCGGCCTTGGTGGCGGCGGAGACGTCGACGTTGTCCAGGCCGACGCCCGCGCGGGCGATGACCTTCAGCCGCCGGGCCGCGCCGATGGCCTCGGCGTCGACCTTGGTGGCGCTGCGCACCAGGATCGCGTCGACGTCGGCGATGGCCGGGATCAGCTCAGCGCGGTCGGCTCCGTTGCAGTGCCGGATCTCGAAGTCCGGGCCGAGTGCGTCGACCGTGGCCGGGGAGAGTTCTTCGGCGATGAGTACTACGGGTTTGCTCACTTCGGTCTTCAGTCCTCACTGGTCCTGGGGCCCCTCCCGCGCCCGGGGGCCGGGGAGGGGGCACGGCCGCGTCCCGACGGCCGAGGGCGGTGGAGGTGGGCAGCCGCGTGGAGACGCACGACGCTGTGAGCCTGTGACGCGCTTGTGTGTCAGTCTATCGGCGAAGCGGCGGCCCCGGTGCGAAAGCGCCGGGGCCGCCCCGCCTCGCCGGCGGGCCGTCCATCCACCCGCGGACGGGGTCGGCGGGAGTCGGGCGGGAGCTCCTGCTCAGTCCTCGTCGCTGACCCAGCTCATGAGCTTGCGCAGCTCACGACCGGTGGTCTCCAGCAGGTGGTCGGAGTCGGCCTTCTTGTACTCGTTGTACTTGGGCAGGCCCGCGTTGTACTCGGCCATCCAGTTCCTGGCGAAGGTGCCGTCCTGGATCTCCGCCAGGACCTTCTTCATCTCGGCCTTGGTGTTCTCGTTGATGATCCGCGGGCCGGTGACGTAGTCGCCCCACTCGGCGGTCTCGGAGATCGACCAGCGCATCTTCTCCAGGCCGCCCTCGTACATCAGGTCCACGATCAGCTTCAGCTCGTGGAGGCACTCGAAGTACGCGATCTCCGGCTGGTAGCCGGCCTCGACCAGGGTCTCGAAGCCCGCCTTCACCAGTGCGGCGGTGCCGCCGCACAGCACGGCCTGCTCGCCGAACAGGTCGGTCTCGGTCTCCTCGGTGAAGGTGGTCTTGATGACGCCGGCCCGGGTGCCGCCGATGCCCTTGGCGTAGGACAGGGCGAGCTGGAAGGCGCCTCCCGTGGCGTCCTGCTCGACGGCCGCGATGCACGGCACGCCGCGGCCCTCCTCGAACTGGCGGCGGACCAGGTGGCCCGGGCCCTTGGGGGCGACCATGCAGACGTCCACACCGGCCGGGGGCTTGATGAAGCCGAACCGGATGTTGAAGCCGTGGCCGAAGAAGAGGGCGTCGCCGTCCTTCAGGTTGGGGGCGATGGACTCCTCGTAGACCTTGCCCTGGATCGGGTCCGAGACCAGGACCATGATCACGTCGGCCTCGGCGGCGGCCTCGGACGGGGTGACCACGCGCAGCCCCTGCTCCTCGGCCTTGGCGCGGGACTTGGAACCCTCGGGGAGGCCGACCCGGACGTCGACGCCCGAGTCGCGCAGCGACAGGGCGTGGGCGTGGCCCTGGCTGCCGTAACCCAGGACCGCGACCTTGCGGCCCTGGATGATGGACAGGTCGGCGTCGTCGTCGTAGAACAGCTCGGCCACTTCGGATATCTCCTTGTTCTTGCTGTACGGGGGTCTTGCCGTACGGGGAGGGGCCGGTGGGCCCTCACCAGGGCCCACCGTATGCCGGTGCGGGCGGGGACGGACCGCGGTCTCGCTATGCGGTCCGGTCCAGGGAGCGCAGCGAACGGTCGGTGATCGAGCGGGCACCGCGGCCGATCGCGATCGTGCCGGACTGGACCAGTTCCTTGATCCCGTACGGCTCCAGCATCTTGAGCATGGCCTCCAGCTTGTCGCTGCTGCCGGTCGCCTCGACGGTGACGGCCTCCGGGGAGACGTCGACGGTCTTGGCGCGGAAGAGCTGGACGATCTCGACGATCTGCGAGCGGGTCTCGTTGTCGGCGCGGACCTTCACCAGAACGAGTTCGCGCTGAACGGAGGACGACGGCTCCAGCTCGACGATCTTCAGCACGTTGACGAGCTTGTTGAGCTGCTTGGTGACCTGCTCCAGCGGGAGGTCCTCCACGTTCACCACGATCGTGATGCGGGAGATCTCGGGGTGCTCGGTGACACCGACGGCGAGGGAGTCGATGTTGAAGCCGCGGCGGGAGAAGAGCGCGGCGATCCGGGCGAGGATGCCGGGGGTGTTCTCCACCAGGACGGAGAGCGTGTGCTTGGACATCGGCGTGGTGTTCCGTTCCTCAGTGTTTCCTCAGTCGTCGGTCGAGTCAGTCGTCGCCGTCGCCGAAGTCGGGACGGACACCGCGCGCCGCCATGACCTCGTCGTTGGAGGTGCCGGCCGCCACCATCGGCCAGACCATCGCGTCCTCGTGGACGATGAAGTCGACCACGACGGGACGGTCGTTGATGGAGTTGGCCTTCTCGATCACCGCGTCGAGCTGGGCGGGGTCCTCGCAGCGGATGCCGACGCAGCCCATGGCCTCCGCCAGCTTCACGAAGTCGGGGATCCGGGTGCCCTTCATGTCCGGGGTGGCCACCGTGTCGGGGCCGGAGTGCAGCACGGTGTTGGAGTAGCGCTGGTTGTAGAAGAGGGTCTGCCACTGGCGGACCATTCCGAGCGCGCCGTTGTTGATGATCGCGACCTTGATCGGGAGGCCGTTGAGCGCGGCGGTGGCCAGTTCCTGATTGGTCATCTGGAAGCAGCCGTCGCCGTCGATCGCCCAGACGGTGCTGTCCGGGCGCCCGGCCTTGGCGCCCAGCGCGGCCGGGACGGCGTAGCCCATGGTGCCCAGGCCGCCGGAGTTGAGCCAGGTGGCGGGCTTCTCGTACTTGATGAAGTGGGCGGCCCACATCTGGTGCTGGCCGACGCCGGCGGTGAAGATCGTGTTCTCGGGGGCCAGCGCGCCGATGCGCTCGATGACCTGCTGCGGGGACAGGGAGCCGTCCTCCGGCAGGTCGTAGCCGAGCGGGTAGGTCTCGCGCCAGCGGTCCAGCTGCCGCCACCACTCGGTGCAGTCGCCGGTGCGGCCCGCCTCGTGCTCGGCGCGGACGGCCACGATCAGGTCGGCGATGACCTCGCGGGCGTCGCCGACGATCGGGACGTCGGCGGCCCGGTTCTTGCCGATCTCGGCCGGGTCGATGTCGGCGTGCACGATCTTCGCGTACGGCGCGAAGGAGTCCAGCTTGCCGGTGACCCGGTCGTCGAAGCGGGCGCCGAGCGCGACGATCAGGTCGGCCTTCTGCAGGGCCGTGACGGCGGCGACGGTGCCGTGCATGCCGGGCATGCCCAGGTGCTGCGGGTGGCTGTCGGGGAACGCTCCGAGCGCCATCAGCGTGGTGGTGACGGGGGCTCCGGTCAGCTCGGCGAGCGTCTTCAGCTCGTCGGTGGCGCCGGCCTTGAGGACGCCGCCGCCGACGTACAGCACCGGGCGCCTGGCCTCGGTGATCAGTCTGGCGGCCTCGCGGATCTGCTTGGCGTGCGGCTTGGTCACCGGACGGTAGCCGGGCAGGTCGGTGGCGGGCGGCCAGGAGAAGGTCGTTCGGGCCTGGAGCGCGTCCTTGGCGATGTCCACCAGGACCGGGCCGGGGCGGCCGGTGGCGGCGACGTGGAACGCCTCGGCGATCACCCGCGGGATCTCGGCCGGGTCGGTCACCAGGTAGTTGTGCTTGGTGACCGGCATCGTGATGCCGCAGATGTCGGCTTCCTGGAAGGCGTCGGTGCCGATCGCGCCGGAGGCCACCTGGCCGGTGATCGCCACCAGCGGGACGGAGTCCATGTTGGCGTCCGCGATGGGGGTGACGAGGTTGGTGGCGCCCGGGCCGGAGGTGGCCATGCAGACGCCGACCTTGCCGGTCGCCTGGGCGTAGCCGGTGGCGGCGTGCCCCGCCCCCTGCTCGTGGCGGACGAGGACGTGGCGCACCCTGGAGGAGTCCATCATCGGGTCGTACGCGGGCAGGATGGCGCCGCCCGGAATGCCGAAGACCGTGTCGGCGCCGACTTCCTCGAGAGAACGGATGAGGGACTGGGCCCCAGTGACGTGCTCGACGGTGACGGGCTGGGGCTGCGCTCCGCCGGTACGGGCCCGCGGCTGCGGGCGGGGGGCCCCGGTGGCCTGCTCGGTCATCGCAATCTCTTCTCGGAGAGTGAGGGTTTGACGCTCGTTGTAGGTGGCTGTGGATGAGTCGCGCTCAGGTGCTCGTGCAACAAAAAACCCCTCGTGCCGTCGGGCAAGCGAGGGGAGCGCGTCGCTGTCGTCCACGGGGTGGTCGTGCCCCGTGTCAGTCGACGCGCTGTCCAAGTACGAGAATTCGGGTGCGCATGGCACCGACAATCCTCCCGTGGTGTGCGAAGTGTCAAGCGGGTGGGACGGACGTCTCACTATTTGAGCGCATCGGAGGGCGCGTCACCGGATCGGGTTCCGCCGTTCCGCGCCTGCGCACGGGCAGCGAACCGGCGACCACCACCGAGCGGCCGGTGACCGCGGCGTGCTGCTCCCCTCCCGTGACCGGGAAGCCTCCCCGGCTCAGGGCACGGCGCAGCCGGTGCTCCTCCAGGGGCTTGGAGAAGGCCGCCCCCTGGGCGTGGGTGCAGCCCATCGACCGCAGGACGTCGGCCTGTTCGGGGAGGTCCACTCCGTCCGCGACGGAGGTCATGCCGAGGTCCTCGGCGATCCTCAGCAGCCCGGAGGTGACTTTGCGCACCCTGGCCGACTCCACGACCCCCTCGGTCAGGGAGCGGTCCAGCCGCAGTACGTCGACGGGGAGCCGGCGCAGGGCGGCGAGGGCTCCGTGGCCGGCCCCGAAACCGTCCAGGGCGACGCCCACGCCGAGCCGGCGCAGTGCGGTGACCCACAACTCCAGTTCGTTCAGGGAGACACGCGGATCGGTGTCGGACAGTTCGACGACCAGCGCCTCCGGAGGCAGCCCGTGCCGGGACAGCAGCGTCTCGACGGTGGCCGGGGTCATGGAGCGGTCGGTGAGGCGGCGTGCGTCGATCCGTACCGACACGGGCACGCGGAAGCCCGCGCGATGGCGCTCGGCGGCCTGCTCGACGGCCCGGCGCAGCAGCCAGTTCTCCGCCTCGGAGATCCCGCCCCCGCCCGCGGAGGGGCCGTGCGGGGGCCCGGCGGACGGGAACGGGACGCCCCGGGCGGAACGCCTGCGGGCCTGGGCCGCGACCGAGGCGATCCGTCCGCTGGAGAGTTCGACCACGGGCTGGTGGAACAGTGCGAACTCGCTCTCGGCCGACGCTCCGCGCAGCCGGTCGGTGGTCAGTTCGGCCCGGCGCACGGCCTCGGCCTGCGGCTGCGGAGCGTACAGCTCGACCCGGTTCTTGCCGGCCTGCTTGGCGCGGTACATCGCCAGGTCGGCGTGGCGCATCAGGACCGCCGGGGTCACGCCGGGCTCGGCGAAGGCCACGCCGATGGAGGCGGCGACCCGCACCTCGCCGCCCTCGACGTGGTAGGGCCGGGAGAGGGTCGTGCGCAGCCGCTCGGCGATCTCCAGCACGCGGTACTCGCGTTCGGCCCGGTCGCACCTGCCGTCGCCCACGATGAGCGCGGCGAACTCGTCCCCGCCGAGCCGGGCGGCGGTGTCGCCGGCGCGCACGGCCTCCTTCAGGCGGCGGGCCGCGTGGACCAGGAGTTCGTCGCCGGCCTGGTGGCCGACGGTGTCGTTCACGGCCTTGAAGCCGTCGAGGTCGATGTAGAGCACCGCCGTGTGCCCCGCCTCCGCGTCGCCCCGGCGCCGTCCGCCGAGCGCCTGGCGCACGCGCTCGGTGAACAGGGCGCGGTTGGGCAGGTCGGTCAGCGGGTCGTGCGAGGCGTTGTGCTGGAGCTGCGCCTGGAGGCGTACCCGCTCGGTGACGTCGCGGCTGTTGAAGATCAGGCCGCCCTGGTAGCGGTTGACGGTGGACTCGACGTTGAGCCAGCGGCCCGAGGCGTGCCGGATGCGGCACTCGATCCGGGTGGAGGACTCCTCGTCGGGCGGGGTCGCGAGGAAGCGGCGCACCTCGTGGAGGACCCTTCCGAGATCCTCGGGGTGGATGAGGGAGGCGAGTTCGGAGCCGACCAGCTTGTCGGGCTCACGGCCGTAGACGCCCGCGGCGGCCGGGGAGACGTACCGCAGCATCCCGGCCGGGGACGCGATCATGATGACGTCGCTGGATCCCTGCACCAGGGACCGGAAGTGGTTCTCCTTCTGGGCCAGTTCCTGGGTGAGGTGGATGTTCTCCAGCAGCATGATTCCCTGCCGCACCACCAGGGCCAGCACGACGGTGCAGCCGGTCAGCAGCACCACCCGGTCGATGGCCCCGCCGTCGCGGACGTTGTAGAGGATGCCCAGGGTGCACACGGCCGCGGCCAGGTAGGGCGTGAGAGCGGCCAGCGACCCGGGCGTCGGGCCGTTCGCCGGCGCGGGCTGCCGGACGGCCGGACGAGCGGGTCCGCGCCGCTCCGCTCCCTCCCGGTGGCTGACCCAGGGGGCGTACGCCAGCAGCAGTGAACCGGCGAACCAGCCCGCGTCGAGGATCTGGCCGGAGGAGTAGTTCTCCCGCAGCAGGGGAGAGGTGAACAGGGCGTCGCAGATCACCGTGAGGGCGAGGGCGCCGATGACGGTGTTGACGGCGGCCCGGTAGGCGGCGGAACGGCGGAAGTGCAGGACGAGGACCATGCTGATCAGCACGATGTCCATCAGGGGGTAGGCCAGCGAGAGGGCCACCAGGGGGAGGGACTCGCCCTGCCAGTACGAGGGGTGGTCGAGGGCCAGGCTCCAGGAGAGGGTGAGCAGCGAACCGCCGATCAGCCAGGCGTCGAGGGCCAGGCGGATCCAGCCCGCCCGGTTGGCGGGGCGCTCGGCCAGCACCAGCAGCCCGATGATGGACGGCGGCGCGAAGAGCAGGAAGCAGAAGTCGGCGGCCGAGGGGCTGGGCACGGGGCGGCTCAGCACGACCTCGTACCAGCCCCACACCCCGTTGCCGAGTCCGGCCATCGTCGAGGAGACGGCGAAGAGGACCCAGGCGGGCCGGAGCGGGCTGCCGGGGTGGGTGCGGACGTAGTGGAAGCAGGAGCCCGCGGCGGCGAACGCCGCGATGCTCAGCCCGAAGTCGCCCATGAACAGCGCCACCGCGGGCGATCCCCAGCCGAGCACCGCGCCCAGTGCGTACGCGCCGCACACGGCGGCCAGGACGAGCCGGGAAGGCACCCCGCCCCGGCGGCGCGCGGTACGGGCCGGGCGGGAGGGGTCCGTTTCCCGGGCGTTCACCGCGCCACCTCCGGGTGCCGCGCCCCGCCCGCACGGGATCCCACGGGTCGTCGTCCTGTCCGGTCGCTGTCGTGTGTCCGGTGGTTCGTCCGGTGGCCGTGCATGTCGCCCGTCCCCCCTCGTGGTCTGGTACACCCCCGACCGGACGATACACCAGATCAGTCACTCAGCGACATAGGTCATCTACCGAGCGTGACGGGGAGGAGGATTGCCGGTACGATCTGCATTTGAGCGTGTTCGGAGCGTGTATCACGCAACCGGACGCTCCGTCCGTCGGCCCCCGTCGTCCCCCTCCGGCTCCTCCCCCGCCACGGCGACGACGTTCTCCAGGGGCTCCCCGGCCGCGAAGCGCCGCAGCTGGGCGCGGAGCAGGCGCCGGGCCCTCGGCGCGAACGCGGAGGTGGGACCGCCGACGTGGGGCGTGATCAGCACACCCGGCGCCCGCCACAGCGGATGCCCGGGCGGCAGCGGCTCGGGGTCGGTGACGTCGAGCGCGGCCCGCAGCCGCCCCGACTCCAGCTCGGCCAGGAGGGCGCCGGTGTCCACGACGGCGCCGCGGGCGACGTTCACCAGCAGCGCACCGTCCTTCATCCGGGCCAGGAAGGAGGCGTCCACCAGGCCGCGGGTGGCCTCGGTGAGGGGAGTGACCAGGAACACCACGTCGGCCTCGGGCAGCAGCCGGGGCAGGTCGGCGTGGGCGTGCACCGGGCCGCGCGGCGCCGTGCGGGCGGTGCGCGCCACGCGGTGGACGGCCGCCGGCTCGAAGGGGGCGAGCCGCTCCTCGATGGCCGCGCCTATGGATCCGTAGCCGACGATCAGCGCGGTCCGGTCGGCGAGGGCCGGGCGGAAGCCCTGCCGCCACTCCCCCGCGTCCTGCGCCCGGACGAAGGCGGGGATACCGCGCAGCGAGGCCAGGGCGAGCGTGAGCGCGAGCTCGGCGGTGCTCGCCTCGTGGACGCCGCGGGCGTTGCACAGCAGCGTGCCCCGGGGCAGTTGCGGTACCGCGGGCTCCATGTGGTCCACACCCGCGGTGAGCGTCTGCACCACCCGCACGTTCGTCATGTGCGCCAGCGGGCGTACGGCGACGGCCTGACCCTTCATGTAGGGGACGGCGTAGAAGACGCAGTGCGCGGGGTCCGCCGGGAACTCCCCCTCGCCGCCCCAGTGGACGTAGCGGAACGATCCCGGCAGAGCACCCATCTCGGCGGGCGGGAAGGGCAGCCAGACGTCTGCGGAAGCCATGCCCGAAGGCTATCCGGAGGCTGTCCGAGGCCCGCCGGAAGCCACCCGTTAGGTTGGGACGGGCCCTGCGGGGGCGAGGAGGGAGCACGTCCAGGTGGAGCGCAGGACTATCGGTGCGGGGGCGCTGGAGGTGGGCGCGATCGGGCTCGGCTGCATGCCGATGAGCTGGGCCTACACCACGTCCCAACAGGACGGCGAGTCCTCGCTGCGCACGGTGCACGCCGCGCTCGACCACGGGGTGACGCTGCTCGACACCGCCGACATGTACGGGCCGTTCACCAACGAGCTGCTGCTCGGCCGGGTGCTCGGCCGGCGCCGCTCGGAGGCGTTCGTCTCCACCAAGTGCGGGCTGCTGGTCGGCGAGCAGCACATCGTGGCCAACGGCCGTCCCTCCTACGTGCGGCGGGCCTGCGACGCCTCCCTGCGGCGGCTGCAGACCGACGTGATCGACCTCTACCAGCTCCACCGCGCCGACCCCGAGGTGCCGATCGAGGAGACCTGGGGCGCGATGGCCGAACTGGTCGCCGCGGGCAAGGTCCGCGCGCTGGGACTGTGCGCCGTGGGCGCGCGGGCGCAGCGGCGGTCGGCCGCCGAACCCCTGTACGCGGAGACGATCCGGCAGCTGGAGCGCGTGCAGCAGGTGTTCCCGGTGAGCTGTGTGGAGGCCGAGCTGTCGGTGTGGTCCCCGGAGGCCCTGGTGTCGCTGCTGCCGTGGTGCGAGGCGCGCGGGGTCGGCTTCCTGGCCGCGATGCCGCTGGGCAACGGCTTCCTGACCGGCACGCTGACGCCCGGCGTCGGCTTCGAGCCCGACGACATACGGGCCCGGCACCCCCGCTTCACGGCCGAGATGATGGCGGCCAACCAGCCCATCGTCGTCGGTCTCCGGCACGTCGCCGCGCGGCACGGCGACGCCACCCCGGCGCAGGTGGCGCTGGCCTGGCTGCTGGCGCAGGGACGGCACGTGGTGCCGGTGCCGGGCACGAAGAAGGAGCGCTGGGCGGTGGAGAACGCGGCGGCGGCCCGGCTGAGGCTCACCGACGAGGACCTGGCGGAGATCGCCGCGCTGCCCCCGGCCCTGGGATCCTGGGACTGAGAGGGGAACTCCCGGCGCTCCTCCGACGTACGGTCGGACGTGGGGGCGCCGGCGGGCACCGCCGCCCGGCACCCCGCAGAACGACACCACCGGCAGACCGACACCACCAGCAGACCGACAGACCGACAGACCGCGGAACGACACAGCAGAACGGCACACCGCCGACCGAGAGTCGTCGAAAGGCGCCCTGATGGTCCGAAGCCCTTCCCTGCCCCTGCGAGCGGCCGCCGCCTCCCTCACCGGACTCGCCCTGCTCGCCTCGGGCTGTTCCTCCGACGGCGGCGGGAACCCCTCCGACCGCACGAGCGCCACCGTCGGCCGGTCCGCCGCCCCCTCGGAGGACCCCTCCCGCACCCCCGGCGCCTCGCCCGCCCCCGCCAAGGGATCGGCGAAGGTCGTGGAGACCGTCGCGACGGGCCTGAAGTCCCCCTGGGGGCTCGCTCCCCTGCCGGACGGCGACCTGCTGGTCTCCTCCCGGGACGAGGGCACGATCCTGCGGGTCGACGCCGACAGCGGCGAGACCACCGAACTGGGCACGGTGCCCGGGGTCGACCCGGGCGGCGAGGGCGGCCTGCTGGGCATCGCCGTCCCGCCCGACTTCGCCGAGAACCGCTACGTCTACGCCTACTTCACCAGCGCCTCCGACAACCGGATCGTGCGCATGCTCTACGAGGAGGACAAGGAGGAGGGCAACCAGCTGGGCGCGCCCAGCACCGTCTTCCGGGGCATCCCCAAGGGCACGATCCACAACGGCGGCCGGATCGCCTTCGGCCCGGACCGGATGCTCTACGCCGGGACGGGCGACTCCGGCGACGAGAGCCTCGCCCAGGACAGGGACTCGCTCGGCGGCAAGATCCTGCGGATGACTCCGGACGGCGAACCCCCGGGCCACGGCAATCCCGAGGCGGACTCGGTCGTCTACTCCTGGGGCCACCGCAATGTCCAGGGGCTGGCCTGGGACGCCGGGAAGCGGCTCTGGGCGGCCGAGTTCGGCCAGAACACCTGGGACGAGCTCAACCTCATCCGGCCCGGCGGCAACTACGGCTGGCCCGAGGTCGAGGGCGAGGCCGGGGAGAAGGGCTTCGTCGACCCCGTGGCGCAGTGGAAGCCCGCCGACGCCTCCCCCAGCGGCATCGCCGTCGCGAACGGCTCGGTGTGGATGGCGGGCCTGCGCGGGGAGAGGCTGTGGCGGATTCCCCTCCGGGGCGGGGAAGCGGTGGCGGACCCCCAGGCGTTCCTGGAAGGTGAGTACGGGCGGTTGCGGACGGTCGTCTCCGACGGCGGCGACGGGCTGTGGCTGGTGACCAGCGAAACCGACTCGCGCGGTACGCCCGGCGAGGACGACGACCGCATCCTGAGGCTGGAGGTCCGCTGATGTTCAACCTGATCGAGGAGCTGTTCGCCCCCGGGCGGCGCCACACCGACGACGAGCGCAGGCGCCTGGAGCACACCCGGGTGGAGGAGGGCAGCCGGGATCCGGGGCGCGGCCCGATCGACCTCGCCTCGGGACGCGTCCTGATACGGCCCCAGCGTCCGGCGCCCGACGAGGAGTCCGCCGCGGCCGGGGAGCCGGCCCCGAAACCGGCGGCCTGACCCGGCGGGGCGTGCGGCACGGGCGCCCTCCCCGCCGCCCGCACGCACGCCCGTCAGGCGACCGCCGCCCGGCCGTCCTCCCCCACCGGAGCCGGCGGCTCCACCAGCCGCAGCCGGTGGGCCATCGCCGCCGCCTCGCCCCGCCCCGAGACGCCCAGCTTCGCCAGGATGTTGGAGACGTGCACACTGGCCGTCTTGGGGGAGATGAACAGCTCCTCGGCGATCCGGCGGTTGCTGTGTCCCGCCGCGACCAGGCTCAGCACGTCGCGCTCGCGGGGGGTGAGGCCGAAGGACTCCACCGGGTCGGCGGGCGGCGCGGCGCAGCCCGCCGTACGGCCGGCGCCGAGGGCGATACGAGCCCGGCCGGCCAGCCGCTCGATGCTCTCGCGCAGTGGTAACGCCTCCAGTCGCACGGCCGTGGCGTGCGCCCGTTCCAGCAGGCCGGCGGCCCGGTCGCGGTTCCCGCCCGCGTCCAGCAGGGCCTCCGCCCAGCGGAGGCGCGCCTGGGCCAGCCGGAAGGGCCGCGGCAGTTCCTCGAAGGCGGCCACCGCCTCGGCCCAGCGGTCCGGGTCGTTCCGCCCCCGGGCGCGCGGCAGTTCGGCGTCCACCAGCAGTCCGTAGGCGGCCCACACCGGCACCAGGCGCGGCAGCCTCCGGGCCGCCTCGTGTATCCGCTCCAGGACCTCGTCCCGCCCCGGTTCCGCGGCGGGCAGGCCGCGCGCGTCCGCCTCCGCCGACAGCGCGGAGTACAGCAGCGGCCAGGCGTACCGCTCGGTGGAGAGCGGGAAGCCCCGGTCCAGTGCCTCCCCCAGCACGCGCCGCGCCTCCAGCGGCCGGCCGCGCGCCGCCGCGATCTCCAGCTCCAGGCGGGCGAGCGGGATCGTGTACTGCGGCTGGGGATCGTGGGTGCCGTGGTGCTTCCACGCCTCCGCCAGTTCCCGGGCCGCCAGGTCGGTGTCGCCCCGGCGGAGGGCGAGATGGGCGCTCTTGATCGCGGCCGACCCGCGGGGCCGGGCGCCGCTCGCCGGTCTGCGCGTGGCGGCCAGCGCGGCGTCGGCCTCCTCCCAGCGGCCCAGGGCGACCAGCGACTCGGCCATGTTGCCCCGGAGCCACGCCCGGGTGTCCTGGAGTCCGAAGCGGTGGGCCACCCGCAGCCCCTCCTCGGCCACCTCCACGGCCTCCTCGGAGCGCCCCGCCCCCTCCAGCGCGGACGCCAGGTTGACGTGGCACCTCCCCATGACGCCGACCTCGCCCCGCTCGACGACGCACCGGACGACCTCCGCCATCTCGGCGAGCCCCGCGTCCACGTCGCCCGAGAAGACCCGCAGGCTGCCCAGGGTGAGCCGGGCGTGCAGCTCGATGCTCCCGGCGCCGACCAGGGAGGCCAGTTCCACCGCGCGCTGTGCGGTGGTGAAGGTCTCCGGTCCGGTGTCGTGGACGGCGCCCCAGGCGGCGGCGAAGGCCAGCACCTCGGCGTGCACCGGGGAGGGCGGCAGTCCGCGCACCAGTTCCCGGGCCCGTTCCAGCTCCTTCCAGCCGTCGCTCTGGCCGGTGCTCTGCGCCAGTTTGGAGCGCTGGGTCCAGAACCAGGCCGCCCGCAGCGGTTCCCGGTCCTCGTCCAGCACCCGCAGGGCGCGTTTGACGACGGCCAGCGCCCGTTTGCGCTCCCCCGAGAGCTGGGCGGCGGTCACCGTGTCGGCCAGCAGGTCCAGGTGGCGCAGCGTCTCGTCGTCGCAGCCGCAGGCCGGGTACGCCTCGGTGTGCTCGAAGGCCGGCAGGGAGCGGCGGACGGCCGGGTCGGCCTCCTCCCACAGCTTCAGTGCCCGGTCGAGCAGCCGCAGCTGCTCGGCGTAGGCGTAGCGGCGGCGGGCGGCGACCGCGGCGTCGAGCACGGCGGGCAGGGCCTTGGCCACGTCGTGCGCCGCGCACCAGTGGCTGGCCAGGCGCGCGGCGCGCTCGTCGGCGCGGACGAGGGAGGGGTCCGTCTCCAGGGCCTGGGCGTAGCGGCGGTTGAGGCCGACGCGTTCGCCGGGCAGCAGGTCCTCCGAGACGGCCTCGCGCACCAGCGCGTGCCGGAAGCGGTAGCCGTCGCCGTCCTGGGTGGGGGCGAGGACGTTGGCGCCGACCGCGGCCCGCAGCGCCTCGATCAGCTCGTCCTCCGGCAGCCGCGCCACCGCGGCGAGGAGGGCGTGCTCCACCGCCGAGCCGCCCTCGGCCGCCGTCCGGACGACCTGCTGGGCCGTTTCCGGCAGTGCCTCGACCCGTACCAGCAGCAGGTCGCGCAGCGATTCGCTGATGCCGCAGGCGGTGCCGGAGACCGTCAGCTCCTCCACGAAGAAGGGGTTGCCCTCGGAGCGTTCGAAGACCCGCTCCACCAGGTCGCGTTCGGGGACCTCGACGCCCTGGATGCCGGCCATCTGCGCCCGCACCTCCTCCCGGCTGAGCCTGGGCAGCTCGATCCGGCGGACGGTCCGCAGGCGGTCCAGTTCGGCGAGGAAGGGGCGCAGCGGGTGGCGGCGGTGGATGTCGTCGGACCGGTAGGTGGCGACGATGACCAGCCGGGCGCGGTCGAGGGAGCGGAAGAGGTACGCCAGCAGCTCGCGCGTGGAGCGGTCGGCCCAGTGGAGGTCCTCGACGGCGAGGAGAAGCGTCCGCTCCCGGGAGAGCGACTCCAGCAGCCGGGCGGTCAGTTCGAACAGGCGGGCCCGGCCGTCCTCGTCGTGCCACTCGCGGGTGGTCTCGCCCAGTTCGGGCAGGAGACGGGCCAGTTCGCCCTCCTGGCCCGCGGCGGCGGCCGTCAGCTCGTCCCCGAGCCTGCGGTGCAGGAGGCGCAGCACGGTGGAGACCGGTGCGAAGGGCAGGCCGTCGGCGCCGATCTCGACGCATCCGCCGACGGCCGTGACCGCGCCGGCCGCGCGGGCGGCGGTCAGGAACTCCTCCAGCAGCCGCGTCTTGCCGACCCCGGCCTCGCCCGCGACCACGACCGTCTGCGGCTCGCCCGTGGCCGCACGGGCGAGGGCGTCGGTGAGGGCGGTCAGTTCGCCTCCGCGGCCGACGAACACCGGGCTGACTCTGGCACTGTCCACGGCGCCGAGCATCGCACAGATATCCGGCGGTGCGGCACCGGGTTTCGCCGGCGCCGGCCGGTCCGCGGGGGCCGCCGGGTTCAGGCGGCCCGGGCCCACCGGCCACGCTCCCCGCCGGCCCTGCCGCCGTGCCCGTCCTGCCCGTCCTGCCCGTCCTGCTCCCCGTTCCGTCCGCCGCCCCGCCCCTCCTCCTCTTCCCCCTGCTCCTCCCGGCGCTGCCGGTGGCGGGCGGCCTCGCACGCGAGGCGTTCCCTCACGGCCTCGTCCCGCAGTTCGGCGGCGCGCAGTTCGTACATCCGGTAGTCGAGCACCTGGGTCCCCCGGGTTGTCGGCGAATCGGTTCCCGTCCGCTGTCCGCGGACGGGTCCAGCCTCGTCTCCCAGGTGGGGCGGCCGCATCGGGACCATGACCGATGTCCGCGGTACGGGGGCCTTAGACCGCGGGGCCCGGGACGCTCTCGTTCCGTCCCGGCGCGGGTACGCGGTCCCCTCCCCCGTCCCGGGCCGTCTGAGGTGCCTTAGACGGCCCGGGTCGGGGGTGGTCCCGAGTACGGCGCGGCCCCGCACCCGGGTGGGTGCGGGGCCGCGGGGGCCGGGCGGGCGTCAGCCCTGGACGCCCAGCTTCTCCAGGATGAGTTCGCGCACGCGGGCGGCGTCCGCCTGGCCGCGGGTGGCCTTCATCACGGCGCCGACGAGCGCGCCGGCCGCCTGCACCTTGCCGCCGCGGATCTTCTCGGCGATCGCCTCGTTGGCGGCGATCGCCTCGTCCACGGCCTTGCTCAGCGCGCCGGTGTCCGAGACGACCTTCAGGCCGCGCTTCTCCACGACCTCGTCCGGCTCGCCCTCGCCGGCGAGAACGCCCTCGATGGCCTGGCGGGCCAGCTTGTCGTTGAGGGACCCCTCGGCGACCAGGGCGCACACCCGGGCGACCTGGGCCGGGGTGATGGGCAGGGCGGACAGCTCGGTGCCCTGCTCGTTCGCCCGGCGGGCCAGTTCGCCCATCCACCACTTGCGGGCCTGGTCGGCCGGGGCGCCGGCGTCGATGGTGGCGGTGATCAGGTCGATGGCGCCCGCGTTGAGGACGGACTGCATCTCGTGCTGGGAGATGCCCCACTCCTCGCGCAGCCGGTTGCGGCGCACGCGCGGCAGCTCGGGGAGCTCGGCCCGCAGCTTCTCCACCCATTCACGCGCGGGGGCGACGGGCACCAGGTCCGGCTCGGGGAAGTAGCGGTAGTCCTCCGCCTCCTCCTTGACGCGGCCGGAGGTGGTGGTGCCGGTGTCCTCGTGGAAGTGGCGGGTCTCCTGGACGATCTTCCCGCCCGCGTCCAGCACGGCGGCGTGGCGCTGGATCTCGAAGCGGGTGGCCCGCTCGACGCTGCGCAGCGAGTTGACGTTCTTGGTCTCGCTGCGGGTGCCGAACGTCTCGGTCCCGTGCGGGCGCAGCGACAGGTTGACGTCGCAGCGCATCTGCCCCATCTCCATGCGGGCCTCGGAGACGCCGAGGGCCCGGATGAGTTCGCGCAGCTCGGCGACGTACGCCCGGGCCACCTCCGGTGCGCGCTCCCCGGCGCCCGTGATGGGCTTGGTGACGATCTCGACCAGGGGGATGCCGGCCCGGTTGTAGTCCAGCAGCGAGTGCGAGGCGCCGTGGATGCGGCCCGTGGCACCGCCGATGTGGGTGGACTTGCCGGTGTCCTCCTCCATGTGGGCGCGCTCGATCTCCACGCGGAAGACCTCGCCGTCCTCCAGCTGGACGTCCAGGTAGCCGTTGAAGGCGATCGGCTCGTCGTACTGGGAGATCTGGAAGTTCTTCGGCATGTCCGGATAGAAGTAGTTCTTCCGGGCGAACCGGCACCACTCGGCGATCTCGCAGTTCAGCGCGAGGCCGATCCGGATGGTGGACTCCACCGCGGTGGCGTTGACCACCGGCAGGGAGCCCGGCAGGCCGAGGCAGACGGGGCAGGTCTGGGTGTTGGGCTCGGCGCCCAGCGCTGTGGAGCAGCCGCAGAACATCTTGGTCCTGGTGCCCAGTTCGACATGGACCTCCAGGCCCATGACGGGATCGTAGGAGGCCAGCGCGTCCTCGTACGACACCAGTTCAGTGACAGTCACGGAAAGCCAAACCTTTCAGGCGCTGCGGTCAGTCGTCGGCGAGGACGTCGTCGATGTCCAGGCGGCGCAGCTCGCGGACGAGGACGGCGGCGTTGGTGAGGACCGCGGCGCCGGAGACGATGGCGTCCAGGAGCTGCAGCTTGTCGCTCTCCCGCCGGGCGAGCTGGACCTGCTTGACGACACCGAAGATGCCGAAGAGCGAGGTGCCGATGGACAGGTACAGGCCGGGCTTGCTCTTCTTGAATCCCTTGGCCTTCTTCAGCGTGCTCACAGTGCGGGTGCCTCCTCCAGGAGCGGGTGGCCCCACCGTGCCTGGAAGGCGGCCTCGACCGCGGCTCCGACACGGTACAGCCGGTCGTCGGCCATGGCGGGGGCGATGATCTGCAGGCCCACCGGCAGTCCGTCCTCGGGCGCCAGGCCGCACGGCAGCGACATGGCCGCGTTGCCCGCCAGGTTGACGGGGATGGTGCACAGGTCCGCCAGGTACATGGCCATCGGGTCGTCGGCGCGCTCGCCGATGGGGAACGCGGTGGTGGGGGTGGTCGGCGAGACCAGCACGTCCACCTGTCCGAAGGCCGCGTCGAAGTCGCGCTTGATGAGCGTGCGGACCTTCTGGGCGGAGCCGTAGTAGGCGTCGTAGTAGCCGGAGGACAGCGCGTACGTGCCGAGCATGATGCGGCGCTTGACCTCGGGCCCGAAGCCCGCCTCGCGGGTGAGGGAGGTGACCTCCTCGGCGGAGTGGCCGCCGTCGTCGCCGACCCGCAGGCCGTAGCGCATCGCGTCGAAGCGGGCCAGGTTGGAGGAGGCCTCGCTCGGTGCGATCAGGTAGTACGCCGCGAGCGCCTTGTCGAAGGACGGGCAGGAGATCTCGACGACCTCGGCGCCCAGCTCGCGCAGCAGCTCCACCGACTCGGTGAAGCGCTGCATCACACCGGCCTGGTAGCCCTCGCCGCCGAACTCCTTCACCACGCCGACGCGCAGCCCCTTGACGTTCCCGTTGCGGGCGGCCTCGACCACCGGCGGGACGGGGGCGTCGATGGAGGTGGAGTCCAGCGGGTCGTGTCCGGCGATCACCTCGTGCAGCAGGGCCGCGTCCAGCACCGTGCGGGCGCAGGGGCCGCCCTGGTCCAGGGAGGACGAGAAGGCGACCATGCCGTAGCGGGAGACGGCGCCGTAGGTCGGCTTGACGCCGACGGTGCCGGTGACGGCGGCGGGCTGGCGGATGGAGCCGCCGGTGTCCGTGCCGATGGCCAGCGGGGCCTGGTACGAGGCGAGCGCCGCCGAGGAGCCGCCGCCGGAGCCGCCGGGGATGCGGGTGAGGTCCCACGGGTTGCCGGTCGGGCCGAAGGCGCTGTTCTCGGTGGAGGAGCCCATGGCGAACTCGTCCATGTTGGTCTTGCCCAGGACGACCACGTCCGCGGCCTTGAGCCGCTTGGTGACCGTGGCGTCGTACGGCGGGATCCAGCCTTCGAGGATCCTGGAGCCGACCGTGGTGGGGACGCCCTCGGTGGTGAAGATGTCCTTGAGCGCGAGGGGGACGCCGGCCAGCGGGCCGAGCTTCTCCCCGCGCGAGCGCTTGGCGTCCACGGCGCGGGCGCGGGCCAGCGCGCCCTCGCGGTCCACGTGGAGGAAGGCGTGCACCTTCTCGTCCACCGCGTCGATCCGGGCGAGGTGGGCCTCGGCCACCTCCACGGCGCTGACCTCGCCGGAGGCGATCCTCTCGGCGGTCTCGGCCGCGGTGAGCCTGGTCAGGTCACTGGTGCTGGTCACGTCGGTCACTCCTCCCCCAGGATCTGCGGCACCTTGAAACGCTGCTGCTCCTGGGCCGGGGCGCCGGAGAGCGCCTGCTCGGGGGTCAGCGACGGACGGACCTCGTCCGGGCGCATGACGTTGGTCAGCGGCAGCGGGTGGGAGGTCGGCGGTACGTCCTCGTCGGCGACATCGGAGACGCGGGCGACCGCGCCGATGATGTCGTCGAGCTGTCCGGCGAAGTGGTCGAGCTCTTCGTCCTTCAGCTCCAGACGCGCCAGCCGGGCGAGGTGGGCGACCTCCTCGCGCGTGATGCCAGGCATGCAGCGATTCCTCGGGGTGAGTGGTGGATCTTTCGGGGCTTCTCGGACTCTTCCTGCGGTCCGCCCCAATCCTATGGCTCCCGGGGCCGTGGACGCACAGCGCTACCACACGCGGCCGCCCGGTGCCACCGCACCGCCCTGTCCGCACCGCCGTTCCCACCGCCGTCCGCGCCGTTCCCGTACCGGCGCGTCGGCCCCTGCCGCGGCCTACCGCGCGGGCTGTCCGTGGGAGCGCCGGGCGCCGCCGTCCCCGCCGGGTCCCGGCAGCGCGGGCGCGGTCCTCTCCGCCGGCGGCGGGGCGCCGTCGCGGGCCCGCAGCCAGGAGGTGGCCTCGGCCGGGGGCATCGCGGCGGAGACCAGCCAGCCCTGCACGGCGTCGCAGCCCAGGTCGCGCAGGCGCTCCCAGGTCTCGTCGTCCTCCACGCCCTCGGCGACGACGAGGAGGCCGAGGGAGTGCGCGAGGTCGACCGTGCAGCGCACGATCTCGGCGTCCTCGGCGTCCACGGCCAGCCGGGCCACGAAGGAGCGGTCGATCTTCAGCTCGCTCACCGGGAGCCGCCTCAGGTGCACCAGCGAGGAGTAGCCGGTGCCGAAGTCGTCCAGGGACATCCGCACGCCGTGCCCGGTGAGCGCGGCCAGGGTGTCCGCGGCCTGCTGGGGGTCCTCCAGGAGGACGTGCTCGGTGATCTCCAGCTGCAGCGCCGCGGCGGGGACGCCGTGCCGGGCCAGGCGGGCGGCGACGGATCCGGCGAAGCCGGGGCTGTGGACGTCGCGGGGCGAGACGTTGACGGCGACCGGCACGGTGAGGCCCTGGGAGCGCCAGCGGGCGACCTGGGCGAGGGCGGTCTCCAGCACGTAGTCGGTGAGGCGCGGCATCAGGCCGGAGGTCTCGGCGATGGCGATGAACTCGTCCGGGGGGACCTTGCCCCTCTCCGGGTGCACCCAGCGGACCAGGGCCTCCAGGCCGGAGACGGAGCCGTCGAAGGCGACCTTGGGCTGGTAGTGGAGCTCCACCTCGCCCGCGTCCAGGGCCCGGCGCAGGTCGCCCAGGAGGCCCAGCCGGTCGGGGGTGTTGCCGTCGCGGGTGGCCTCGTAGACCTCGACGCCGCTGCGGTCGCGCTTGGCCTGGTACATCGCGACGTCGGCGCGGCGCAGCAGGCCCTCGGCCTCGCCGGCGTGGTCGGGGAAGACCGCGACCCCCGCGCTGGCCTCCAGCTCCAGGGTCAGCCCGTCCAGGTCGAGCGGCGAGCCGAGCGCGGAGACGAGCGCGCGGGCGATGCGCTGGGCGCTGGTGGGCGAGTCGGCCAGCGGCAGCAGGACGGCGAACTCGTCGCCGCCGAGCCGGGCCACCTCGGCGCCGTGGGGCAGGGCCGTCCTCAGCCGGTCGGCGATCTGGAGCAGCAGCCGGTCGCCCGCGAGGTGGCCGAGCGTGTCGTTGACCGAGCGGAACCGGTCGAGGTCGATCAGGACGAGGGCCGAGCGGGCCCCCAGCCGGTCGGCCTCGTCCAGGGCGGACCAGGTGCGCTCCAGGAGCCACTGGCGGTTGGCGAGGCCGGTGAGCGGGTCGCGGAGCTGCTCCTCGGCGCGGGCGCGGGCGATCCACAGCGCGGAGTCGAGCGAGATCAGCGGCACGGCGAACAGCGGCAGCAGCAGCGGCGTGTGGTCCGCGACCACGACGATCAGCGGGGAGAGGCCGAGCAGGGCGACGGCGACCAGGCCCTGACGCAGCAGGGCGGCGCGGGCGACGGCGGGCGGCCCGCCCTGCCGCGAGACCGCGACGTACCACTGCAGCCCGCGGGTGACCAGCAGGTAGGCGCCGGCCGCGAGGAGGATCTCGGGGAGGGTGTCCCCGTTCCAGTCGCCGGGCGTCCAGGGGTCCTGCACCGAGGGGCGCGTGCCGGAGGCGGCGAGGCAGAGCGCGGAGGCGCCGATGCCGAGGATGTCCACCGCGCCGTGCCGCAGGCCCTGGCGCCAGCCGTGCCGCCGGGCCGCGGCGACCAGCACCACGACGGCGAGGCTGACCAGGGCGGCGGACGTCCAGCCGTACAGCAGCAGGATGGCCATGGTGAGGGCGGCGCCGGAACCGGTGCCGCCCCACCAGCGGTCGCGGCCGAGCGCCACCAGGTGCCCGACGATGAGCCCGGTGAGGAGGGCGAAGGACCAGCCCTCCACACCGTTCGGGAAGAGCGCGCGCCCTTCGGCGACCGCCCGCCAGAAGCCGAGGGCCAGCACGGCGCCGGCCACGGCGACGACGGCGGGGGACAGCCCGGGCACCTCCAGGGAGACGGCGCGCTGCAGCCAGGGCGCGGTGCCGGAGCCGTCGCCCGGCGGGGCCTGCGGGTGCCCGTGACGGAGCCACTGCCGTCCCCGGTCCCGGGGTTTCTGCTGCATGCGCGTCCCTCTCACAGCCGTCGGTGCCCACGTCACGGCAGGCGCACCCCATCAACAGTAGGGCTCGGACGGCCGTCAGGGCAGTGATCGATCGTGGTTGCCCGAATGCCGACCGGTCGCCCGTGTCCGTCTGATAAGCGCCACGTGGTTCCGTGTCATCACTCGCCAACGACACTTCACCCGAAGGAGTTTGACTGTTCGAAGGATTGTTTCCGCTTACTCCGCGGACGCCTCCGAGGGGACCGTGGCGACCTCCCGCGCCGCATCGGGTCCCCGCTCGAGGAGGACGGCGAACCCGTCGTCGTCCAGGACGGGGACCTTCAACTGCAGGGCCTTGTCGTACTTTGACCCGGGGTTGTCCCCGGCCACAACGAATCCGGTCTTCTTCGAGACGGACCCGGTCACTTTCGCTCCGCGGCTCTGCAGCGCCTCTTTCGCGCCATCCCTCGTGTACGACCGCAGGGTTCCGGTGACCACGACGGTGACGCCCTCCAGCGGACGCGGCCCCTCCTCTCCGCCGCCCTCCTCCTCCATCCGGACCCCGGCGGCCCGCCACTTCTCGACGATCTCGCGGTGCCAGTCCTCGGCGAACCAGGCCTTGAGCGAGGCGGCGATGGTCGGACCGACCCCCTCGGTGGCCGCCAGCTCCTCCTCGGACGCCTCGGCGATCCGGGCCAGCGAGCGGAACTCCCGCGCCAACGCCTCGGCCGCCACCGGGCCGACGTGTCGGATCGACAGCCCGGTGATGATCCGGGCCAGCGGACGCTCCTTGGCGGCCTCGATGTTCTCCAGCATGGCCAGGGTGTTCTTCTTCGGCTTGCCCTCGCGGTTGGCGAAGAGGGTGACGACCTTCTCCTCGCCCGTCTTCGGGTCCCGCTTGGGCAGACCGCTGTCCGGGTCCAGGACGTGCGTCTTGATGGGCAGCAGCTGTTCGAGGGTGAGGTCGAACAGGTCGCCCTCGTCCCGCAGCGGCGGCTCGGCCGGCTCCAGCGGCTGGGTGAGCGCGGTGGCCACCACGTACCCGAAGTGCTCGATGTCCAGGCACTTGCGGCTCGCCAGGTAGAAGAGCCGCTCGCGCAACTGACCGGGGCAGGAACGGGAGTTGGGGCAGCGCAGGTCGACGTCCCCCTCCTTGGCGGGCTTCAGCGCAGTGCCGCACTCGGGGCAGTCCGCGGGCATCACGAACTCCCGCTCGCTGCCGTCCCGCAGATCCGCCACCGGCCCCAGGATCTCGGGGATGACGTCGCCCGCCTTGCGCAGCGCGACCGTGTCCCCGATCAGCACGCCCTTGGCCTTCACCACGTCCTGGTTGTGGAGGGTGGCGAACTCCACCTCGGAGCCGGCCACCGTCACCGGCTCCACCACGGCGAACGGCGTGGCGCGCCCGGTGCGCCCGATGCTCACCTTGATGTCCAGCAGCCTGGTGTTGACCTCCTCCGGCGGGTACTTCCAGGCCACGGCCCAGCGCGGCGCCCGCGAGGTGGAGCCCAGCCGCCCCTGGAGGGGGATCTCGTCCAGCTTGACGACGACTCCGTCGATCTCGTGCTCCACCGAGTGGCGGTGCTCGCCGTAGTGCGCGATGAACTCCCGCACCTCCTCGACGGAGCCGACCACCCTGGCGTGCGGGGAGGTCGGCAGACCCCACTCGCGCAGCAGCTCGTACGCGTGCGACAGCCGGTCGATGTCGAAGCCCTCACGGGCGCCGATGCCGTGCACCACCATGTGCAGCGGGCGCTCGGCGGTGACCCTGGGGTCCTTCTGCCGCAGCGAACCGGCCGCCGCGTTGCGCGGGTTGGCGAACGCCGGCTTGCCCGCCTCGACCAGCCGCGCGTTCAGCTCCTCGAAGCGCTCCATGGGGATGAACACCTCGCCGCGGATCTCCACCAGCTCCGGGATCCGCTCGCCGCGCAGCCGCTCGGGGACGTCCGCGACCGTGCGGATGTTGGGCGTGATGTCCTCCCCGGTGCGCCCGTCGCCCCGCGTGGCGGCACGGGTCAGCCTGCCGTGCTCGTACGTCAGGTTGACCGCGAGGCCGTCCACCTTCAGCTCGCACAGGAAGTGGTAGGGGACGCCGGTCAGTTCGCGCGCGATCCGGTCCGCCCAGCCGTCCAGCTCGGCGTCGTCGAAGACGTTGTCCAGCGACAGCATCCGCTCGCGGTGCTCGACGGAGGTGAACTCCGTCTCGTACGAGCCGGCCACCTTCTGGGTCGGCGAGTCGGGCGTGGCCAGCTCCGGGTACTCGGCCTCCAGCGCCTGCAGTTCGCGCATCAGGGCGTCGAACTCGGCGTCGCTGATGACGGGCGTGGTCACGTAGTACCGGAAGCGGTGCTCCTCGACCTCCTGAGCCAGCCGGGCGTGCCGTTCACGCGCCGCGCTGTCCGGGCTCTTCATCTCCACGAAACCAGCCTCCCGTTACTCAGGGTCGTTTGCGAGGGACCGTGCGGCCCGGACGCAGTGCTCCAGCGCGGCCCGCGCGTACGCGGGGGAGGCGCCCGCCAGCCCGCAGGCGGGCGTGACCACCACCGACCGCTCCAGCAGCTCCGGCGACAGCCCCAGCCTGCGCCACAGCGTCCTGACACCCATGACGCTACCGGCAGGGTCTGACAGTGCGCTCGAGGACCGCTCCACCGCCGCCACGGCGCCCGCGAACAGGGCGGTGCCGCCCTCGACCGCCTCGCCGACCGCCTCGTCGTCACGTTCCGTGAGCAGGGAGAGGTCGAAGGAGATCCCGGCGGCGCCCGCCCGGCGCAGCAGCCCGAAGGGCACTCCGGGCGCGCAGGAGTGCACCACCACGGGGCTGTCCCCGGCGGCCCGCACGACCTCCCGCAGGGCCTGCTCCACCACGGCCCGGTCCACGGCCCGGTGGGTGCGGTAGCCGCTGGCGGTGGGCACCCGCCCGGTGAGGACGGCGGTCAGCGACGGCTCGTCGAGCTGGAGGACCACCGTCGCGCCCGGCACCCGCCGCCGCACCTCGGCGAGGTGCCCGCGCACCCCCTCGGCCAGGGACTCGGCCAGGTAGCGGCAGGCGCCGGCGTCGCCGAGCATCGCCTCCCCGTTGCGCCTCTCCAGCGACGCCGCCATCGTCCACGGCCCGACGGCGGAGACCTTCAGCGCCCCGGTGTAGCCCTGGGTGAACTCCTCCAGGGCGTCCAGGTCCTCGCCCAGCCAGGACCGGGCGCGCCGCGTGTCGCGCCCGGGGGCGTCGCCGACCCGCCAGCCGCTGGGCTCCAGGCGGGCGTACAGCTCCACCAGCAGTCCGGCCGTCCGCCCGATCATGTCGGCTCCGGGGCCGCGCGCGGGCAGCTCCGGAAGGAAGGGGAACTCCTCCAGGATGCCGGTGACGGTCCTCGCCGCCTCCCGGGCGTCGGTGCCCGGCATCGACCCGATCCCGGTGGCGGCGGCCCGCCCCCACACGTGCCCGCTCACGCCGACGGCCTCACCCTCAGGTCGGTGATCTCCGCGTCCCCCGGCAGGTCGAGGGCCGTCAGGACCGTGGTGGCCACCGACTCCGGCGCGATCCACCGCGCCGGGTCGTACTCCCGGCCCTCCTGCCGGTGCACCTTGACCTGCATCGGCGTGGCGGTGCGGCCGGGGTAGACGGAGGTGACGCGCACCCCGTTCGCCTTCTCCTCGGCGCGGAGCGAGTCGGCGAGCGCCTTCAGTCCGTGCTTGCTGGCGGCGTACGCGCCCCAGTCGGGGTTGGCGGTCAGGCCGGCGCCGGAGTTGACGAAGACCACGTGGCCGCGCGCCAGGCGGAGCTGGGGCAGCAGCAGCCGGGTCAGTTCGGCCGGGCCGACCAGATTGACGGCCAGGGTGGCGTTCCAGACCTTGACGGTCAGCTCCCCGACCGCGCCGAGGTCCACGACTCCGGCGACGTGCAGCAGGGAGTCCACCTCGTGCGGCAGCTCCTGGTGGGACAGCGCCCACGACAGCCGCTCGGGTTCGGCCAGATCCCCGACGAGGGTGCGGGCGCCGGGGAAGCGTCCGGCGAGTTCCCTCGCGCGTCCGGCGTCCCGCGCCAGCAGCCACAACTCCTCGCCGCGCTCGCTCAGCCGCTCGGCGATCGCGGCCCCGATGCCGGAGCCCGCCCCGGTGATCACATGCGTTCCCATGGGCCCCATCGTCCCATCCGCCGTTCCCCGTCCGGGCGCGGCGCCGCCCGCCGTGGTCCAATGCGGTCCATGGCCGCCTCCGTCCCTCCTCCTCCCCGCGTCCCCTCCCCCGGCCGTCCCCGCACGCCCGCCTCCGCGGGTCCGCCCGACGGCGGGCGGGCCGTCCCCCGCTCCGGCCACATGGTCGTCTGCGGCGACAACTCCCTGGCCCAGCGGCTGACGCGGGAGCTGGCCTCCGTCTACGGGCAGGCGGTCACCGTCGTGCTGCCCTCGCTGCGCGGCGGCGACCAGGGGCCGCGGATCGCCGCGCTGGTCGGCGACCCGCGGCTGGACGTGCGGGTGGTGGAGGCGCAGGTGCCGGACGACGCCGCGCTGCGCGAGGCGGGCATCGAGCACGCCGCCGCGCTGGCGCTGACCTCGGGCGACGACCAGCTCAACATCCACACCGCGCTCCGCGCCCGCCGCATCAACCCCGGGCTGCGGCTGGTCATCCGGATGTTCAACCGCACTCTGGGCCGCTATCTGGAGAACCTCCTCGACCGCACGATCGCCGCCCGCGTCCCCGGCCTGGACCAGGTGACCGTGGACGCCTCCACCACCGTCCTCTCCGACGCCGACACCGCCGCTCCCTCCCTGGTGGCGGCGGCGGTGGTCGGCAGCGACAAGATCATCCAGGCGGACGGGCTGCTGCTGCGGGCCAAGGAGCGCACCATCGGCACCGCCGACCGCCGCGACCCGCTGTGCACCCTGGCGCTGCTGCCGGACGCCCCGGACTCCGACGAGGGCGACGTCTACGCCGATCCCGAGGACCGCGACGGCCCGGTCCTCCTCCCCGACCCCCGCGGGCTGGAGGGCCTGCCGCCCGAGCGGGGCACGGTGGTGCTGGAGGCGATCACCCGCCGCTCCGGCGGGCCGGGCGTTCCCGCCCGCGTCCCCAGGCTGCCGGTGGCCACCTTCTTCTCCCGGCGGCTGCGCGTCTCCCTGATCACGCTCACCGCCGTGGTGGCGCTGCTGGCCGCGGCCAACTGGTACGTCACCCGCGAACTGCCCCTGCACGCCGCGTACGTCACGCTGCTCAACGTCCTGTCGATCAACGACCCGGCGGTGGACGAGTCCACCGGCGAGCAGGTCCTGCAACTGCTGGGGGCCGTCGCCGGGACGGCGCTGCTGCCGCTGCTGTTCGCCGTGGTGCTGGAGAGCTACGGCACCTTCCGCCAGGCGGCCGCCCTGCCGCCCCCGCCGCGCGGCATCGAGCGGCACGTCGTCCTGCTCGGCCTGGGCAAGGTCGGCACCCGTGTGCTGGACCGGCTGCTGGAGATGGGCATCCCGGTGGTGTGCATCGAGCGCGACCCCGAGGCCCGCGGCATCGCCGTGGCCCGCGCCCGGCGGGTGCCGACCCTGATCGCGGACGTCACCGAGGACGGGGTGCTGGAGGAGGCGGGGATCGCCCGCAGCCGGGCGCTGCTGGCCCTCACCAGCGACAGCGGCACCAACCTGGAGGCCACGCTCTACGCCCGCCAGGTCCATCCCGGGCTGCGGGTGGTGATGCGCCTGTTCGACGACGAGTTCGCCGCCACCGTCTACCGCACCCTGCGCGACACCTACCCCGGCGCCCAGACCCACAGCCGCAGCGTCTCGGCGCTGGCGGCCCCGGCCTTCGCGGGCGCCATGATGGGGCGCCAGGTGCTGGGCGCCATACCGGTCGGCCGCCGGGTGCTGGTCTTCGCCGCGGTGTCGGTGGCGGGCAACCGGCTGCTGGAGGGCCGCACGGTCGGCGAGGCGTTCCGTCCCGGCGCCTGGCGGATCCTGGCCCTGGACACCGCCCCGCCCGACCGCCGCCGCGCCGATCTGGGCGGCTTCTCGCCCGACGGCCCGACGTACACCCTCACCGGCGACCTGGCCTGGCGGCTGCACGACGGCTATGTGCTGGCGGCCGGCGACCGGGTGGTGGTCGCCGCCACCCGCGAGGGCCTGGGCGACCTGCTGGCGGGCGGCGACCCGCGCGGCGCGGACGCCCCGGCGCCCGCGCCGTGAACCGCCGTCACACGGGGCGGCCCGCTCCGGCCGCGCGGTCCGCGGGGCCCCGCGCGGACGCCGGCGCCGGCCGGGTGACGCGGATCTTGGACTGGCCGTGCGGGAGGCGTTCCCAGTCGTCCATGAAGCGCGCCCGGAGGCCGTGGCTGGCGGCGAGGTCGGTCAGCGTCTCGGTGCGGTAGTAGAAGTCCTCCCGCAGCACCTGGTGTTCGCGGCCTTCGGTGCGGTCGAAGGTGAAGTCGAAGAAGCCGCCCGGTGCGAGGATCCGCCCCACGTTCTCCAGGCACTGGTCGATGACGTCCAGCGGCGAGTGGGAGAAGACGCTGTGGGCGTGGACGACGGTGAAGTGCGCGTCGGGCAGGAAGTCGAAGGTCAGGTCGTCGGCGATCGCCAGGTGGGGCAGTTTGGCCTGGAGGCCGTGGCGCACGAGGGTCCGCTCGGCCTCGACGAGGATGTGGGGCGATATGTCGATGCCGTAGTAGTGGCCGGGCTCCAGGTAGTCGATGAACAGCCGGCCGGCCCGCAGGTTGCCGCAGCCGATCTCCAGCATCCGGTCGTCCGGCCTCAGGCCGTGTCCGATCAGGTAGTCGAACTGCATCCGGCCGATCGCCCGCCAGCGCTCCGGCGACGCCCTTCCGCCGACCGCCGCCTCGGGGCTGCGGGCGGCGTCGGAGGCCATCACGGCCCGGTAGTACGCGATGTGGTCGCGGTGCCTCGCCCGCAGCCAGGCGTTGCGGGCGGCCCGGCGCAGGTGGGCGGGGATCCGTTCGGGGTGGTGGAGCGCGTAGCGCGCCTTGTGGGCGAGGCTGGCGCGGTTCCGGGTGAGGCGGGAGGGGAGTGCGGTCCGCATGGGGCACCTCCGTGTCGCTCGGTCGACGAGCCGGTGGCGCCAGTATGGGCGGGAGGCGCCCGGCGTACTTTTCTACTGCTCCGAAGGAGTGCGCCTTCACGTCGCCGGTCCACGCCGCGGAGGCAACCCGTTCCGCTCGGTGTGCGTCCTGTCGCCCGCAGGAGCGGTCGGCGGGATCGCGGCCCGTGGTTCCCGGGTTCCGGCGGCCCGTCCGATCCGCTATACACGTCGTGTATACGCTGTATGTATACACGCATTGCATACGCATGTCGCCGGGCCGGGACGCGGAGGGCTCCGACGTCCGTCCGGCGGCGGAAGGAAAGGCACCATGTACGGCAAGGCATTCGCCCCCGAGTACCAGGGCGCTCTGACCGGACTGTCGGTGAACGCGTCCCTGGCCGACGTGCTGGCGGCGGGCACCGAACGGCTGAGGGCGGCGGAGCGCGAGGGGTCGGCCGCCGAGGCGGCCCGCTCGGGGCTGGCGGTCGCCGAGGCGCACCGCAGGCTGGGGAACGTGGCCGAGGCCGACCGCGCGTGGAAGGCGAGTTACCGCGCCGCCCGCTCGGCCGGGGACACCGCGGCCATGGCGTGGGCGCTGTGGAGCGGCGGCACCCTGGCCCGGCAGCGCGGCGCCCTGGCCCTCTCCTGGCGGCTCCTCTCCCTCGCGGCCGAACTCGGCGAGCGGGGCGGGGACGTCGTGGCGCGCGGCTACTCGCTCGCGGGGCTGGCGGAGACCGGGCGCATCCAGGGCGACTACGAGGCCGTGGGCGCGCTCCACGAGCAGCTCCTGGCCGAGGCCCGGAGGCGGGGCGAGGCCCGGCACACGGTGTGGGCGCTGGAGGGCATCGCGCAGATGCACCGCAACAACGGCTCGTACGACTCGGCGTACGCGCTGTTCGCCGAGGCGGCCGGGATAGCCGAGCGGGCCGACGACCGGCGGGGGCACGCCTGGGCCCTGCGCGGCCTGGCCGACATCCTCTCCGCCCGCGACAAGGACACCGACCGCGCCCTGGAGCTGCTGAGCGAGGCGGAGGCGGCCTGCCGGGAGATGCGCCTGGCCGGCGCGCTCGCCTACAACCACAAGATGCGGGGCAACGTCCTGTACCGCGCCGCCCGCTGGGCCGAGGCCCGCGACCTGTACGAACAGGCCCTGGCGGAGTTCCGGGAGATGGGCGAGCCCAGGGGCGAGGCGCTCGCCCGGCTGGGGCTGGTCAAGTCCCTGGCACGGCTGGGCCGCGACCGCGAGGAGACGGCCGCCGACCTGGCCTCGCTCGCCCGCGACCTGGAGCGGATCGGGTTGCGGCACTCCCGGCGCATGGTGCTGGCCGCGTACGAGGAGCTGGGCGTCGGGCACCGGGCCGCGGGACCGGAGGCCGGACGGTGACGGCGGCGACCGCGGTTCCGGTGGAGGCGGACGGCGTTGCCCCGACGGCCCCGGACGTCCTGGAGCGCTGCCGGCGGCTGGTGGGGCCCGCGCTGGCGGCGGCCGTCGAGCGGCTGCACCCGTGGCCCGCCGAGATGGCCGCGTACTCCCTGGGCTGGTGCGAGGTGGGCGGCGCGCCCGCCCCCGGCGCGACGGGCGGCAAGGGCCTGCGTCAGGCGCTCGCCGTGCTCGGCGCCGAGGCCGTCGGCGCACCGGGCGAGGCGGGTTCGGCGGGCGCGGTGGCGGTGGAGCTGGTGCACACCTTCTCGCTCCTCCACGACGACGTGATGGACGGCGACACGACCCGGCGCCGCCGCCCCACCGTGTGGAAGGCGTACGGAACCGGCCCGGCGGTGCTGGCGGGCGACGCGCTGTTCGCCCTCGCGGTGGAGACGCTGGCCGCCGCGCCGGGAGCCCACGGCCCGGCGGCCGTCCGGCTGCTGGCCGCGTCCCTGACCGATCTGGTGCGGGGCCAGGCCGACGACCTGCTGTTCGAGTCACGTCCCTGGCGGGGCCCCGGCGCGGTGCGGCCCGACGAGTACCGAATGATGGCCGAGCACAAGACGGGAGCCCTGCTGGGCAGTGCCGCCGCGCTGGGCGCCCTGCTCGCCGGGGCCCCCGAGGAGACCGTCGCCACCCTGGACCGGGCGGGCCGGCACCTCGGCGTCGCCTTCCAGATCGTGGACGACGTCCTGGGCATCTGGGGCGACCCCCGCGTCACGGGGAAGCCCGCGCACGGCGATCTGCGGCGGCGCAAGAAGACCCTGCCGGTGCTGGCCGCCCTGAGCACCCCGGAGGGGGCGGCGGGCGGTTTGGCCGCCCGGCGGCTCGCCGGCCTCCTGGAGGGCGCGGACGCCCTCGACCACGACGGTGCCCGCCGGGCGGCGGACCTGGCCGAGGAGGCGGGCGGCCGCTCGGCGGCCCTGGCCGAGGCGCACCGTCACATCGCCGCGGTGCACGCCTGTCTGGAGTCGGTGCCGCTGGCACCGCGACCGCTCGGCGACCTGCGGACGCTGCTGGACTTCCTCCTCCACCGCCGGCTGTGAGCCGCTCGGCCCCGGTCCGGCCCCCACGTGTCCGGTTCCGGTCTTGGCGGCCCGCCCCCGCCGCCCCACCATCGGACGCGGCGGCCCGTCCGGGCCCCGGGAGAGGGGACGCACATGGACTTGGGACTCGGCGGCCGGCGGGCCCTGGTGACGGGCGCGAGCAGCGGACTCGGGAAGGAGATCGCCCGGGTGCTGGCCGCCGAGGGCGCCTCCGTCGTCGTCCACGGGCGGGACGAGGCCAGGACCGAGGCGGTGGCCGAGTCCATCCGGGACGGCGGCGGTGACGCCACCGCCGCGATCGGCGACCTGGCCACGGACGCGGGAGCCGACGCGGTCCGGGACGCGGTCGACGCGAGCGGCGCGCCCGTGGACATCCTCGTCAACAACGCCGGTTCCTACGACATCACGCTGGGTTGGGACACCACGTCCCCCGAGGCGTGGGCCGAGATCTACAACGTCAACGTCATCTCCGGCGTGCGCATGATCCGGCGCTTCGTCCCCGGCATGCGGGAGCGCGGGTGGGGGCGGGTGATCCAGATCGGCAGCCTCGTCGGCCGACTGCCCGTGGCGGGCTACCCGCACTACGTCGCGGCCAGCGCCGCACGGAGCGCCCTCGCCCGGTCCCTGGCACGCGAGTTGAGGCACACCGGGGTGACGTCGAACGCGATCGCGGCGGGGGGCTTCGTCACCCCGCCCGTGGAGAGCATGCTGTTCGAGGCGGGCCGGCAGTACGGCTGGGGCGACACCGTGGAGGAGATCGAGCCGAAGGCGATCGCCGCCTTCGGCCCCAACGACGTCGGCCGTCTCGGCCGCCCCCGCGAATGCGCCGACCTGGTCGCGTTCCTGGCCAGTCCGTGCTCGGGCTATCTGACCGGCGCGGTCCTGCCGCTCGACGGCGGCGCGTAGGCCCGGCCCGTCCCCGGGGCCGGCCCGTCCCCGGGGCCGTCACGCCCCGCGTCCGTCAGGCGGCGGTCGCGGGGACGGGCGGGGTCGGCGGTTCGTCCCAGGCCAGTTCGAACCAGACGGTCTTGCCGCCCGGCCCCGCGGGCCCGCCCCCGGCCGGGCAGCCGCCCCACCGGTCGGCGAGCACGTCGAGGATCAGCAGGCCGCGCCCGCGCTCCGCGTCGGGAGGGGGCGGGGGCGAGACGGGCGCGGGGACCTGCGGGTCGGCGTCCCAGACGCTGACCCGCAGCACCGGGTGCGCCCACTGGAGCCGCACGGCGGCGGCGCGCTCGCAGTAGCGGACGGAGTTGGTGGCCAGTTCGGAGGTCAGCAGCTCGGCGCGGGGCGCCAGTTCGCGCAGTCCGTGCGCGGACAGCACGGCGCGCAGGGCGGCTCTGGCGATCCCCGGCCCGCGCGGGTCGCGGGGGAAGCGCAGCTCGTACTCCCAGGGTTCGGCGAACGGGATCGGCGACGGAAACGGCGTGCTCACGCGGTCCTCCGGTGGGGTGGGTGTCGGTCGCGCCGTGCGATCGCGCCACGGTGGGGGCGCGGGCGGTGGCCTGCCGTTCCGCCCTCCCGGGCATGGGCGAACGGTGCGCTTCCGCTGCACGCCGGGCGGCACGGCGCGGTGGTGCGGGCCTCACCGTAGAGGCGTTTTCATAACGCGTGCTACCAAAGTAATCAGAACGAGTTAACCCTTGGTGATCTCGTGGACCGCCGCACCGGACATCGCACAGACTGTGCGCGGACAGGGAGAAGGCACATGGCACCAAGGCAAACCCCGACGGTCCTCCAGCGGCGGTTCGGCACCGAACTGAGACGGCTGCGCGAGGAGATCGGCATGTCCGCGGAGACCGCGGCCGGCCTGCTGGGAACGAACCGGACGATGATCTCCAACATCGAGGCGGGCCGCTTCGGCATCAGCGAGGAACGCCTGCGTCGTCTGGCGAGCATCTACGAGTGCTCCGACCAGGCGCTCGTGGACACCCTGGCAGGGATGACCGGAGGGCGGAGGGTCCACTGGTGGGAGGAGTACCGGGGCAAGATCCCGCCGGACTTCCTCGACGTGTCCGAGATCGAGCACTACGCGGTGCGGCTGCGCACGGTCCAGACCGCCCACCTCCCGGGCCTGTTCCAGACCGAGGACCACGCGAGGGCGATCTTCGAACTCCTCGTGCCTCCGCTGCCGCGTCTCGAAGTGGAACTGCGCGTGGCGCACCGCCTCGCCCGGCAGGCCGTGGTCACCGGCGACAGAGCCACCCCCTATGTGGGCGTCATCCACGAGGCCGCGCTGAGGATGCAGTTCGGCGGCAGGAAGGTCGCCCGAGCCCAGCTCAACCGCCTGCTGGAGGAGAGCGAACGCGACAACGTCACACTCCTCGTGATCCCGTTCGCGGCCGGCGGGTTTCCGATGGCCGGAGACTCCGTCCTCTACGCGGAGGCGCCGAACCCGCGCCTTGATACCGTGCACATGGACTCGCCCACCGGCGCGGTGTTCATCGACTCTCCAACCCAACTGGCCAATTTCCGGGCACGGTTGGAACTGATCGAGAAAGCCGCGCTGGCTCCCGAGGCGTCGAGGGACTTCATCGGCGCAATCGCCAGAGACCTGTGAGAGGTGCCGTCCATGCCCGAACCCGTGTGGGTCAAGTCGTCCTTCTCCGAAGCGGGCGGCAACAACTGCGTGGAGGTCGCCGCCGACGGCGACGGCATAGCCATGCGCGAGAGCACCGACCCCACCCGCACCCTCACCGCCGACCGCGCCGCCTTCCGCGCCCTCCTGCGCACCGCCAGGGCCGGGGAGCTGGACCACCTCACCAGGTGACTCCCCGGCACCGCTGGCCAACTACCGCGCCCTGCTGGACCTGATCGAGCGGCACGCCTTGCCTCCCGCGCAGTCACGGGATTTCATCCTCTCGATCATCCGCGACGTGTGAGACGTGCGAGAGGAACAGCGGTGTCCGAACTCTCCTGGCAGAAGTCCTCGTTCTCCGGCGGCGGCGGCAACAACTGCGTGGAGGTCGCCGCCGACGGCGACGGCATAGCCATGCGCGAGAGCACCGACCCCGCCCGCACCCTCACCGCCGACCGCGCCGCCTTCCGCGCCCTCCTGCGCACCGCCAGGGCCGGGGAGCTGGACCACCTCACCAGGTGACTCCCCGGCACGGCCGGCACCGCCTTCCGGTCCCCGGGCCGGAAGGCGGTGCCGGCCGAGGCCGCCGGAGCCGGTGGCGTACCTGCGCGGGACGGCCGCCCGCGCCCTCCACGCCACCGGGAACTCCGGCTAGGCTCGCGGCAGGACTTCGCCACCAACGACGAAGGGGGGCCGCTCAATGAGCGGAACGGTCACGGCAGTCAGCAGCAACGGCACGCACTCGTTCACCAAGCCGAACCGGGACAGCATCACGCTGCTCGCCGGGCTCGGGGTGGAGGGGGACGCCCACGCGGGGGTGACGGTCAAGCACCGCTCGCGCGTCGCCAAGGACCCCACCCAGCCGAACCTGCGCCAGGTGCACCTGATCCACGAGGAGTTGTTCGACGAGGTCGGGGAGGCGGGGTTCAAGGTGCGGCCCGGCGAGCTCGGCGAGAACATCACCACCCGCGGCATCGACCTGCTCGGCCTGCCCACCGGCACGCTGCTGCGCATCGGCGGCGAGGCCGTGGTGGAGCTGACCGGTCTGCGCAACCCGTGCCTCCAGATCGACAACTTCCAGAACGGGCTGCTGAAGCAGGTGCTCGGCCGCGACGCGGACGGGAACGTCATCCGCAAGGCCGGGGTGATGGGCGTCGTGCGGACGGGCGGCGTGGTGCGTCCCGGCGACGCGATCGGGGTCGAACTGCCGGACGGGCCGCACCGGCCCCTGGACCGGGTCTGACCCCGGCCGGCCCGGAGGCCGGGACGGCGGGGTTCCGGGAGCAGGCGTCCGGTGCGCGGGGGCGGGGAAGGGCGGTCACCCACGCGGACGCCGGACGGCGTACCTCCGTCCGGCGACGCGCCGGCTCGCGGCGGTGACCGGCGGAACATCGGCGCGGACCTGCTGGTTCCTCCTGCGTGTACCGGGGCGGTGCTCCCGTGCCCGTCCCTCCCCTACGTCACCGCAGCGAGGAAGCATCCATGATCGTCGTCACCGGAGCCACCGGGCAGCTCGGCCGTCTCGTCGTCGCCGCCCTCCTGGAGCGCGGCGTGCCCGCGTCCCGGATCGTCGCCGCCGTCCGCTCGCCGGAGAAGGCCGCCGACCTCGCGGAGCGGGGCGTGCGGGTCCGCGAGGCCGACTACGACCGGCCCGGCACCCTGACCGCCGCGTTCGAGGGGGCGCGCAGGGTGCTGCTGGTCTCCGGCAGCGAGGTCGGCCGGCGGGTCCCGCAGCACCGGGCCGCCGTCGACGCCGCGAAGGCCGCCGGAGCGGAACTGCTCGCCTACACCAGCGTCCTCCACGCCGACACCGCCACCGTCCCGGTCGTGCCGGAGCACCGGGCCACCGAGGAGTACCTGCACGCCTCCGGGCTGCCCCACGTCCTGCTCCGCAACGGCTGGTACACCGAGAACTACGAGCAGGCCGTCCGCCAGGGCCTGGCCACCGGTGTGATCACCGGGGCCGCCGGGGACGGCCGGATCGCCTCGGCCGCCCGCGCCGACTACGCGGCGGCGGCCGCCGCCGTCCTGGCCGACGAGGACGCCTCGGCCCACGCGGGCGCGGTGTACGAGCTGTCCGGCGACACCGCCTGGACGATGGCCGAACTGGCCGCCGCCGTCACCGACGTCTCCGGCACCGAGGTCGTCTACCGGAACCTGCCCGCCGACGAGTACGCCAAGGCCCTCACCGGCGCCGGGCTGCCCGAGGGGACGGCGCGGTTCCTCGCCGACACCGACACCGCCATCGCCGCCGGCGACCTCGGCGACACCCCCGGCGACCTGTCCCGCCTGACCGGCCGCCCCACCACCCCGCTGCGCGACACCCTCGCCGCGCTCCTGAAGGGCTGACCCGCCCCGTCCCGTGTGCGGCGGCCGCACACGGGACGGGAACCGGCGGCCGCCCGGCGGCGACGGCCGTCCCCGGACGCCTCAGCCCCGGACGCCCGCCGCCCCGCGGCGCTCGGTGGCGGCGATGGTGGCCGAGCCGACGACGCGGGTGCCGTCGTAGAGGACGATCGCCTGGCCCGGGGCGACGCCGCGGACCGGCTCGGCGAACGTGACGCGCAGCTTCGCGCCGTCCGGGCCGTCCACCGGCTCCGCCGTCACCGGCGTCTCGCCGCCGTGCGCGCGGAACTGGGCGGTGTAGGCGCCGGGTCCGGCGGGCGGGGCGCCGCACCAGCGGGGGCGGATGGCCGTCAGGGCGACCACGTCCAGGGAGGACGCGGGGCCGACGGTGACGGTGTTGTCCACCGGGGAGATGTCCAGGACGTAGCGCGGCTTGCCGTCGGGGGCGGGGTGGCCGATGCGCAGGCCCTTGCGCTGCCCGACGGTGAAGCCGTACGCGCCCGAGTGGGTGCCGAGCTTGTTGCCCGCCTCGTCGACGATGTCGCCCTCGGAGGTGCCCAGGTGCCTGGCGAGGAACCCCTGGGTGTCGCCGTCGGCGATGAAGCAGATGTCGTGGCTGTCGGGCTTGCGGGCCACCGCCAGGCCGCGGCGCTCGGCCTCGGCGCGGATCTCCTCCTTGGTGGTGGGGGTGTCGCCGAGGGGGAACATGGCGTGGGCGAGCTGCCGCTCGTCGAGCACGCCCAGGACGTAGCTCTGGTCCTTGGCGTCGTCGGCTGCGCGGTGCAGTTCGCGGGTTCCGTCCTCGCGGACCACGATGGTGGCGTAGTGGCCGGTGCACACCGCGTCGAAGCCCAGCGCGAGGGCCTTGTCCAGCAGCGCCGCGAACTTGATCTTCTCGTTGCAGCGCAGGCAGGGGTTGGGGGTGCGGCCCGCCTCGTACTCGGCGATGAAGTCCTCCACCACGTCCTGCCGGAAGCGCTCGGCTAGGTCCCACACGTAGAAGGGGATGCCGATGACGTCGGCGGCGCGGCGGGCGTCGCGGGAGTCCTCGATCGTGCAGCAGCCGCGGGCGCCGGTGCGGAAGGACTGCGGGTTCGCCGACAGGGCGAGGTGGACGCCGGTGACGTCGTGGCCCGCCTCCACCGCGCGGGCGGCGGCGACGGCGGAGTCGACGCCGCCGGACATGGCGGCGAGGACGCGGAGGCGGGGCGCGGGGTTCGGCGCGTGCGGCGTGTCAGTCATAGCGCTCCCAGGGTACGGGGCCGCGCGCGGGCCGGTGGAACCGAACGGGTGATCCGAGCGTTGTGCGGGCCGTGAGCGAGAGAGAGACCCCCGGCCGGCGGGCGGGACGGAAGGGCGGGCCGGTCGGCCGCCGCGCCCTGCTGATCGGCGGCGCGGCGGTGGGCCTGGGCGCCCTCGGCTACGCGGCCCGCGACGACGTGTCCCACCTGTGGTGGCGGGTGCCGGGCGTGAACCGGCCCCGGACGGAGGGCGAGGTGGACCATCCGGGCGCGGAGTGGGTACCGGCGTCCCCGGCGAACTGGCGGCGGGCCGACCGGCCGTACGACTACACCATCGACCGGGTCGTGATCCACGTCATCCAGGGCGGCTACGACGTGGCCCTGAAGGTCTTCCAGGACCCCGCCCACGGCGCCGCCGCCCACTACGTGGTGCGGACCGCCGACGGGCACGTGGCGCAGACGGTGCGGGAGCTGGACGTGGCCTACCACGCGGGCAACCGCGCGTACAACGAGCGGAGCATAGGCATCGAGCACGAGGGCTTCGTGGAGCGCCCCGGCACCATCACCGACGCCACCTACCGCGCGTCGGCCGAGCTGGCCGCGGGGATATGCGACCGGTACGGCCTGCCCAGGGACCGGAAGCACATCGTCGGCCACGCCGAGGTCCCCGGCGCCGACCACACCGACCCCGGACCGCACTGGGACTGGGACCGGTACCTGCGGATGGTCCGGGCGGTGCCCGTCCGCAAGGCCTGAACTCCCCGGTCTCGCGCGGGAATCCGGGAGCACCGGGCGGCGCGGCGGGCGGCGCGCACGCCGCCGGCGCCCGCTCCCGGTGCGGCGGCTCAGCTCAGGCCGGCGCCCCGGGCCCGCTCCACGGCCGGGCCGATGGCGGCGGCCACCGCGTCCACGTCGGCCTTGGTGGAGGTGTGGCCGAGGGAGAAGCGCAGGGTGCCGCGGGCCAGGTCCGGGTCGGTGCCGGTGGCCAGCACCACATGGCTGGGCTGGGCCACGCCGGCGGTGCAGGCCGAGCCCGTGGAGCACTCGATGCCCTGGGCGTCGAGGAGCAGCAGCAGGGAGTCGCCCTCGCAGCCGGGGAAGGCGAAGTGCGCGTTGGCCGGCAGCCGCCCGTCCGGGTCGGGGTCGCCGCCGAGGACGGCGTCGGGCACCGCCTCGCGCACGGCCTCGATCAGCGCGTCGCGCAGGGCGCCGACCTCCCGGGCGAACTCCTCGCGGCGGTCGACGGCGATCCGCGCGGCGACCGCGAAGGCGGCGACGGCGGGCACGTCGAGGGTGCCGGAGCGCACGTCGCGCTCCTGGCCGCCGCCGTGCAGCAGCGGGGTGGGGGACCACTCGCGGCCCAGCAGCAGCGCCCCGGTGCCGTAGGGGCCGCCGATCTTGTGGCCGCTGACGGTCATCGCGGCCAGCCCCGAGGCCGCGAAGTCCACCGGGACCTGGCCGACGGCCTGGACGGCGTCCGCGTGCATCGGGATCCCGGCCTCCCGGGCCACGGCGGCGAGTTCGGCGACGGGCTGGAGGGTGCCGATCTCGTTGTTCGCCCACATCACGGTGGCCAGCGCCACGTCGCCGGGGTTCCGTCCGATCGCCTCGCGCAGCGCGTCGGGGTGCACCCGCCCCAGGGGGTCGACCGGCAGCCACTCCACGAGGGCGCCCTCGTGGTCGGCGAGCCAGTGGACGGCGTCGAGCACCGCGTGGTGCTCGACGGGGCTGGCCAGGACGCGCCTGCGGGCGGGGTCGGCGGCGCGCCGCGCCCAGTACAGGCCCTTGACGGCGAGGTTGTCGGCCTCGGTGCCGCCGGAGGTGAGGACGACCTCGCTCGGCCGCGCTCCCAGTGCGGCGGCGAGCGTCTCGCGGGCCTCCTCCACGGTGCGCCGGGCCCGCCGTCCCGCCGCGTGGAGGGAGGAGGCGTTGCCGGTGAGGCCGAGCTGGGCGGTCATCGCCTGCACCGCCTCCGGGAGCATGGGGGTGGTGGCGGCGTGGTCGAGGTAGGCCATGGTTCCCCGATTCTACGAGCCGCACCGGCGGACACGGGAGCGAGGACCGGCCTGGTCCGGCCGGTCCTCGCTCCTGGGGGCCGCTCCGCCGCGTGTCTCGCCATCACGCGGCAGGCGGTGGTCGTGCGGTCTCAGGCGATCTTGTGCTCGGCCTGGAACATCCAGTGGTGCTTCTCCAGTGCGGCGATGAGCTCGATGAAGATGTCCTGGGTGACCGGGTCCGGCTTCTCGGTGACCTCCATGCGCTCGCGCATCCGGTTCACGACGGCGGCCAGGGCGCCGACCATGACCTCGACGGCCTTGTCGTCCTTGTGCCAGCCGCTCTCCACACCGGTGATGCCCGTGCCGGCGGCGACGCTGGCCGCACGGCCGTCGGGGGCCAGGCCCAGGGCCGCGGCGCGTTCGGCGACGGTGTCGGAGTAGGTGCGCGCGGTCTCCACGACCTCGTCGAGCTGGAGGTGGATGGAGCGGAAGCGGGGCCCGATCACGGTCCAGTGGATCTGCTTGGCCACCAGGGACAGGTCGACCAGGTCGACCAGCGCGCCCTGGAGCGCCTCGCCGACGATCTTGAGGTCCTGATCGGGCAGCGTGCTCTTCACGGCGTACATCCGTTGACCACCTTCGCTTCTCTCGCGGCGCCTGTCGTATTTGACTAGTTTTCGTCCTTTCCTCGGCTACCCACGAGATTCCTCTCCACTCTCATCCGTACGCCTCACACACCGCCCGCACCGGCGGAACGCCGCCGCCGCGCCGGACGGCCCGTCCGACCCGTCCGGCCCACACCGCCGGCGTCCGGCGCACGCCGAAGGCCGCCCCCCGGGGGAATCGCGGGGGCGGCCTTCGGGCGGTGCGCTGTGCGGGCCGGACGGGCCGGGCGGCGGGTCCGGCGGAGGGCTCAGCCCAGCAGGGCGCGGGCGAGCTGGCGGGACTGGGCGACCAGCCGGTCCTCGCTGTCCCAGACCTCGGCGTCCTCCTCCAGGAAGCCGCCGGCCAGGTTGCGGGTGGTGATCGAGACCCGCAGCGGCCCGGGGGCCGGGCGCCGGCGGACGTGGACGGTGAGCTCCACGGTGGGGACCCAGCCCGACAGGCCCAGGTCGAAGGCGGTGGGCGGCAGGGCGTCCACGGTCATCAGCAGGGAGATCGGGTCGGGTTCGCGGCCGTCGGCGAGTCCGAACCAGGCGCGCACCTCGCCGCGTCCGCTGGGCCTGCCCACCGCCCAGCCGACGGTGGCCGGGTCCATCCGCAGGTCGATCTGGTGGGTCATGGGCGGGATCGCCGACGGGTCCATGCCGTCGCGGGCCCCGAGGCAGTGCTCGTACGGCGGGATCCGCGGCGGCTCGGCGCTGGTGCGGACGTCGTCGGGCAGCGCGGCCAGGTCGCCGTAGCAGGCCAGGACGCGGATGCGCTCGACCTCCCGGCCCTCCTCGTCGGTCTGGACGAGGGAGGCGGTGCCGGTGGACAGGGTGCGGCCGGTGCGGACGGTGGAGGTGCGCACGGTCGCCGGGCCGGGGCGGGAGGCGGTGAGGTAGTGCGCGGTGACGGTGAAGGGGTCGGGGTGCGGCAGGGCGTCGCCGAGGGCGCGGCCGACCAGGGCGAGGAGGTAGCCGCCGTTGACGGCGTGCCCGATGGTCCAGTCGGCGGAGAGGTCGGCGTCGTAGACGCCCCCGCCCCGCGGGGTGATGGCCGTGTCGCGGTCGAACGCGCTGGTACCGATGGTTGCCTCGGTCATGGGAGTGCACCCTACAGGCATTTTGTTACCGGTCGGTAGCCGGGGGTCGGCCAGGGCCTCACGCCTCCGCGGCGCCCTGGTCGGTGCTCCCGCTGCGGCGGTGCCAGGCCCGCGGCGCCCGCAGGTTGTAGCGCAGGGCCAGCAGCCTCAGCCCGAAGGCGAGAGCGGCGGACAGGGCGCTGGTCACCGCGTCCAGCAGACCGGTGTGGATCAGCAGCGCCACCGCCGTCGCCCCGACCAGGGCGGGGACGGCGTAGATCTCGCGGTCCCAGCGCAGCAGGGAGGGCACCTCGTTGGCCAGCACGTCCCGCAGGACGCCGCCGCCCGCGGCCGTGGCCAGGCCCATGGCGACCGAGGCGACCGGACCGAGCCCGTACGCGTGCGCCTTGACGGTGCCGGTGACGCAGAACAGGCCCAGGCCCGCCGCGTCGAACACCATCACCGCCCGGTTGATCCGCTCCACCTGCGGGTGGAGGAAGCAGACCAGCGCCGTGGCGACCAGCGGGGTCAGCAGGTAGCCCAGGTCGGTGAGGGCAGCCGGGGGCACGGCCCCGATCAGCACGTCCCGGATCAGCCCGCCGCCCAGCGCGGTGGCCTCGGCGAGCACCGCCATGCCTATGACGTCGAAGTTCTTGCGGACGGCGAGCAGCGCGCCGGAGATCGCGAAGACGAAGATCCCGGCCAGGTCGAGCCAGTGCTGGACTGAGGGGGTGAACAGATCCACCCCCCGGTTGTAACAGGTGCGCCTGCGCCGCCGACGACCGCGCCGCCCGACCCGGCGGCACGGGCCGGGGCGGGCGGCGCGACAGAGGAGCGGACAGAGGAGGGGAAAGGAGAGGGACGGAAGGGGGATCCGGACGCACGGGCCCGGACCGGGAAGCCGCTCAGGTGGCCGAGGCGGTCTCCTTCTCCCCCGGCTCGGCGTCCTTACCCTCGGCGGCGGCCGGCCCGGCGTCCTTCTCCTCGGCGGCGGGGGCCGGGACGACCGTGGCCGCGTTCGCCGCGGGCTTGATCGTGCCGTCCGCGATCTGCTCCGCCCAGTGGCAGGCCACCCGGTGCCCGCCGCCCAGGTCCCGCAGCTCGGGCCGGTCGGTGGCGCAGAGCGTGTCCTGCTTCCACGGGCAGCGGGTGTGGAAGCGGCAGCCGGCCGGCGGGTCCGCCGGGGAGGGCAGGTCGCCGGTGAGCAGGATGCGCTCGCGGTTGTCCTCCACCTCCGGGTCGGGCACCGGCACGGCCGACATCAGCGCCCGGGTGTACGGGTGCCGGGGCTCGGCGTACAGCGTGTCGCTGGGCGCCTCCTCCACCAGCGCCCCCAGGTACATCACCCCGACGACGTCGGAGATGTGCCGCACCACGGCCAGGTCGTGGGCGATGACCACATAGGTCAGGCCCAGGGACTCCTGGAGCTCCTCCAGCAGGTTGATCACCTGCGCCTGGATGGAGACGTCCAGCGCGGAGACCGGCTCGTCGCAGATGATCACGTCCGGTTCGAGCACCAGCGCGCGGGCGATGCCGATGCGCTGCCGCTGGCCGCCGGAGAACTCGTGCGGGTAGCGGGAGAGCGCGTTGGCGGGGAGCCCGACCCTCGCCAGGATCTCGCGGATCCGCTCCCGGCGCTCCTCCTGGTTCGCGCCGATGCCGTGCGCCGCCATCCCCTCGGAGAGGATCGACTCGATGTTCTGCCGGGGGTTGAGGCTGCCCAGCGGGTCCTGGAAGACCATCTGGAGCCGGCGGCGGAAGCGGCGCATCTCCTCGCCCGGCAGCTTCGCCAGGTCGGTGCCGTCGAAGACGACCTCGCCGTCGGTGATGTCCACCAGCCGCAGGATCGCCCGGCCGAGCGTGGTCTTGCCGCAGCCGGACTCGCCCACCAGGCCGTAGGTCTGGCCCGCCTCGACGGAGAGCGAGACCCCGTCGACGGCGTAGACGTGGCCGACCGTGCGCTCGACGAGGAGACCCTTCCTGACCGGGAAGTGGACCTTCACGCCGTTCAGTTCGAGCAGGCTCATGCTCCAGCCTCCTTGTCGGCCGCGCCCGTCGCGCCGGCCGTCCCGGCCACGCCGGCCGCCTCGGCCGCGTCGCTCTCCAGCGCCGTCTCGCGCAGTTCGTCCACTCCCCCGGAGAACACCGGGTTCACGCACCTCACCTGGTGGCCGGGCGTGCGCGGCTCCCTCAGCTCGGGGGTGCCCTGCAGGCACTGGAGGGTGTAGTGGTCGCACCGGGGGGCGAAGGCGCAGCCGTCCGCCCAGGCGATCGTGTCGTTGATGGACCCCCGGATCGGCTTCAGGGGCTCGCCGCGCGGCGCGTCGAGCCGGGGGATGGAGCCCAGCAGGCCGTGGGCGTACGGGTGGGTGGGGGCGTCGAACAGCTCGCGGCGCGCCGCGGACTCCACCACCTTGCCCGCGTACAGCACGTTGACCTGGTCGCACAGGCCGGCGACCACCCCCAGGTCGTGGGTGATCATCAGCAGGGCGGTGCCCTCCTGGTCGACCAGTTCCTTGAGGAGTTCGAGGATCTGCGCCTGGATCGTCACGTCCAGGGCGGTGGTCGGCTCGTCGGCGATGAGCAGCCGCGGCGCGCAGGCCACCGCCATCGCGATGAGCGCGCGCTGCCGCATGCCGCCGGAGAGCTGGTGCGGGTACTCCTTCAGCCGCCGCGAGGGGTCCGGGATGCCCACCCGGTCCAGCAGCGAGGCGGCCTCCTTGCGGGCGGCCTCGCCCTTCATCCCCCGGTGCCGGGCCAGGATCTCGGTGACCTGGACGCCGATGGGCACCACCGGGTTCAGCGAGGACAGCGGATCCTGGAAGATCATCGCGAGCTGGGAGCCGCGCAGATCGCGCATCTTCCCCCGGCTGAGGGACAGCAGGTCGGTGCCGTCGAAGTCGGCCCGGCCGCCGACCGTCACGCCCTTGGAGGGCAGCAGGCCCATCAGGGCCAGCGAGGTGACGCTCTTGCCACAGCCCGACTCGCCGACCAGACCCACCACCTGGCCCTGGTCGACGTCGAAGGACACACCCGACACGGCCTTCACGTCGCGTCGTCCGCGGCCGGTGAAGGTGACGGTCAGTTCGTCCACGGAAAGCAGGGCCATGTGATCAACTCCGCAGTTTCGGGTCGAGGGCTTCCCGCATCGCCTCGCCCAGCAGGGTGAAGCCGAGGGCGGTGATGATGATGCCCAGCGCGGGGTAGACCGCGAGCATCGGTGCGCTGTCGAAGTAGTCCTGCGCCTGGGCCAGCATGACGCCCCACTCGGGCTGCGCGGCGTCCGGGTTGCCCAGGCCCAGGTAGGACAGCGCCGCGGCCTCGATGATGGCGGTCGCCAGGCTCAGGGTGCCCTGGACGATCACCGGGCTCAGCGAGTTGGGCAGCACGTGCCCGATCGCGATGCGCCGCTTGCGCACGCCGAGGGCCTGCGCGGCCAGCACGTAGTCCGCGCCGCCCTGCGCCAGCATCGCGCCGCGCAGCAGCCGGGCGAAGACGGGGATCTGCACCACGCCCACCGCGATCATCACGGTGGTCAGGGACTGGCCCAGCACCGCCGCGACGGACACGGCCAGCAGCAGGGAGGGCAGCGCCAGCATGACGTCGATGACGCGCATCACGACGGTGTCGATCCGGCGTCCGACCTTGCCGCCCAGCACCAGGGCGGCGCCGGAGGCACCGCCGATCAGGGCGCCCACGGTGAAGCCCAGCAGGGTGGCGACGACGCCGACCAGCAGCGTCTGCCGTGCTCCCACCAGCATCCGGGAGAACTCGTCGCGGGCCAGGTGGTCCAGGCCCAGCCAGTTCTCGCCGCGGGGGCCGACGAAGACGTTCTGGTTGGGGAGGACCTCACCGCGCCAGAGCTGCGCGGTGGGGTCGTACGGGGCGACCCACGGGCCCACGATCGCCACCACCACGAACACACTGATGACGACCGCTCCGATGACGGCCATCTTGCTGGCCCGCAGCCGGCGCCACGCCTCGACCCACAGGCTGGCGCCCGCGGAGGTCTCGGTGGCGGCGGTGAGCTCCGCGAGCCGGTCGATCTTGTCGGTCTTGGTGCTCATCAGTGCACCCGCACTCTCGGATCGATGATGCTGTACGCGAGGTCAACCAGCAGGTTGATGACGACGTAGGCCGCCGCGATGAACATGATGAAGCCCACCAGGACCGGGTAGTCGTGCTCGTCGATGGCGGTCTTGATGAACGAGCCGATGCCGCCGAAGGCGAAGACCGACTCGGTGAGCACCGCCCCCGACAGCAGGCCGCCGGTGAGCAGGCCGATGGCGGTCACCACCGGCAGCAGCGCGTTGCGCAGCACGTGGCGGCCGCGCACCGTCGACCGGCTCAGGCCCTTGGACTCGGCGGTGCGCACGTAGTCCTCGCCGAGCACCTCCAGCACACTGGCCCGGGTCATGCGGGTGATGATCGCCAGCGGGATGGAGGAGAGCGCCAGCGCGGGCAGCACCAGGTGCATGACCGCGTCCCAGGCGGCGTCGAACTCCCCGGTGAGGATGCCGTCCAGGACGTAGAAGCCGGTCACCTCGGTGGCGTCGATGCCGGTGGTCTGCCGTCCGAAGCTGGGGAACCAGCCGAGCTGGACGGCGAAGACGGACTTGAGGATGAAGGCCAGGAAGAAGACCGGGATGCAGATGCCCACCAGGGATCCGGACACCGCCGTCACGTCCAGCCAGCTACCGCGGCGGCGGGCGGCGAAGTAGCCCAGCGGCATGCCGACGGCGATGGCGATGAGCATGGCCGCGACGGCCAGTTCCACCGTGGCGGGGAAGGCCCGGGTGAACTCGTCCCACACCGGCCGCCCGGTCTGGGTGGAGATGCCCAGGTCCAGCTCGGAGAGCCGCTTCAGGAAGCGGCCGTACTGGACCCACACCGGCTGGTCCAGTCCGAGAGCGGCCTCGATGCGGGCCTTGTCGGCGGCGGTGGCGCGCTCTCCGAGCATGGCCGCCGCGGGTCCGCCGGGCAGTCGGTTCAGCCAGAGGAACAGCAGAACGGACAGACCCAGCAGGGTCGGTATGAGTTGCAGCAGTCTTCGCGCTACGAGACGCAACACCCCGCGATGCCCCTTTCTTGCTCACAGTCAGGTCCGCCCGGCCACAGGATTGCCGTGGCCGGGCGGACCTGCGCGATCAGGCGTTTACTTGAACGAGACCTCGGCGAAGTTCTCCTGCGTCAGCGGGGAGACCTTCGGCGGGTTGACGTCCTTGGCGAACGCGATGGACGGCGGGGACGAGGAGATCGGGACGCCCGGCAGGTAGTCCACGACGACCTCGTTGGCCTTCTTGTACAGCTCGACCCGCTTGGCGACGTCCGGCTCGCTCTCGGCGGCCTTCATGGCGTCGAAGACCTTGTCGTCGCGGAAGCCCCACTGCTTGTCGTAGCCGGCGAACCAGGTGCCGATGAAGTTGTAGGCGTCGTTGAAGTCACCGGTCCAGCCCAGCAGGTGCAGGTCGCAGGTGCCGTTCTCGGTGGCGTCGAGGTAGGTCGGGGCCCACTTCATGGGCTTGGGGTTGACCTTGATGCCGGCCTTCTCCAGGTCGGCCTTCATCAGCTCGAACATGTCCACCGGGGCGGGCATGTAGGGGCGCGTCACCTCGGTCGGGTAGCAGAAGTCGACCGCGAGCTTCTCCTCGCCGGCCTTCTTCAGCAGGTCCTTGGCCTTGTCGGTGTCGAACGGGTAGGTGGTGACCTTGTCCGAGTAGCCGTCCACGGTGTCCGGCACGAACTGCGTGGCCACCTTGCCGCCCTCGGGCAGCTGGGTCTTGACGACGTTCTCCCGGTCGATCGCGTGCGCGATGGCCTGGCGGACCTCCTTCTTCTTCAGGGCCTTGTTCGCCTCCTGCGAGAAGCCCATGTAGAAGATGTTGAACACGTCGCGGACCGGGACCTGGAAGCCCTCCTTCTCGAGGGTCTTCACGTCCGCGGGGGCGACCAGGTCGTAGCCGTCGATGTTGCCGGCCTGCAGGGCCTGGCGGCGCGCGGACTCCTCGGCGATGGTGCGGAAGACCAGCTTCTTCACACCGGCCTTCTCGCCCCAGTAGTCGTCGAAGCGCTCCAGGGTGACCTCGTTGTTGCCCTTGTCCCAGTCGACGATCCTGAAGGGACCGGTGCCGGCGACCGTACCGGCCTCCTGGCTGTACTTCGGGTAGGTGATGGCGTCGTCCTCGCCGGTCGCCTCCTGCTTCTTGTAGGCGTCGATGGCCTTCGGCGAGTGGATGGCGACGGCCTGGAGGGAGAAGCCGCCCGGCAGGTTGGCGGAGGGCTCGTGCACCTCGATGACGGCGGTGAGCTCGTCCTTCGCGGTGCAGCCCTTGTAGTTGGCCTTGGGGGCGTCCTTGCTCTCGTTCTTGGCGAAGCCACCGAAGATGGTCTGCCAGTAGTACGAGACCGCGCTGTTCTGGTATGTGCCGGTCCAGTTGAACCAGTGGTCGTAGTTCTTGCAGACCGCCTCGGCGGTCAGCTTCTCGCCGTCGTGGAACTTCACGCCCTTGCGGAGGTTGAAGGTCCACTTGGTGCCGGTCTTGTCGCTGTCCCACGACTCGGCGAGACCGCCGACCAGCTTGGTGCCGCCCGGCTCGTGCTCGATCAGGGCCTCGAACGCCTGGCGGGTGACCCGGAACGTCTCACCGTCGCTCGCCAGTGCCGGGTCCAGGGAGGCCGGGTCGCCCGCGGCGCCGAAGACGAAGGTGTCCCCTCCTTCTCCGTCGTCCTTGCCTCGTTCACTGGCGCATCCAGTGGCGATCACACCAACCGCGAGGGCGGCCGCGATCGTCTGGACGACCCTGGAACTGGTTATTCGCATGTTCCACCTCAGGGGGTCGGTGACGGTCAGACTGATGGTCGCCCGAACAGTACTGCGTCCAAACAGCGGTGTGAACTGTCCGCATGTCGGCGATATAGACCTGAGACCATGCCAGGCGAACGGCAACGCCGCAGGTCATCGCGGAGTAACACGGGCGAAACAATGATCCGCGCCACAACCCCACCTGACGGGGCGTCGGGAACCGGGCGACGTCAGTAGGACCGAGGGTATCCGTAACCGTGGCCGGGAGCGGCGGCGGGAGCCGCGCCCTGGTGGGCGTCGCGGTCGAAGAAGGGGCGGGAGTTGGCCCGCAGCCACATGGCGACCGGGTCGTACTCGTCCGACATCGCGACCGTGGAGACCGCCAGTCCGTCGGGCACCGAGGCGACCGAACGCTCCATCATCGACCGCACCGACTCCACCGCCTGCGGGCCGTCGTCGTACAGGTCGAGCCCGATCACCAGGTACGGCGCGCCCAGCGCGGGCTGCACCCAGGCGCGGCGCAGGGTGCGCACGGCGGGGGTGCGGTGGGCGTTCTGGACGAGCTGGGCGTAGAAGTGCGGGACGTCCACGGTCGGTTCGCCGATGCGCAGCGGCCCGGCGGGCAGCCGGTCCAGCCCGCCGGCGATCCGGCGCAGGTCGAGCCAGGGGATGCCGACGCCGCCGCCGGGCGCGTGCGGGTTGAGCCACAGACCCCAGCGGTCGGGGAAGAGGGCGGCGGCGATCTCCCGGCCGCCGACCACTTCGTGCTCCCTGGTCCAGCCGGAGGCCGCCAGCTCCCGGGCGGAGGTCACACAGGGCGCGTAGCCGTGCCCGGCGACCTCCATGTTCCCGTACTGGGCGTCGGGGGAGCCGGCCCGTCCGTGCCACAGCAGCATCCACACCCGGCCCTCGGCGAGGGCGTGCAGCAGCGCTTCGTAGGTGTCGTACCGTCCGGGCGCCACCTGATGCAGCAGCTGATCGACGCTTCCACCCGCGCTCACGTGGGCCGCCCCTTCTCGTACTCCGCGCTCTGTCTTCCTGGTCCTCTGCGGTTCCCCGCGGTCCTCCGCGCTCTCCCGCGGTCTTCCGCACCGGGCCGCGCGCGTCCCGCCCCCGACATCCAACCAGCTTACGGTCCGGACCGGACAGGGCCGGGACCACTCATTCGCCCACCCGTGCGAACACTCGGAACGGTTGTCCGGCCGGGGGCCGCGGCGGGCGTCAGCAGTCAGTACGGCTGCGGATCGCGCGTGTAGAAGGGCCGCACGCACTCCCTCATCCAGTCCACGACCGGATCCTGGGCGGCGTCCAGCAGGACCATCTGCACCGGCCACCGCACCGGCTCCCGGCCCAGCGCCCGGCCCAGGGCGCCGTGCGCCGCGGCCCGCGCCTCCGGGTCCAGCAGGTCCAGCTCCACCCCGACGAACAGCGCGGGCGGGTCGCCCTCGATGCTGGCCAGGCCCCGGCGCGCGGTGCGCACCTGCGGCAGCCCCGCGAACTCCCCGGCCGCCGCGGCCAGGAAGTCCACCGGCTCCTCCTGCCAGTCGGGCTCGAAGAGCCTCACCCGGGCGCCGCTCGCCACGCCCGGCACACCCTCGGCGCCGCCCTCGCGGCACAGCTCGGCCACGGCCGGCGGGGGGATGGGGGCGCCGACGGTGCCCTCGGGGTTGATCACGATGCCGACCTGCGGCGGCAGGCCGCGGGCGAACTCGCGGGCGGGCGCGACGGCGAAGGGCAGGTGCGAGCCGGCGCACTGCAGGAACTGCTGCTCGGAGCTGAAGACCGGGACGTACGGCGCCCCGTCGAGCTGGACGGTCGGCAGGTCCAGGTTGGGGCTGTCCGGGCCGCCGCCCTCGGGCAGCGGCACCCACAGGCTGCTGCGGCCGAGCACCTCCAGCAACCGGGCGCCCGCTCCGGGGACGCCGACCGACGCGGCGAGGGTCTCCTCCAGCTCGTTTCCGGGCCAGCCGCCGCCGTGCCCCGGTCCGTACTGCTGCGGGATGGTCATACCGGAACACTATCCGCACTCCGGCGCCCGGTCCCGTCCCCGCCCCCGCCGTCGTCCCCGCCCCCGTCGTTCTCGTCGTTCTCGTCCCGAACGCCCTCGAAGACGATGCCGCGCAGCGCCCCCGCCGCCGGGCGGTCCAGCAGCACCGCCGAGACGCAGCCGGCGGGCGGCCGCCCCGACTCCACTTCCGCCACCAGGCGCCCCACCGCCCGCCGGTGCCGGGCGAACGCGTACGCCGACACCCCCCGTCCCCGCGCCGCCTGCCCGGACAGCGCCACCTCGGGCGGCACGTCCAGCAGCACCATGTGCAGGGCCCGGCCGCGCCGCCGGGCGTCCCTCGCCAGCCAGCGGCGCACCCAGCTCTGGGTGCCGCAGTCGTGCACCACCACGCCGGCGTCCGAGGCCAGGGCCCGCCACAGCGACAGGTAGTGCGCGGCGCGGACCAGGGGGCGGTAGACGGCGTAGGGCAGCCGGGCGGGCAGCCGCCGCTCCCAGCGCTCCCGCATGTCCTGGGAGTCGATCCGGCGCACCCTCTCGCCGGCGGCCACCACGCGCCGGATCAGGGTGGACTTGCCGCTGCCCGGCAGGCCGGAGACCACCACCCGGTCGCCGGCGGGAAAGCGCAGGACACGCACCCCGGCGGTTCCGCGCAGGTCGCGCCCCCCGGCCCGCGCGGACGCGGGCACCCCCCGGGGCACCGCTCCACCGTGCGCCGTACAAGCACTCTCCGGACTGCTCACCGGTACGTCCTCCCGCTGTCGGCCACGCGCCCCACGGCTCCCCCAGAGCGTGTCAAGAAGGGCGACGGCGGACAAGGCGGCCGACCACCGGACCTCCCGGCGCCCCTCCCTCCTCCCCACCCTTCCACCGTCGCGCGGCCCGCCTCCCCCCGGCGCGCCGGGCGTGCGATGATGTCCGCGCCAACTGCATACCGGCCGTTCGAGTCCGCGCGGGAGAGTCCCCGACAGCCGCCGGTCACGGCGGGTACCGGGGCGCCGAAGGAGCAAGTCCTCCCTTGAATCTCTCAGGCCCCGATACCGCGCGGACGAGGCACATCTGAAAAGCGGGCGCCCCCTCCCGGCGGGCGTCCCACCCAAGGTGCAAGCCGTGGTCCGCCCGGGCGGGCTCGTGGCGAACCTCTCAGGTTCCGATGACAGATGGGGAGGATGTCCCTCCCCGCCGTTCACCGGACCTGTCCACGCCACCCGCCTGGGAGCAACAGCCATGAGCGATTCCCCCCGATCCCCCCGACGCGTCCCCCTCGACGCCGTCCACCGCGCCCTGGGCGCCACCGTGACGGACTTCGCCGGCTGGGAGATGCCGCTGCGCTACGGCAGCGAGCGCGACGAGCACAACGCCGTCCGCACCCGCGCCGGCCTGTTCGACCTGAGCCACATGGGCGAGATCGCCGTCACCGGTCCGCAGGCCGGCGAGCTGCTGGACCGCGCCCTGGTCGGGCACCTGTCCGCCGTCCCGGTGGGCCGGGCCCGCTACACCATGATCTGCGACGCCTCCGGCGGCATCCTCGACGACCTGATCGTCTACCGGCTCGCGCCCGAGGAGTACCTGGTCGTCGCCAACGCCGCCAACGCCCAGGTGGTCCTGGACGCCCTCACCGAGCGCCGCGACGGCTTCGACGCCGCCGTGCGGGACGACCGCGACGCCTACGCCCTGCTGGCCGTCCAGGGCCCCGCCTCGCCCGGCGTCCTGGCGAAGCTCACCGACGCCGACCTGGACGGGCTGAAGTACTACGCCGGGCTGCCCGGCACGGTCGCGGGCGTGGAGGCGCTGATCGCCCGCACCGGCTACACCGGCGAGGACGGCTTCGAGCTGTTCGTCTCCCCCGGCGACGCGCGGACGCTGTGGGAGGCGCTGACCGAGGCCGGCGCGGACGCGGGCCTGGTGCCGTGCGGGCTGTCCTGCCGCGACACGCTCCGGCTGGAGGCGGGCATGCCGCTGTACGGGCACGAGCTGACCCGCGCCACCACCCCCTTCGACGCCGGGCTGGGCCGCGTGGTGAAGTTCGACAAGCCCGGCGACTTCACCGGCCGTGCCGCCCTGGAGGCCGCGGCCCGCCGGGCGGAGGAGAACCCGCCGCGGAAGCTGGTCGGCCTGGTCGCCTCCGGCCGCCGGGTGCCGCGCGCCGGGTACCCCGTGGTCACGGCCGGCGGGACGGTGATCGGCGAGGTCACCTCCGGGGCCCCCTCCCCCACCCTCGGGAAGCCGATCGCGATGGCGTACGTGGACGCCTCCCACGCCGCGCCGGGCACGGAGGGTGTGTGCGTGGACATCCGCGGTACGCATGAGCCGTACGAGGTCGTCGCGCTGCCGTTCTACCGGCGCGGACGCTGACCGCCGCGGCGGGGCGGGCCCTGCCCCCGCCGTCCCACCTGGCAAGACCCGTTTCTCACCAACCACTTCTGACCAGGAGAATCACGTCATGAGCAACCCCCAGCAGCTGCGCTACAGCAAGGAGCACGAGTGGGTGTCGCCCGCCGAGGACGGTGTGTCGACGGTCGGCATCACCGAGCACGCCGCCAACGCGCTCGGTGACGTCGTCTACGTCCAGCTCCCCGAGGCCGGCGCCACGGTCACCGCGGGCGAACCCTGCGGCGAGCTGGAGTCGACCAAGTCGGTCAGCGACCTGTACTCGCCCGTCTCCGGTGAGGTCACCGAGGTCAACCAGGACGTGGTGGACGATCCGGCGCTGGTGAACTCCGCCCCCTTCGAGGGCGGCTGGCTGTTCAAGGTGAGGGTGTCGGAGGAGCCGGGGGACCTGCTCTCCGCCGACGAGTACGCCGCCTTCACCCACGAGTGATCCGTCCGGGACGGCCCCGCCCCGTCCCGGCGTCCGCCGTCCAGCACACCACGATCGGAAAGATCCGATGTCGCTTCTGAACAGTTCCCTGCACGAGGTCGATCCCGACGTCGCCGCGGCCGTCGACGCCGAGCTGCGCCGCCAGCAGTCCACCCTGGAGATGATCGCGTCGGAGAACTTCGCTCCGGTCGCCGTCCTCCAGGCCCAGGGCTCGGTCCTCACCAACAAGTACGCCGAGGGCTACCCCGGGCGCCGCTACTACGGCGGCTGCGAGAACGTCGACGTGGCCGAGGACCTGGCCCGCGAGCGGGTGAAGGCCCTCTTCGGCGCCGAGGCGGCGAACGTCCAGCCGCACTCGGGCGCCCAGGCCAACGCCGCGGCGATGTTCGCCCTGCTCGACCCGGGCGACACCATCATGGGCCTGGACCTGGCCCACGGCGGCCACCTGACCCACGGCATGCGGATCAACTTCTCCGGCAAGCTCTACAACGTGGTCGCCTACCACGTCGACGCCTCCACCGGCCTGGTGGACATGGAGGAGGTGGAGCGGCTGGCGAAGGAGCACCGCCCCCGGCTGATCATCGCCGGCTGGTCGGCGTACCCGCGGCAGCTCGACTTCGCCGCCTTCCGCCGGATCGCCGACGAGGTGGGCGCGCTGCTGATGGTGGACATGGCGCACTTCGCCGGCCTGGTGGCCGCCGGGCTCCACCCCAACCCCGTGCCGTACGCGGACGTGGTCACCACCACGACCCACAAGACGCTGGGCGGGCCGCGCGGCGGGGTGATCCTGTCCAAGCAGGAGTACGCCAAGAAGATCAACTCCGCGGTCTTCCCCGGCCAGCAGGGCGGCCCGCTGGAGCACGTCATCGCGGCCAAGGCCGTCGCCTTCAAGATCGCGGCGACGGAGGAGTTCAAGGACCGCCAGCGCCGCACGCTGGAGGGCGCGAAGATCCTCGCCGAGCGGCTGACCCGGCCCGACGCGGCCGAGGCGGGCGTGGCCGTCCTCTCCGGCGGCACCGACGTCCACCTGGTCCTGGTCGACCTGCGGGAGAGCGAGCTGGACGGGCAGCAGGCCGAGGACCGCCTCCACGAGATCGGCATCACCGTCAACCGCAACGCCATCCCGAACGACCCCCGCCCGCCGATGGTCACCTCGGGCCTGCGGATCGGCACCCCGGCACTGGCCACGCGCGGCTTCACCGCCGACGACTTCCGCGAGGTCGCGGACGTGATCGCCGAGGCGCTCAAGCCGTCCTTCGACAAGGACAAGGCCGAGGCGCTGGCCGCCCGGGTGACGGCCCTGGCCGAGAAGCACCCGCTGTACCCGGGTCTGTAGGACGCCCGCAGGGCAGATCCGGCCCCTCGCCGGGTGCGCCGCCCGACCGGCGGCGCACCCGGACGGACCACACCCGCGCACCCGCGGACGCACGCACTCGCCCACCCGGCGAGCACACCCACGAGCAGACAAAGGAGTCCGCCGTCGTGGCCATCTCCGTCTTCGACCTCTTCTCCATCGGCATCGGCCCGTCCAGCTCTCACACCGTGGGGCCCATGCGGGCGGCCGGGATGTTCGCGCGCCGCCTGGAGAAGGAGGGCGTGCTGGACCGCACCGTCTCGCTCCGGGCCGGGCTGTACGGCTCCCTGGGCGCCACCGGCCACGGCCACGGCACCCCCAAGGCGGTGGTGCTGGGCCTCCAGGGCCACTCGCCCCGCACCGTGGACGTCGAGACGGCCGACGAGGAGGTCGAGCGCGTCCGCCGGTCGGGCCGGCTGCGGCTGCTGGGGGCCGGGCCGGGCGGCGGGCACGAGATCGCCTTCGACTCGGACGCCGACCTGGTGCTCCACCGCCGCCGCTCGCTGCCGTACCACGCCAACGGCATGACGCTGACCGCGTACGGCGCCGACGGCGGCGTACTGCTGGAGAAGACCTACTACTCGGTCGGCGGCGGCTTCGTGGTGGACGAGGACGCCGTCGGCGAGAACCGCATCAAGCTCGACGACACCGCGCTGAGGTACCCCTTCCGCACCGGCGACGAGCTGCTGCGCACCGCCCGCGAGACGGGCCTGTCGGTCTCGGCCCTGATGCTGGAGAACGAGAAGGCGTGGCGCACGGAGGAGGAGATCCGCGCGGGCCTGCTGGAGATCTGGGGCGTGATGCGGGCCTGCGTGGCCCGCGGCATGACGCGGGAGGGCGTCCTGCCCGGCGGGCTGAAGGTCCGCCGCCGCGCCGCCGCCTCGGCCCGCCGGCTGCGCGCCGAGGGCGATCCGGCGGCGCACGCCATGGAGTGGGTGACGCTCTACGCGATGGCGGTCAACGAGGAGAACGCCTCCGGCGGCCGGGTCGTCACCGCCCCCACCAACGGCGCGGCCGGCATCATCCCGGCCGTCCTCCACTACGCGATGGAGTTCGTCCCCGGCACCGACGACGACACGGTGGTGCGGTTCCTGCTGGCGGCGGGGGCCATCGGCCTGCTGTTCAAGGAGAACGCCTCCATCTCCGGCGCCGAGGTCGGGTGCCAGGGCGAGGTGGGGTCCGCCTGCTCCATGGCCGCGGGCGGTCTCGCGGAGATCCTGGGCGGCTCCCCGGAGCAGGTGGAGAACGCCGCCGAGATCGGCATCGAGCACAACCTGGGCCTGACCTGCGACCCCGTGGGCGGCCTGGTCCAGATCCCCTGCATCGAGCGGAACGGCATGGCGGCGGTCAAGGCGATCACCGCCGCCCGGATGGCCCTGCGCGGCGACGGCCGCCACCACGTCTCGCTGGACAAGGCCATCAAGACGATGAAGGAGACGGGCGCGGACATGAAGGTCAAGTACAAGGAGACCGCGCGCGGCGGGCTGGCGGTCAACGTCATCGAGTGCTGAGAGGCAGGCCCCGGGCGGCTCGCCGGCGGTCCCGAGGGGCCGCTGCGAGCCGCCCGTCCGTTTCCCGGGAGCGATCCGGGGGCGGGGTTGCCGTGCGGAGTCCTCGGCCGCGGTTCTGTTCCCTTCCGTCCTGCCCCGCCTCGCGCGGAACAGTCCGGAAAACTTCCGGAAGTTTCGACAACGTTGGCTCCGATCTTGACTCCCGCGACGAGAGAACAGGGAGCCGATTCCGGGCTTCAACGCCTTTGATAATCCGCTGAACAGCTATGACGCTTCCTTCCGGACACCCCTGAGCGGCGCAGTGTTTTCGTAATCTTTGCGAAAACTATTGACAACCCGATGGGGCGAATCAACACTGTCGGCGTCGACGGACCCCATCGCCGTCGATCCGGGCCCTCTGCGGCGGCCCGGCCCTTCGGCCGCGCGACGACCGGCCGACCCCACTGTGGTTGCAGGACGCCGGAGCGCGGCGGCAGCCGTCCCGCTCCGGCCGCCGGAGCGCCGCCGGGCCGCGCACACGCCGCCCGGCACCGCCTCCGGCCCTCACGAAGAGGAGGCACGCACGTGAACGACGCCCCCGCCCACCGGAAGAGACGCGGCTTACGACGCGTCCGGCTGCTGCCGAGGACCCGCGGGCTCGGCCGCCTCAGGCTCCTCGTCGGCGGCGCGTGCGCCGTGCTGGCCGCGGCTCTGATGCTCCCGCCCGGCACCGCCCACGCCCAGACCGTCACCTCGAACCAGACCGGCACCCACAACGGGTACTTCTACTCGTTCTGGACCGACGCCCCCGGCACGGTCTCCGCGACCCTGGGATCGGGCGGCAACTACAGCACCTCGTGGCGGAACACCGGCAACTTCGTCATCGGCAAGGGCTGGAGCACCGGCGGACGCCGCACCGTGACCTACTCGGGCAGCTTCAACCCCTCCGGCAACGCCTACCTGACCCTCTACGGATGGTCGAGGAACCCGCTGGTGGAGTACTACATCGTCGACAACTGGGGCACCTACCGGCCCACCGGGACCTTCAAGGGCACGGTCACCAGCGACGGCGGCACGTACGACATCTACGAGACGACGCGGTACAACGCCCCCTCCATCGAGGGGACCAAGACCTTCAAGCAGTACTGGAGCGTCCGGCAGCAGAAGCGGACCGGCGGCACCATCACCACCGGCAACCACTTCGACGCGTGGGCCCGGGCCGGCATGAACCTGGGCACCCACGACTACATGATCATGGCGACCGAGGGCTACCAGAGCAGCGGCAGCTCCAACATCACGTTGGGCGGCACCGGTGGCGGCGGCGGTGACGGCGGCACCGGTGGTGGCGGTGGTGGTGGCGGTGGCGGCGGTGGCTGCACCGCGACCCTGTCCGCGGGCGAGCGCTGGAACGACCGGTACAACCTCAACGTCTCGGTGTCCGGCTCCAGCAACTGGACCGTGACGATGAACGTCCCGTCCCCCGCCAGGATCATCTCGACCTGGAACATCTCCGCCTCCTGGCCCAGCAGCCAGGTCCTGACCGCCAGACCGAACGGCAGCGGCAACAACTGGGGCGTCACCATCCAGCACAACGGCAACTGGACCTGGCCGACGGTCTCCTGCAGCGCGGGCTGACTCCGGTCGTCCGGAAACACCGCGCCCGCGGCGCGGCGGCCACGGCCGCCGCGCCGCACCGCTGCCGGGCGCACCGCCGGCCCGGTCCGGAAAGGCGCGGTCAGCCGGCGGGCGTCCTCTCCGGGTGGCGGCGGGCCGCCCACAGGGAGCGGACACGGGCGAGGTGGCGGCGCGTGCACGCCTCGGCCGCGTCCGCGTCGCCCGCGAGGATCAGGTCCAGCAGTTCGCCGTGCTCCCGCGCGGACTCCACCAGCACCCGCGTCCCGCCGAAGCCGCCGAGCCCGTGGAGGCGGGAGCGCCGGCGCAGGTCGGCCACCGTGTCGACCAGGCGGGGGTTGCCCGCCAGGGCGAGCAGGCCCAGGTGGAAGCGGTGGTCCGCGTCCAGGAAGGCGGCGAGGTCGCCGGCGCGGGCCGCGGCCGCGGTCTCCTCGGCGACCGGCCGAAGCTCCTCCAGCCGCCCGGGGTCCGCCTCCCGGGCGATCCGGCCGACGGTGGGGACCTCTATCAGGGCGCGGACCTCGGTGAAGTCGTCCAGGTCCCGTTCGGTCGCCTCGGTGACCCGAAATCCCTTGTTCCGGACGGTTTCCACCAGTCCCTCCCGGGCCAGGTCCAGCATGGCCTCGCGGACGGGGGTGGCCGAGACCCCGTACTCGGCGGCCAGGGCTGGAGCGGAGTAGACCGTGCCGGGCCGCAGCTCGCCCGCCATCAGGGCGGCGCGGAGGGCCTTCGCCACCTGGTCCCGCAGGGAGTCGTGCGCCGGGACGGGTCTGCCGGGCCCGCCGGTCCTGGCGTCGTTCATGCGTTCCCCTCCGTGGCTGCCTGGCCCTCAGCGTAGGGCGTTCCGCCGGGCGCCCCGGAGCGGCCTCCCCGGTCCGCGCGCCGGCGGCGCGGCCGGGCGGCACTCCGGATGGCCGGCTCGCCGCTCCCGGCTGCGGGCCGGCCGGCCGGGGCGCGCGGAGACGCCGCCGCGGTCGGTCGCCTCCACGCTCGTCCCCGCGGCACCTGGCCGAACCGTCGGGGACTGCTCCTCCCCTCCCGGCGGTCCCGGGGCACGGGTGCGCGGGAGGGGGTCAGCGGCGGGGTTTGGTCTCGTAGCGGGGGCCGAGGTCGGGGCTGCCGCCCTCCTGGACCTCGGTGGCCAGCCTGTGGACGGTCACCAGGTCGTGGAGCAGCACCCGGGTCCTCTCCTCCGGCAGGCCCGCCGCGCGGGAGACGTCCTGGAGGTGGACGGCCCCGTCGGGGTTCTTCTCCTCCTCGGCCGTCAGGGCGCGGAAGACCTTCTCGTGCTCCTCGCCGTACGGCGGTGCGCCGCGCCCGGTGAACGTGCGGCCCGTGTCCCCGGCCGGCCGGGCGCCGCCGCCCTCGGGGCTCCGTGATCCCTGCTTGCCCTGGTGGCGGGTCTCCAGCTTCTCCTCGTGGGTGATCGAGGACCGGCCGGTGAGGTGCGTGCGCTGCTTGGACGCGCCGGTCGTCTCGCCGTGCGCGCTGGGCTGCTCGCCGGCGCGTTCGGCCTCCCGCGCCGCCGCGCGCTTCTGGTCCTCGTCGCCCTCCATCTTCCTGCTCACGGAGGTTCCTCCCTTCGGTTGCTCCGCCCGGTCGTCGTGCACGTGTGCCGCCGGCCGTTCCCGGCCGTCCTCAGCGGTCCAGTTCGTCCTCCACGGGGGGCTTGGGCGCGTCCCTCAGGTGCTGCGAGAGGCCCGGCTTGCCGCCCTTGCGCGCCTGCTCTGCGTGCTGCGAGGCGCTGTGGCCGAGGTCGGAGTCGGGGTCGACCCGGACCGAGCGAGCCACCTCGTCGCGGTTGTCGTACCGCTCCTGCGGGATGGCGCGCAGCGCCTTGATGGCCTCGTCGGAGGCGCCCCCGGTCCGCGCGGCCCGCAGCAGTTCGTCCTTGTCGGCCGGGAAGTCGACGTCCTTCAGAGACCTGAGGATCTCCTGTACGTCCGTGTGAGCCATGCCGGGCGAGTGCCCTGCGCTCCCCCGGGAAAACCGCGAAGCGCAACAAAGCGCAATAAGAGGGACAAAAGCCATGGAGTGCCGTCGGGTGGGGCGGGCGCTTCCGGTGCGCCGGGCGGTCGGCGGGTTCCCCGCGGCGGCGGGCCCGCCCGGGCCGGCGCGTGCGCCGCCGGCCCGGGCGGGCCCGGAGGGCGTCTCAGCCGTCTCCGGCCGTGTCCCCGGCGGAGGCCGGGGCGGACCGCGTGGTCCACAGGAAGGTGACCGTCACCCAGCCGTTGTCCCGCAGTCCGACATTGTGGAAGGTGCCGTCGGCGAGGTCGATGCCGGCCGGGTTGAGCACGCGGCGGCCGAAGCCGTCCCGTCCGCCGTTGTGGCCGTCCTGGTAGGCCGCCTGGGCCTGAGGCCTGCCCCGCGGCAGGTCGCGGAAGGTCTCGCGGACCGAGGAGGGGTTCCAGTAGTCGTCGCGGATGTTCCAGGGGCCGACGTCCCACACGGGGGCCGTCTCGCAGCGGACCGGGCCGCAGACCCGCACCGAGTACTCCCGGCCGCCCTTGCGCGACAGCCCCCGCCGCGAGGGCAGGGCCACGAAGTGGTCGTCGGGCCGGATGACGTGCCCGTTGGCGGTGGTGTGGCCGACCAGGCCCTCACGGGTGGCGAAGACCCGGGCGGTGTACGCCGCCGCGGCCGCGGTCTCCCGCGGGGCGTCCGGGTCCGTGTCGGCGCTCAGCTCCAGGCCGCGCACCGCCAGTCTCCCCGTGGCGTCCGTCAGGGTCAGCCGGACCTCGACCTCGGTGACGGCGCGCGGGAGGAGGGCCGCGGTGGTCTCGTCGTCGCCCGCCTCGCGCCACTCGGTCCAGGGGTCCGCGCCGCCGTCGCGGCCCCGGACCTCCACGGTGATCGCGGCGCCGCCGGGCACGTCGGCGGCGGGCTCGGCCCATACCCGGTCGGCCGGCCGGTCGAGCGCGTGCGGCGCGAGGACCTGGACGCCGTGGCCGCCCCCGGCCCGGGCAGAGCCGTCGAGGGGTTCGGCGCCCGTCGTCCGGAGCGCCCCGTCGGTGTGGCGGACGCCGGTGTCGTCCGCGTCCACGACGGTCAGGTCCGCCGTCCAGGTGTGGACGGGTTCGGCGGCGGTGTCCGCGGGGGGCGCGGCGGTCAGGGCCGGCGCGAGGCACAGCAGCGCCACGGCCGGCAGGGTCGTCGTACGGGGGAGTCGGTTCGTTGTGCGGTGGGGGGTCATGCGCGAAGCGCGCATCGCAGTCCTCCGGTTCGGGCCGCGCGCCCCGCCCCGTGGGGAGGCCGGACGCGCGGCGGGGTCGCGGAAGCCTCCGCGCCGGCCGGTGGACGGCCCGTGGCGGCTTCCGCGGTGTGTGCTGGAAAAGAAGGCGGGGCGGTCGTCACCGGTGGTCCGGTGACGACCGCCCCGCCGCAGGGGCCCGTCCCGCCTTACGCGGCCGAGCCGGCCTTCTGGCGCGCCGCCCAGAACTCCTCGAAGGAGAGCAGGCCGTCACCGTTGCCGTCGTGCTGGTCTATCAGGGTCTGGGCCAGCTCCACGGTGACGTGGTAGTCGCCCATCTCGCCCATGACCTGCCGGAACTCGGCCGCGGTGATCAGGCCGTCCTTGTCCACGTCGAACCGGTCGAAAGCCTTGCGCGCAGCTTCGATGTCGGCCATCGAGAAACGTTCCTCCCGTTGTGCGGTCGTGACGCGCACACCCTAACCGGCCGCATCGTCCGCCACAGGGGGAACGGGGGCCACTCGAGGCAGCACCCGCCACACCAGCACCGAGCGCGCGGGCACCCCGACCGTCTCGCCCGCCGGGTGGACCGTGCCGGGCGCGGCGTCCTGCTCCTCCCGCGTGGTGTCCACGAGCAGCTCGTACGCCCGTCCCCACGGCGGGCCGGGCAGCCGGAACTCCCCGTCGCGGTGGTCGGCGTGGAGGAGGACCAGGAAGCTGTCGTCCACCACCGGGTCGCCCTTCGCGTCGCGCTGCGGGATGTCCCTGCCGGACAGGTACATGCCCAGCGTGGCGCCGGGGGCGTACCAGTCGGGTTCGGTCATCTCCTTGCCGCCGCCGGTGAACCAGGCCAGGTCGCGCAGCCCCTCGGGGCCGTACGCCCGGCCCGAGAAGAAGGCCCGGCGCCGCAGCACCGGGTGGGCGCGGCGCAGTGCGATCAGCCGGGAGGCCAGGTCGAACAGGGCCCGCCAGCCGGGCTCCTCCAGCAGCGACCAGTCGACCCAGCCGGTCTCGTTGTCCTGGCAGTAGGCGTTGTTGTTGCCGCCCTGGGTGCGGCCCATCTCGTCGCCGGCCACCAGCATCGGCACCCCGGTGGACAGCAGCAGGGTGGTGAGCAGGTTCCGCAGCTGCCTGCGCCGCAGGGCCAGGATCCCCTCGTCGCCGGTCTCGCCCTCCGCGCCGCAGTTCCACGAGCGGTTGTCGTTCGTGCCGTCCCGGTTGTCCTCGCCGTTGGCCTCGTTGTGCTTGTGCTCGTAGCTCACCAGGTCGCGCAGGGTGAAGCCGTCGTGCGCGGTGACGAAGTTGACCGACGCGTACGGCCGCCGCCCGCCCCAGGCGTACAGGTCGCTGGAGCCCGACAGCCGGTACCCCAGGTCGCGGACGTCCGGCAGGGCGCCCCGCCAGAAGTCGCGGACGGTGTCCCGGTAGCGGTCGTTCCACTCCGTCCACAGCGGCGGGAAGGCGCCGACCTGGTAGCCGCCCGCGCCGACGTCCCAGGGCTCGGCGATCAGCTTCACCCGGCGCAGCACCGGGTCCTGGGCGATGACGGCCAGGAACGGGGAGAGCATGTCCACGTCGTGCATGGAGCGGGCCAGCGCGGCGGCCAGGTCGAAGCGGAAGCCGTCCACGCCCATCTCCTGCACCCAGTAGCGCAGCGAGTCGGTGATCAGCCGCAGCACCTGGGGCTGGACGACGTGGAGGGTGTTGCCGCAGCCGGTGTAGTCGGCGTAGCGGCGGGGGTCGTCGGCCAGCCGGTAGTAGCCGCGGTTGTCGATGCCGCGCAGGGAGAGCGTGGGCCCGAACTCGCTGCCCTCGGCGGTGTGGTTGTAGACCACGTCGAGGATGACCTCGATTCCGGCGGCGTGCAGCGCGCGGACCATCCGGCGGAACTCCCCCACCTGCTGGCCGCGCGTGCCGGACGCGGCGTACGCGGCGTGCGGCGCGAAGTAGCCGATCGAGTTGTAGCCCCAGTGGTTGCGCAGGCCCCGGCGCAGCAGGTGGTCCTCGTGCGCGAACTGGTGCACCGGGAGCAGCTCGACGGCCGTCACGCCCAGCTTCGTCAGGTGCTCGATCGCGGCCGGGTGCGCGAGTCCGGCGTAGGTGCCGCGCAGCTCGGGCGGGATGTCCGGGTGGCGCATGGTGAAGCCGCGCACGTGGAGCTCGTAGATGACCGAGTCGGCCCAGGGGACCTTGGGCCGGCGGTCGTCGATCCACTCGTCACCGGCGTCGGCGCCCGCGCCGAGGGCCGAGTCGACGACGACGCCCTTGGGCACGTACGGCGCCGAGTCGTGCTCGTCGCGGACGGTGTCGGCCAGGTGGGGCTGCGGCCAGTCGCGGACGTGGCCGTAGACCTCCGGCGGCAGGGAGTACTCGCCGTCCACCGCGCGGGCGTACGGGTCGAGCAGCAGCTTGGCGGGGTTCCAGCGGGCGCCCGTCCAGGGGTCCCAGCGGCCGTGGACCCGGTAGCCGTACCGCTGGCCGGGGCGGACGCCGGGGACGAAGCCGTGCCAGATCTCGTGGGTGTGCTCGGTCAGCGGGCAGCGCGTCTCGTTGCCGTCGTCGTCGAAGAGGCAGACCTCGACGGCCTCGGCGCCGGCCGACCACAGCGCGAAGTTGGTGCCCTCCACCCCGCCGGGGCCGATGTGGTGGCGGGCTCCCAGCGGCTGGGGGCGGCCGGGCCAGACGGTCGCCGTCGCGGGGCCGGCGGACGTCCGCCCGCCGGTCGCCGTCCCGGCGCGTGCCTGCTGCTCGGGTGCGCTCGACACATCCGACACGTTCTGCCTCCGGCGGCTCGCGGCTCGGACTGACACGGCGGCCGCACGGCGTCCCGGCCGTCCGTCCCCGTATCCCGGTCTTGCAGGAGTGTGCCCGTTCGAACCGCTCGCCTCACCCCCGTGATCGGCGCCCCTGTGATCGGCGGCTCCCGCCGTCCCCGGCGGGGGCGGCGGGGAGGCCCCTGGACCGCACACCGTTAACGGCGGCTAACCTGCCCGCATGACTGTGACTCTTGAGGTCGCCGAGGGCGTCGGCACCATCCGACTCGACCGTCCGCCCATGAACGCGCTGGACATCGCCACCCAGGACCGGCTGCGCGAGCTGGCCGGGGAGGCGTCGGACCGCGACGACGTGCGGGCCGTGATCCTCTACGGAGGGGAGAAGGTGTTCGCGGCGGGCGCGGACATCAAGGAGATGCGCGAGATGGACCACGCGGCGATGGTCGCCAGGTCCCGGGCGCTCCAGGACTCCTTCACCGCCGTGGCCCGCATCCCCAAGCCGGTGGTGGCCGCCGTGACCGGCTACGCGCTGGGCGGCGGCTGCGAGCTCGCGCTGTGCGCCGACTACCGGATCGCCGCCGACAACGCCAGGCTCGGCCAGCCGGAGATCCTGCTCGGCCTGATCCCGGGTGCGGGCGGCACCCAGCGGCTGGCCCGCCTGGTCGGCCCGTCGAAGGCCAAGGACCTGATCTTCACCGGGCGCCATGTGCGCGCGGACGAAGCCCTGGCGATCGGCCTGGTGGACCGGGTGGTGCCCGCGGCCGAGGTCTACGAGCAGGCGCACGCCTGGGCGGCGAAGCTGGCCAAGGGGCCGGCCATCGCGCTGCGGGCGGCCAAGGAGTGCGTCGACGCCGGTCTGGAGACGGACATCGACACCGGGCTGGCCGTCGAGCGCTCCTGGTTCGCCGGGCTGTTCGCCACCGAGGACCGGGAGATCGGCATGCGCAGCTTCGTCGAGGAGGGACCGGGCAAGGCGAAGTTCCGCTGACGGTCCGGCCCGCCGGACGGGCTCCGAGGACGCGCGGGGCGGCCTGCGGGCCGCCCCGCGCCCCCCGTCCCGGCGCCCCGGGGCGCACAACCGGGGCGCGCTCCGTAGCGCGCCGGAACCCCCTTTCCCCCGATGGGTAGGGGATTCCCTCAGTCCGGCCCCGAGGCGGGTGCCCGGCGGCCATGATGGGGCCATGGCGGGACTCGACACGGCGTGCGCGGCGCCGACACCGGAGGACGGGCCGGCCCCCTCGGCGCCCGGCGGGATCGGTGATCCGACCGTCGGGGAAGTACGGCTGCCCAACCTCCCCGAGTCCGCGCGCACCGCGCGCGGACTCGCCCGGGCCGCCCTGTCGGACCGGTGGGGGCTGCCCGAATCCGTCACCGAGGACACCGTGCTCCTCGTCTCCGAACTGGTGGGCAACGCCATACGGCACACCGGGGCCCAGAGCCTGGGGCTGAGGATGCACCGGCGGCGCGGCCTGGTCCGCGTCGAGGTGCGCGACCCCTCGCGCGGGCTGCCGTGCCTGCTGCCCGTCCACGAACTCGACGTCAGCGGGCGCGGGCTGTTCCTGGTGGACCGCCTCTCCGACCGGTGGGGCGTGGACCTGCTGTCGCACGGCAAGACCACGTGGTTCGAGATGCGGACCGGGGAGCGCTGAGGCGCCCCGCCCGCACCCCCGTCCGCGGCCCGCCGCGGCCCATCCGAGCCTCCTGCCTCGGCGGACGCCTCAGCGGACGGCGTACCGCTGCGCGCCGGCCCGGCGGCGCCGGTCGTTGCACAGCAGGCACTTGCCCCACCCCGGCGGCAGCGGGTCCTCCTTGTCCCCGTAGAGCGGGTCCACGGCCCCGCGCGGATGCTCCCGGCAGCCCGTGCCGCCGAGGTCGTCGCCCAGTGCCCGGGCCGCGTCCAGCGCCCGGCGCAGCGCGTCCACCAGCGCGGCCGTCTGCTCCGCCGAGGGCTCGCCGTCCAGCGCGAAGGCGATGTCGGACGCGGTGTGCAGTGCGGTCTGCAGCTCTCGTACCTCTGCCTGACTCATGGTGCGCAGCGTAGGCGCCCCCACCGACAACCCGCGGCGGAGCGTGGCTCCCCGCAAACCGCTGGACGCGGCCGATTGGTCCAGTCCAGACTCCCCGAGGTGTGAGAGCACCCCGCCCCTCCCGCCGCCCCGCCGCCGTCCCCGCACCCGTTCCCGGCGGCGGACTCCCGGGCCGCCTGTGGTCCCGCGGCCTCCTGCTGTTCCTCACCGCCCGGGCCGTCGCCATGCTGGGGGACGCGATGCTGCCCGTCGCGCTCTCCGCGGGCCTGCTCCACCACGGGATGGGCGCGGGCCACATCGGCCTGGCCATGGCCTCCTTCACCGTCTGCTTCGCGGGGTTCGTCGTCTTCGGCGGGGTGTTCTCGGACCGCTTCGACGCCCGGACCCTGATGGTCGGCTCCGATCTGGTGCGGGTGTGCACCCAGTCGCTGACCGCCGTGCTCTTCCTCACCGGGAACGTGGTGCTCTGGCAGATCTGCCTGATCGGCGCGGTCAACGGCGTGGCCGCCGGAACGTTCCAGCCCGGCGTGGCCCGCGTCCTGCCCCAAGTGGCGCGGGACGTGCAGGGCGCCAACGGCGCGGTCCGCACGGCCGAGTCCCTGGCGATGCTCGCCGGGCCCGCGCTCGCCGGGACGGCCGTCGCGGTGTCCTCCGCCGGCGGGGTGTTCGCCGCCCACGCGGCCACCTACGCCCTGAGCGCCCTGTGCCTGGTGCTGTTGCGGCCGCCCCCGGCGGGCGGCGCGGCGGGGGCCGGGCCGGGAGGGCGGGCGTCCTACCGGGCCGACCTGGCCGAAGGGTGGCGGGAGTTCCGGTCCCGGACCTGGATGTGGGGTGTCATCCTCCTGTGGATGGTGCTGATGGTCACCGTCACGGGGCCCCTGGTGCCGCTCACCGCCACCGAACTCATCTCAGGCCACGGCGAGCGGACGTACGGGCTGGTCAACTCGGCGCTGGGCGCGGGCACCGCGGTCGGCGGGCTGCTGGCGATGCGCATACGCCCCCGCCTCCCGCTGCGCGCTGGGGCGCTGGCGCTCCTGGGCTACGGGCTCTTCCCGGCGGCGGTGGGCGCGCAGCTCCCGCCGGCGGCGATCGCGGCGTGCACGGCCGTCTCGGGGGCGGCGATCGGGTTCTGGGGCGTGATGTGGGCGACCAGTGTGCAGACCCAGGTGCCCGAGGCCGTCCGGGGACGCGTCCACGCCTACGAGGTGGCCGGTTCCCTGTCGATGCTCCCGGTGGGCCAGGCGCTGGCGGGTCCGGCCGCCTCCCTGTTCGGCGCCCGTCCCGTGCTGCTGGCGGGCGCCGCGGCGGCCGTGCTGGTCAGCGCGGCGCTGCTGTCGGTGCCGGCGATCCGGAACCTGCGCCGGGCGGAGCGGTAGACGCGGCACGGACGGGGCCGGAAGGGGGCGGGCCGCCGGTTCCGGAAGGGAGTGGGCCGTCAGTCCTACGGCGGAAAACCGAGTGTGGCCGGTCAGGGGTGAACCGTAGTCTCACTCGTGATGTCTGCCACCGCCACGGATCCCCCGCTGCCCGACTCGCCCGCCCCCGGCACCGCCGCTCCCGGGTCCTCCCCGGGTGACGCCGGCCGTTCCTCCGTCCGCTCCCTGCTGCGGCTGTGGCCCTATGTGCGGCCCGTGCGGGCCCGGCTGTTCACGGCGGCGTTCGTCGCGGTCGTCGCCTCCTGCCTGGGCCTGGTCATCCCGCTGGTCCTGAAGTGGATCGTGGACGGCCCGATCGCCCGCCGCGACACGGACGGGGTGTGGCTGGGCGGCGCGCTGCTGCTGGCCGTCGGCGTGCTGGAGGCGCTGCTGTTCGGTCTGCGGCGCTGGCTGGTGGCCCGTCCGCTGGCCGGTGTGGAGGCCGCGATGCGCGCGGACCTGTTCCGGCACCTGCAGCGGCTGCCGGTCTCCTTCCACGACCGCTGGGCGAGCGGCCAGCTGCTGTCCCGCGCCACGGCGGACCTCCAGCTGCTGCGCATGTTCCTGGCCTTCCCCCTCACCTTCCTGCTGGTCAACGCCACCACCATCCTCGTCGGCTTCGGCGTCCTGATGGTCCAGGAGTGGACGCTGGGCCTGGTGCTGCTGCTGCCCGTGGTGCCGCTGATGCTGCTCTGCTCGGTCTTCGAGGCGCGGTACTCGCTGGCCGCGCGCCGGGCGCAGGACCAGATCGGCGATCTGACGACGGTCGTCGAGGAGTCCGTGCTCGGCATCCGGATCATCAAGGGCTTCGGCCGCCACCGCAGCCAGGCCCGCGCCTTCCGGGCGCTCTCCCGCCGGCTGCTGGACACCGAGCTGCGCAAGGCGCGGCTGCTGGCGGGCATCTGGGCGGTGATCATGACGCTGCCGGAGCTGGCCATCGGCGCCGCCCTGGTGCTGGGCACGGTCCAGGTCGCCGACGGGGAGCTGTCGGCGGGAACCCTGGTCGCCTTCCTCACCACGGCCCTGGCGCTGCGCTGGCCGGTGGAGTCGATCGGCTTCCTGCTGGCGATGAGCAACGAGGCGGCGACGGCGACCGACCGCTACTTCGAGGTGATGGACGAGCCCGTTCCGCCGGACACCCTCACCGTAAGCACCGGCAGCACCGGCAGCACCGGAAGCGGCCCCGCGCCGGGCGCCCCGCCGTCCGCCCCGGCGGCACGGCCCGCCCCGGCGGACGGGATCCGCTTCGAGCGGGTGGTCTTCCGCCACCCGGACGCGCCGCCGGACGCCCCGCCCGTGCTGGACGGCGTCGACCTGCACATCCGTTCCGGCGAGACCGTGGCGCTGGTCGGCGCCACCGGCAGCGGCAAGACCACGCTCACCGCCCTGATCCCCCGGCTCCACGAGGTCACGTCCGGCCGGATCACCCTCGACGGCCGGGACATCGCGGCGCTGGGCCGCGACGAGCTGCGTTCGCTGGTCGCGGTCGCCTTCGAGGAGCCCACGCTGTTCTCCGCCTCCGTGCGGGAGAACGTGCTGATGGGCGCGGAGGGGGCGAGCGAGGAGGACCTGGAGCGCGCCCTGCGGGTCGCCCAGGCCCGGGAGTTCGTGGACGCGCTGCCGCAGGGCGTGGACACCCAGGTCGGCGAGCAGGGCCTGAGCCTGTCCGGCGGCCAGCGGCAGCGTCTGGCCCTGGCCCGCGCCGTGGTCGGCCGTCCCCGCTTCCTCGTCCTGGACGATCCGCTCTCGGCGCTCGACGTCCACACCGAGTCCCTGGTGGAGGCCGCCCTGCGGGAGGTGCTGGCCGGCACCACCGCCCTGGTGGTGGCGCACCGGCCCTCCACCGTGCTGCTGGCCGACCGGGTCGCACTGCTGTCGCGGGGGCGGATCGCCGCCGTCGGCACCCACCACGAGCTGCTGCGCTCCAACGCCGAGTACCGCCATCTGATGTCCGGCGAGCAGCGCCAGGAGGAACGATGACCGCCACCGTCACCGAACCGCCCTTCGAGGGGTCCGAGGAGGCGGACGGCCAGGGCGGCGGGTCCGCCGCGCCGTCCGATCCCTTCGACCGCGACACGCTGCCCGCGCCGAAGGGCGCCTCGCGCCGGCTGCTCGGCTCCCTGCTGCGCCCGCACCGGGCGCGGGTGGCCGTGGCCGCCGTCCTGCTGCTGCTCCAGCAGGCCGCCGTGCAGGCCGGGCCGCTGCTGGTCGCGTACGCCATCGACCGCGCCGTGCCCGCCCTGCGCGACGGCGACCACGGCCCGCTGGCCGTCGTGGCGGCCGGCTACGCGCTGTGCTCGCTGTCCTCGGGCGGTCTGCAGTACGCCTTCGTCCGGGCCGCCGCCCGGATCAACCAGAGCGTCCTGCTGGAGCTGCGGGGCCGGATCTACCGGCACGCCCAGGCGCTGAGCGTGGACTTCCACGACCGCTACACCTCCGGCCGGCTGATCTCCCGGGCCACCACCGACGTGGAGTCGCTGCGCGAGCTGCTGGACGAGGGCCTGCAGGAGCTGCTGGGCGTGATCCTGTCGGTGGTGTACATCTGCGCGATGCTGTTCTGGCTCGACCTCGGCCTGGGCGGCGCGGCGCTGCTCTCCTTCGTCCCGCTGTCCCTGCTCGTGCAGAACTTCCGGCGCCGCTCGATGCGCGTCTACAGCCGGAGGTCCACGGCCATGGCGGCGGTGATCGTGAAGTTCGTGGAGACGGTGAACGGCATCCGCCCGGTGCAGGCGTTCCGCCGCGAGCGGGCGGGCGACGCGGAGTTCGGCAGGCTCAACGACCGGCACCTGCGCCTCAACGGCGACTCGATCCTGGAGATGGCCCGCTACGTGGTCTCCTCCCGGCTGGTCGCCAACACCGCGGTGGCCGCCATCGTGCTCTGGGGCGCCCACCGGGTGGCGTCCGGCGCGCTGGAGCTGGGCGTGCTCGCCGCGGCGGCGCTGTACCTGCGGCGGCTGTACGACCCGATCGACCGGCTGGGGATGTTCCTCAACTCCTACCAGTCGGCGGCGGCGTCCCTGGAGAAGATCGCCGGGCTGCTGGCCCAGGTCCCCTCCGTCCCCGAGCCCGTCCGTCCCCGGCCGCTGCCGGAGCGGTCCGCCGGCATCCCCGGCCGCTCGGTGGTGTTCGAGGGCGTGAGCTTCGCCTACCGCACGGGCGGCGAGGTGCTGCCCCGCTTCGACCTGGAGATCCCGGCCGGCCAGACGGTGGCGGTGGTCGGTGCGACGGGCGCGGGCAAGTCCACGCTGGCCAAGCTGCTCGCCCGGTTCTACGACCCCACCGGGGGACGGGTGCTGCTGGACGGCACCGACCTGCGGGACCTGGCCGCGCCCGAGCTGCGCCGCGGTGTGGTGATGGTGACCCAGGAGGCGTTCCTGTTCTCGGGCACGGTGGCGGAGAACATCGCGATCGGCCGTCCGGACGCCTCGCGGGAGGAGATCGAGCGGGCGGCGAAGGCGATCGGCGCGCACGACTTCATCGCCGCCCTCCCCGAGGGGTACGACACCGACGTCCGCAAGCGCGGCGGCCGCATCTCCGCCGGCCAGCGGCAGTTGGTGGCCTTCGCCCGCGCGCTGCTCGCCGATCCGGCCGTGCTCATCCTGGACGAGGCGACCTCCTCGCTGGACGTGCCCGGTGAGCGCGCGGTCCAGCAGGCCATGGCCACGGTCCTGCGCGGCCGCACCGCGATGGTGATCGCCCACCGGCTGTCGACGGTGGAGGTCGCCGACCGGGTCCTGGTGATGGACGCCGGCCGCATCGTCGAGGACGGCCGGCCGGCCGATCTCATCGCGGGCACCGGCCGCTTCGCGGGGCTCCACCGGGCCTGGCGCGACAGCCTCGCCTGATCCGGGCCCGGGGTTCCCGGCGGCCCCCGGCGGCGCGCCGGGGGCCGGGGCTCCGGGTCCGGCCGCCGGGGTCCCGCTTGCCTCCGGCCTGCCGCCGTGTCATATCGCCGGTGTGTTCCGGCCGTTCCCTTTCCGTTCGCTGAGCGAACGCAGGTTTTCCGACATCGGACGGATTCCGGCCATTCTTTTGATCTGCCCCTGACAAGGACGGGGATCCGGTGCCACTCTCTCCACGCCGTGCACGGGCATCCCCCCACGAGAACCCCACCCCTCTCCAGGCACCCCGGTCTCTGCACCGCTCTCCAGTGAGGAGCACAGCGTGATACGCAGATCCACTCCCCGCAGACGGGCCTCCGCCGCCGGCGCCCTCGTCGCCGCATCGGCTCTCCTGGCCGTCGGACTCCAGGCGCAGACCTCCACCGCCGCCCCGGCGGCCCAGGCCGCCAGGCCCGACCCCGGCGCCCTGGCCGTCGAGCTCTCCCCCGCCCAGCGGGCCGGACTCCTGAAGGAGGCCGAGGCCGGCAGCGACGCCACCGCCAGGGCCCTGGGACTCGGCTCCAGGGAGGAGCTCAAGGTCCGCGACGTCGTCAGGAACGCCGACGGCACCGTCCACACCCGCTACGAGCGCACCTACGACGGCCTGCCCGTCCTCGGCGGCGACCTGGTCGTCGAGGAGTCACCGGACGGGAGGATCGCCGAGGTCACCAGGGCCACCGCGGCGAAGATCGCCGTCGCCTCCACCGACGCGCCCGCCGCGAAGAAACCGCGGAAGGCGTCCGCCGAGGGCAGCACCGCCCCCCGCAAGGTGATCTGGGCGGCCGACGGCAGGCCGGTGCTCGCCTGGGAGCGGGTGGTCGGCGGCACGCGGGACGACGGCACCCCCAGCGAGCTCCACGTCGTCACCGACGCCGCCACCGGGAGGAAGCTCGCCGAGTGGGAGGGCGTCCACACCGGCACCGGCGAGAGCATGTACAGCGGCCGGGTCACCCTGGGCACCAGCGGCTCGGGCGCCTCGTACACCCTGACCGACGCCGCCCGCGGCGGCCACAAGACCTACGACCTGAACGGCGCCACCTCCGGCACCGGCACGCTGTTCACCGACGCCGACGACGCCTGGGGCAACGGCCTGCCCTCCAACCGCCAGACCGCGGGCGTGGACGCCCACTACGGCGCGGCCCTGACCTGGGACTACTACAAGGAGGTCCACGGCCGCAACGGCATCCGGGGCGACGGGAAGGCCCCCTACTCCCGCGTCCACTACGGCAACGCCTACGTCAACGCCTTCTGGACCGACTCCTGCTTCTGCATGACCTACGGCGACGGCGCGGGCAACGCCAAGCCGCTGACGTCCATCGACGTGGCCGCCCACGAGATGACCCACGGCCTCACCTCCAACACCGCGGGCCTTCGGTACAGCGGGGAGTCCGGCGGCCTCAACGAGGCGACCTCCGACATCTTCGCCGCCGCCGTGGAGTTCCGGGCCGCCAACGGCACGGACGTCGGCGACTACCTGGTCGGCGAGAAGATCGACATCCGCGGCAACGGCACCCCGCTGCGCTACATGGACAGGCCCAGCAGGGACGGCAGCTCCAAGGACTACTGGTACTCCGGCATCGGCAGTGTGGACGTCCACTACTCCTCGGGCCCGGCCAACCACTTCTTCTACCTGCTCAGCGAGGGCAGCGGCGCCAAGACGATCAACGGCGTGAGCTACGACTCGCCGACCTACGACAACAAGCCGGTGACCGGCATCGGGATCGCCGCCGCCGAGAAGATCTGGTTCAAGGCGCTCACCGAGAAGATGACCTCCACCACCGACTACGCGGGCGCCCGCACCGCCACCCTGTCGGCCGCGGCCGACCTGTTCGGCGCGGACAGCGTCCAGCACAAGGCCGTCGCCCACGCCTGGGCCGCGGTCAACGTCGGCTCCCGGCCCGACGACGGCGGGGGCGACCCCGGAGACCCCGGGAACAACGTCTTCGAGAACACCGACGACCACCGGATCCCGGACCCGGGCACCGTCGAGTCCCCGATCGCCGTCACCAGGACCGGCAACGCGCCCGCCGCGCTGAAGGTGACCGTGAACATCGTCCACACCTACCGCGGCGACCTGCGCATCGACCTGGTCGCCCCGGACGGGACGGCCTACCGGCTGAAGAACACCTCGTCGGACTCGGGCGACAACCTCCAGACGACCTACACCGTCGACGCCTCCTCCGAGAGGGCGAGCGGCACCTGGAAGCTCCGCGTCCAGGACGTCTACCGCTACGACTCCGGCTACATCGACAGCTGGAGGCTGACCTTCTGACACCGCGGGGAGCCGGGCCGCCGGCGCGGCTCCCCGCCGTCGGCCCGCCGTCCGTCCGCCGCCCTTCCGGGAAGGGCGGCGGACGGACGCGCGGCTCAGCGCATCAGCACCCCGGCGGCCTCACGGGCGCCGAGGTCGTCCGGCGGCAGGGCCACCAGGCCCAGTTCGGCCGGACTCGCCAGCAGCGGGTGCGCGGGCAGGACGCGGACGGTGTAGCCGAACGGACCGGTGCGGTCCAGCGCGAGCGGCCCCTCGTACAGCCAGCTCCCGTCCTCCCCGGGCCCGTCGGACGCCTTGAGCGGCACCCGGACGGCGTCCGCGCCCGTGATGGAGTCCGACTCGTCCACCCGTCCGGCGACCGCCTGCACCTCCACGTCGCCCGGCTCCAGGCCGCCGAGGGCCACCCTCACCCGCAGCGCCAGCGAACCGCCCAGCTCCACGGACTCGCACGCCGACTCCACGTGGTCGATCGCCACGTGCGGCCAGGCGGCCCGCACCCTCGCCTTCCACTCGGCCAGCCGGCCCGCCGTGGAGACGTCCAGCGCCCGGTGGGCGCGGGCGGCGGGGGCGTACAGCCGCTCGACGTACTCGCGCACCATCCGGTCGGCGAGCACCTTCGGGCCCAGGCGGCGGAGCGTCTGGCGGACCATCTCGATCCACCGCTCCGGCAGCCCCGAACCGGCCGGCCCCCGGTCGTAGAAGCAGGGCGCGACGTGCTCCTCCAGCAGCTCGTACAGCGCCGCGGCCTCTATGGCGTCGCGCCGCTCCCGGTCCTCCAGGCCGTCGCCGAGCGGCCCGTCCCCGACCGTGCCGCCGTCCGCCGTGGGGATGGCCCAGCCGAAGTCCGGCTCGTACCACTCGTCCCACCAGCCGTCCAGCACCGAGAGGTTGAGGCAGCCGTTGAGCGCCGCCTTCATCCCGGAGGTGCCGCACGCCTCCAGCGGGCGCAGCGGGTTGTTGAGCCAGACGTCGCAGCCGGTGTAGAGCCGCTGCGCCATGCCCATGCCGTAGTCGGGCAGGAAGACGATCCGGTGCCGCACGCGCGGGTCGTCGGCGAAGCGCACCAGCTCCTGGATCAGCCGCTTGCCCCCGTCGTCGGCCGGGTGCGCCTTGCCCGCGACGACGAACTGGACCGGCCTGCTCGGGTGCAGCAGCAGGCCCATGAACCGCTCGCGGTCGCGCAGCATCAGCGTGAGCCGCTTGTAGGAGGGGACGCGCCGCGCGAAGCCGACGGTGAGCACCTCCGGGTCCAGGACGCCGTCGATCCAGCCCAGTTCGGCGCGGGAGGCGCCGCGCTGCCGCCAGGAGTCGTACAGCCGCCGGCGCACCTCGTGGACGAGCTGCTCGCGCAGGGTGCGGCGGAGGTCCCACAGTTCGGCGTCGGTGGGGTCGTCGCGCAGCGCCCGCACCTCGTCGGCGGTCCAGGTGGGGGCGTGGACGCCGTTGGTGACGGAGGTGATGGGCACCTCGACGGCGTCGAAGCCCGGCCACAGCCCGGCGAACATCTCCCGGCTGACCGCGCCGTGCAGCGTGGAGACCCCGTTGGCGCGCTGGGCGAGGCGCAGGCCCATGACGGCCATGTTGAACAGGCCGGGCGCGCCGCCGGGGTAGGTCTCCGTGCCCAGCCGCAGCACCTCCTCCACGTCCACGCCGGGCAGTTCGCCGTCGTCGCCGAGGTGGCGGGCCACCAGGTCGCGGTCGAAGCGGTCGATCCCGGCGGGCACGGGGGTGTGGGTGGTGAACACCGTCCCGGCGCGCACGGCCTCCAGGGCGGTGTCGAAGGGGACGCCCCGCTCGCTGAGTTCGCGGATGCGCTCCAGGCCGAGGAAGCCCGCGTGCCCCTCGTTGGTGTGGAACACCTCCGGTTCGGGGTGGCCGGTGATGCGGCAGTACGCGCGCACCGCCCGCACTCCGCCGATGCCCAGCAGCATCTCCTGGAGCAGCCGGTGTTCGCTGCCGCCGCCGTAGAGCCGGTCGGTGACGTCCCGTTCGCGGGGGGCGTTCTCCTCCACGTCCGAGTCCAGCAGCAGCAGCGGCACGCGGCCGACCGCCGCCTGCCAGACGTGGGCGCGCAGGGTGCGCCCGCCGGGCAGCCTCAGGTCCACGCGGGCCGGGGCGCCGCCGGGTTCGCGCAGCAGTTCCAGCGGCATCTCGTTGGGGTCCAGGACGGGGTAGTGCTCCTGCTGCCAGCCGTCCCGCGACAGGCTCTGCCGGAAGTAGCCGTGCCGGTACAGCAGTCCCACGCCGATGAGCGGGACGCCGAGGTCGCTGGCGGCCTTGAGGTGGTCGCCGGCGAGGATGCCGAGTCCGCCGGAGTACTGGGGCAGGGCGGCGGTGATCCCGAACTCGGGCGAGAAGTAGGCGACGGCGGCGGGCGGTTCGCCCTCCGCCCTCTGGTACCACCGCGGTTCGGTCAGGTAGTCCTGCAGATCGCCGGCGACGACGGCGAGGCGGCGCAGGAAGCCGCGGTCCTGCGCCAGTTCGCGGAGCCGCCCGGGGGGCACGGCCCCCAGCAGCCGCACCGGGTCGCCGGCGGCGGCCCGCCAGCCGTCGGGGTCGACGGCCCGGAACAGCTCTCTGGTCTCGGTGTGCCAGGACCAGCGCAGGTTGCGCGCAAGGTCGCTGAGAGGTCGTAGGGGATCCGGAAGGACGGGACGTACGGAGAATCGACGAATGGCCTTCACATCTCGACGGTAGCGGGATCAGTGTGCTTTTCGCCCCATCACCGGGAATCGCGTCTCGAACTGTCCCGTACACGCATATGCTGGGACTCAGTGCCACAACACGCCCGCATTACCGGCACCCGGTGCCGCAGGGAGGGCGCGGAGTCCCGGACCCGCCGCCCCCGCGACACCTCCGTCACGCCTGTGCGCGCCTACGTACCGGTAGTTCACATTCCACCGGATTTCCCTTCCCATCCCCGTGGGCAGGTTCTTTTTCTGACGGCCCTTCCGGGGCACCCGCACACGACAACCGTCACGCCACCCGAGTGAAAGCGGACAGGAGCGGCCATGCCCGCGACCCGTAAGCGGTCTGTGGAACAGATAGAAAGAGCAAAACCGCCCATAACGCCCCCAGGTGAGCCCATGATCGGTCGCATTCCCGTACTGGACGTCAACCCGCTCGTCGACTGCGGACGCCGCCCGGCGAAAGCCGTGGTCGGGGAGACCTTCCAGGTCTCGGCCACGGTCTTCCGCGAAGGGCACGACGCGGTCGGCGCCAACGTGGTGCTGCGCGACCCCAGCGGACGCTCCGGCCCCTGGACCCCGATGCGCGAACTGGCGCCCGGCACCGACCGCTGGGGCGCCGAGGTGACCCCCGACGCGGAGGGCCGCTGGACCTACAGCATCGAGGCGTGGGGCGACCCGATCTCCACCTGGCGGCACAACGCCGGAATCAAGATCCCGGCCGGGATCGACACCGAACTGACCTTCGCCGAGGGCGCGGCGCTCCACGAGCGGGCCGCCGCAGGAGTCCCCAAGAACGAGGGACGGGCGGCGGTCCTGGACGCGGTGGACGCCCTGCGCGACGTCTCCCGCCCGGTCGCCGCCCGGCTGGCGGCGGCCCTGGCACCGGAGGTGACGTCCGTGCTGGACCGCCACCCGCTGCGCGAGCCGATCACCGCCACGCGCCCCCTGCCGCTGCTGGTGGAGCGGAAGAGGGCGCTGTTCGGCTCGTGGTACGAGTTCTTCCCGCGTTCGGAGGGCGCGGTCGTGAAGGAGGGCGAGCCGCCCGTCCCCGGCACCCTGCGCACGGCCGCCGAACGGCTGCCCGCGGTGGCCGCGATGGGCTTCGACGTGGTCTACCTCCCGCCGATCCACCCCATCGGCGAGTCGTTCCGCAAGGGCCCCAACAACTCCCTCACCGCGGGCCCCCACGACGTGGGCAGCCCGTGGGCCATCGGCTCGTCCGCCGGCGGCCACGACGCGATCCACCCGGACCTGGGCACCTTCGAGGACTTCGACCACTTCGTGGCCCGCGCCCGCGACCTGCGGATGGAGGTCGCCCTCGACTTCGCCCTCCAGTGCTCCCCCGACCACCCGTGGGTCAAGGAGCATCCGGAGTGGTTCCACCACCGCCCCGACGGCTCGATCGCCTACGCCGAGAACCCGCCGAAGAAGTACCAGGACATCTACCCCATCGCCTTCGACGCGGACTTCTCCGGCATCGTCGAGGAGACCCTGCGCGTCCTGCGGCTGTGGATGGACCACGGTGTGCGGATCTTCCGCGTGGACAACCCGCACACCAAGCCGGTCGTCTTCTGGGAGAAGGTGATCGGCGAGATCAACCGGACCGATCCCGACGTCATCTTCCTGGCCGAGGCGTTCACCCGGCCCGCGATGATGCACACCCTCGCGAAGATCGGGTTCCAGCAGTCCTACACCTACTTCACCTGGCGCAACGGCAAGGACGAGCTGACCGAGTACCTCACCGAGCTCTCCGGCGACGCCGCCTCCTACATGCGGCCGAACTTCTTCGTCAACACCCCCGACATCCTCCACGAGTACCTCCAGCACGGCGGCCGCCACGCCTTCGAGGTGCGGGCGGTGCTCGCCGCCACCCTCTCCCCCACCTGGGGCGTCTACGCGGGCTACGAACTGTGCGAGTCGACGCCGGTGCGGCCGGGCAGCGAGGAGTACCTTGACTCCGAGAAGTACCAGCTGCGCCCCCGCGACTGGGCCGCCGCCGAACGGTCGGGCGCCACCATCACGCCCCTGATCACCGAGTTGAACCGGCTGCGCCGCCGCCACCCGGCACTGCAGCATCTGCGCAATCTGCGCTTCCACCGCTCCGACAATCCGGCGATCATCGCCTACTCCAAGCGCAGCACGCGTCCGTACGCCGACACGGTTCTCACGGTGGTCAACCTCGACCCCCACCACACCCACGAGGCCACGGTCTCGTTGAACCTGGCGGAACTCGGTCTCACGCCCGCGCAGGAGGGCGGCGCCGAGCTTTTCCCGGTGCGCGACGAGCTCACCGGCGAGACCTATCACTGGGGCAGGGACAACTATGTGCGCCTCGAACCGGGCCGTGCCGCGGCGCCGGCGCACATCCTCACCCTGCGACCGTCCTCACAGACCGGAGGGTCACCCAACCATGACCGTCAATGAACCCGTCATCGACACGTTCGAGGACACGCCCGCCAAGGACCGCGATCCGGAGTGGTTCAAAAGGGCCGTCTTCTATGAAGTGCTGGTCCGGTCCTTCCAGGACAGCAACGGCGACGGCATCGGCGATCTGAAGGGCCTCACCGCCAGGCTCGACTACCTCCAGTGGCTGGGCGTGGACTGCCTCTGGCTGCCGCCGTTCTTCAAGTCCCCCCTGCGGGACGGCGGCTACGACGTCGCGGACTACACCTCCGTCCTCCCGGAGTTCGGCGACCTCGCCGACTTCGTGGAGTTCGTGGACGCCGCCCACCAGCGCGGCATGCGGGTCATCATCGACATGGTCATGAACCACACCAGCGATCAGCACCCGTGGTTCCAGGAGTCCCGCCGCGACCCCGACGGCCCGTACGGCGACTACTACGTGTGGGCCGACGACGACAAGAAGTACGCCGACGCCCGCATCATCTTCGTGGACACCGAGGTGTCCAACTGGACCTTCGACCCGGTGCGCAAGCAGTACTACTGGCACCGCTTCTTCTCCCACCAGCCGGACCTGAACTACGAGAACCCGCGGGTGCAGGAGGAGATGATCTCGGCCCTGCGGTTCTGGCTGGACCTGGGCATCGACGGCTTCCGGCTGGACGCGGTCCCCTACCTGTACGCCCAGGAGGGCACCAACTGCGAGAACCTGCCGGCCACCCACGAGTTCCTCAAGCGGGTCCGGGCCGAGATCGACGCCCACTACCCCGACACGGTGCTGCTGGCCGAGGCCAACCAGTGGCCGGAGGACGTCGTCGACTACTTCGGCGACTACTCCAAGGGCGGCGACGAGTGCCACATGGCGTTCCACTTCCCCGTCATGCCGCGGATCTTCATGGCGGTGCGCCGCGAGTCGCGCTACCCGGTCTCCGAGGTCCTGGCCAAGACCCCGGCCATCCCCTCGGGCTGCCAGTGGGGCATCTTCCTGCGCAACCACGACGAGCTGACGCTGGAGATGGTCACCGACGAAGAGCGCGACTACATGTACGCGGAGTACGCCAAGGACCCGCGGATGCGCGCCAACATCGGCATCCGGCGCCGGCTCGCCCCGCTGCTGGACAACGACCGCAACCAGATCGAGCTGTTCACCGCCCTGCTGCTGTCCCTGCCCGGCTCGCCGATCCTGTACTACGGCGACGAGATCGGCATGGGCGACAACATCTGGCTGGGCGACCGGGACGCGGTGCGCACCCCCATGCAGTGGACCCCCGACCGCAACGCGGGCTTCTCCTCCTGCGACCCCGGCCGGCTCTTCCTGCCCACGATCATGGACCCGGTCTACGGGTACCAGGTCACCAACGTCGAGGCCGCCATGAGCAGTCCCTCGTCGCTGCTGCACTGGACCCGGCGGATGATCGAGATCCGCAAGCAGAACCCGGCCTTCGGGCTGGGCTCGTACACCGAGCTGCCCTCGTCCAACCCCGCCGTGCTCGCGTTCCTGCGCGAGTACGGGGACGACCTCGTGCTGTGCGTGAACAACTTCTCGCGCTTCCCCCAGCCCACCGAACTGGACCTGAACACCTTCAGCGGGCGCCACCCGGTGGAGCTGATCGGCGGCGTGCGCTTCCCGCCCATCGGGGAGCTGCCGTACCTGCTGACGCTGGCGGGGCACGGCTTCTACTGGTTCCGGCTGCGGAAACAGGCCTGAGGCGGAGGCGGCGGCCCGGGAAAGACCGGAACACAGGTTAGTCCCGGGCCGCCGTGGGCAGCATTTCCATCACCACCGACGGGGACGGTCAGTCGAGTTCACTAGCCCGGTTGGTGGGTACTCCCCGACACGTCCCGCACCGCCGGACAGCCACAGCCGCAATCCGGGACACTCTGCCGTACCTTTCGTGTGCCCGGGGAAAGGACGCCATGTCGGACAGCTCCTCGCCCCGCGCCGCCGTCGTCGCCACGCGCGAGTCCGGGGGCGCGGCGCTGCTGCGTTCGCTCACGCCACTGCTCACCGAATGGCTTCCGCGACAACGCTGGTTCGCCGGAAAGGGGCGGCCCGTCAGCGGGTTCGCCCTGGTCGCCGCCACCGAGCTGCTGCCGTGCACGAGCGGAGCCGCGCCGGGTCTGCTCCACCTCCTCGTCCGGGCCCAGCAGCCCGGCGGGCCGGAGCAGGCCCATCCCGCCCCCGCCGACTGCTACCAGTTGCTGCTCGGCGTGCGCCCGGCCCTGCCGCCCCCGCTCGCGGGCTCCCTGATCGGCCACCCCGCCGACGGGCCGCTGCGCGGCCGCACGGTGTACGAGGCGCTGCACGATCCGCGGCTGGCCGCCGTGCTGCTGGAGCGGCTGCGCTCCCCCGGCCGGCTCGGTCTCCTGCGCTTCCAGCGCGAACGCGGCACCGTCATCCCCTCCGGACTGCCGCCCCGGCCGCTGAGCGTGGAGCAGTCGAACTCCTCGGTGGTCTACGGCGACCGGTACATCCTCAAGCTGTTCCGCCGCGTCAGCCCCGGCGTCAACCCGGACCTGGAGCTGCCGCTCGCCCTGGCGAGGGCGGGGTCGGACCGGGTGCCCGCGCCCGCCGCGTGGTTCGAGGCGCAGCCCGGCGGCGAGGCCGGCGAGCCGATGACGCTGGGCGTGCTCCAGCCCTTCCTGCACGGCACCAGCGACGGCTGGCAGCTCGCGCTGCGCTCGCTGGCGGCCCACGGCGACTTCACCGGCGCCGCGCGGACCCTGGGCCGGGCGGTCGCCGAGGTCCACACCACGCTCGCGGACGCGCTGCCGGTCACCGCGCTGCGCCGCCGCCAGCTGGAGTTCATCGCCTCCGGCATGAACGAGCGGCTGGAGGCCGCGGCCGCCTCCGTGCCCGCCCTGCGTCCGTACCGGGGCCGGCTGCACGCCGTCTTCAACGCCGTCGCCGACCTCGGCCACAGCGGACGGACCTGGTCCGCCCAGCGGATCCACGGCGACCTCCACCTGGGCCAGGCGCTGTGCGCGGGGGACACCGACCGGTGGTCGATCATCGACTTCGAGGGCGAGCCCGCCCGCCCGATCGCCGAGCGGCGCCGGCCGCAGCCGGTGGTGCGGGACATCGCGGGCATACTGCGCTCGTTCGACTACGCGGCGTGCCAGCACGCCCGGAGCTCCTCCGGCGACGCCGAGTGGGCCCGGGAGTGGGCCGAGAAGAATCGTGACGCCTACTGCTCCGGCTACGCCGACGCGTCCGGCTCCGACCCGCGCGACGAGGACGTGCTGCTGCGCGCGTACGAGACGGACAAGGCCGTCTACGAAGTCCTGTACGAGGCCAGGCACCGCCCCGCCTGGCTCGCCATCCCGATGTCCGCCATCCACCGGCTCGCGGACACCTGAACGACTCTGCGCACCAGGAGGCCTCTTCCGTGACCCCCCGTCCTGACAGCCGACCGCTCCCCGACGCCTCTCCGCGGCCCGTCCGCACCAGCGCCCAGGACGAGGGCGCCGCCTCCGCCGCACCCTCCGGGCCGGTGGCTCCGGAGGGTGCGGCGGAGGCGGCGAAGCCCGCCAGGGCCGCGAAGAGCACGGCGAACGCCGGGAAGACCCCGGCGAAGAAGGCGCCCGCCAAGACGGCCGCCAAGAAGACGGCCAAGGCCGCCGCGAAGAAGACGGCCAAGACGGCCAAGACGGCCGCGGCGAAGAAGACCTCGGCCGGGAAGGCCGCCGCGAAGAAGAGCCCCGCCAAGAAGAGCCCCGCCAAGACGGCCGCCGCCAAGCGGGCGCCCGCGGGGAGGGGTCCCGCGGAGGACGCCGGGAGGGCCGCCGCGCGGATCCCCGCCGCCTCCCCCGAGCCGATCGCCCCGGAGCAGACCGAACCGCTCAAGGACCACGCCGCCAACTGGCCCGGCGCCCGTCCGCCCGCCCCCCGCAGGAGCGGGGACGCGCCGTCCGCGCACACGGTGCGGCCGGCCGCGCCGCTGGACCCCGGCGAGCGGCAGCGCCTGCTCCACGGCACCCACCACGACCCGCACGCGGTGCTCGGCGCGCACCGGACGCAGGGCGGGGTGCTGTTCCGCGCGCTGCGCCCGTACGCCCGCGCGGTCGCCGTCCTCGTCGGGGGGATGCGGGCCGAGCTGCACGACGACGGCGACGGGCTGTTCTCGGGGCTGCTGCCCCTGGCGGAGGAGCCCGCCGTCCCCCCGTACCGGCTGCTGGTGCGGTACGGCGAGAAGCCCGGGGCGGACGAGATCGAGACCGAGGACCCCTACCGCTTCCTGCCCGCCATCGGCGAACTGGACCTGCACCTGATCGGCGAGGGCCGCCACGAGGAGCTGTGGCGGGCGCTGGGCGCCCGCCCCATGGTCCACGCCGGGGTGGCCGGCACCCGCTTCACCGTCTGGGCGCCCAACGCGCTGGGGGTGCGGGTCGCCGGGGACTTCAACTACTGGGACGGGACGGCCTTCCCCATGCGCTCGCTGGGCGGCAGCGGCGTGTGGGAGCTGTTCCTGCCCGGCGTCAAGCCGGGCGCGCTGTACAAGTTCGACATCACCCGCCCCGACGGCTCCCACACCCTGCGCGCCGACCCGATGGCCCGCCGCACCGAGGTGCCGCCCGCCACCGCCTCGGTCGTGGAGGAGTCGGAGTACGTCTGGCAGGACGGGGAGTGGATGGCGCGCCGCGCCGGACGCGTCCCGCACCAGGAGCCGCTGTCGGTCTACGAGGTGCACCTGCCGTCCTGGCGTCCCGGTCTGACCTACCGCGAACTGGCCGAGCAGCTCCCGGCGTACGTCAAGGACCTCGGCTTCACCCACGTGGAGCTGATGCCGGTCGCCGAGCACCCCTTCGGGGGCTCCTGGGGCTACCAGGTCACCGGCTTCTACGCGCCCACCGCGCGGATGGGCACGCCCGACGACTTCCGGTACCTGGTCGACCGCCTCCACCAGGAGGGCATCGGCGTGCTGATGGACTGGGTGCCCGCGCACTTCCCCAAGGACGACTGGGCGCTGGCCCGCTTCGACGGCACCGCGCTGTACGAGCACTCCGACCCGGCCCGCGCCGAGCACCCGGACTGGGGGACGCTGGAGTTCAACTTCGGCCGCACCGAGGTCCGCAACTTCCTGGTCGCCAACGCGGTCTACTGGTGCGAGGAGTTCCACATCGACGGCCTGCGGGTGGACGCCGTCGCCTCGATGCTCTACCTCGACTACTCCCGCGAGCCCGGCCAGTGGACCCCCAACCCCCACGGCGGGCGGGAGAACCTCGAGGCGGTGTCCTTCCTCCAGGAGATGAACGCCACCGTCTACCGCCGCTGCCCGGGGGTGATCACCGCGGCCGAGGAGTCCACCGCCTGGGACGGCGTCACCCGCGCCACCCACCACACCGGGCCGGGCGGCTTCGGCGGGCTGGGGTTCGGCTTCAAGTGGAACATGGGCTGGATGCACGACTCCCTGGAGTACATGGTCAAGGAGCCGGTCCACCGCAAGTACCACCACAACGAGATGACGTTCTCCATGGTGTACGCCTACTCGGAGAACTACATCCTGCCGATCTCCCACGACGAGGTGGTCCACGGCAAGCGGTCGCTGGTCTCCAAGATGCCCGGCGACTGGTGGCAGCAGCGCGCCAACCACCGCGCCTACCTGGGCTTCATGTGGTCCCACCCGGGCAAGCAACTGCTGTTCATGGGGCAGGAGTTCGCCCAGGGGGCGGAGTGGTCGGAGGCGCACGGACCGGACTGGTGGCTGCTGGACCCGGCGTACTCCGCCGCGGGCGACCACCAGGGCGTCCGCGATCTGGTCCGCGACCTCAACCACGTCTACACCGGCACGCCCGCGCTGTGGGAGCGGGACACCGACCCGGCGGGCTTCGCGTGGATCGAGGGGGCCGCGGCCGACGACAACGTCTTCGCGTTCCTGCGGTTCGCCGCCGACGGGACCCCCCTGGTCGCCGTCTCCAACTTCTCCCCGGTGGTCCGCCACGACTACCGGCTCGGCGTGCCGGAGGAGGTCCCGGCCTGGCGGGAGGTCCTCAACACCGACGCGGCTCGGTACGGCGGCAGCGGTGTGGGCAACCCGGAGCCGCTGAAGACCGACTCCGTCCCGGCCCACGGCCGCCCGGCCAGCATCGCCCCGACGCTGCCGCCGCTGGCGACGGTCTGGCTGGTCCCGGCCTGAGCCCCCGGCTCTCCGGCCCTCCGGCCCCGTGGAGCGGGAGGGCCGCGAGACGGCCGCACGGCCCTGTCCGGGGGAGACAGGGCCGTGCGGTGAGCCCGGGGCGGAGGCGGGGAGTCAGACGCCCGCGGGCTTCCTGGAGGCGGAACCGTCGGGGGCCGGTTCCGGCGTGGTCTCCGGGGCGCCGTGGCCGTCGTCGACGAGGGTCTGCTCGTCGAAGGGGAGACGGCCGGCCAGCACCTCCCGCACCCGGTCCTTGTCGATCTCCTTGGTCCAGGTGCCGATCAGCACGGTGGCGATCGCGTTGCCCGCGAAGTTCGTCAGGGCGCGGGCCTCGCTCATGAAGCGGTCGATGCCGACGATCAGACCCACGCCGTCGACCAGCTCCGGGCGGTGGGACTGCAGGCCGCCGGCGAGGGTGGCCAGGCCCGCGCCGGTGACGCCGGCCGCGCCCTTCGAGGCGATGATCATGAAGACCAGGAGCGAGACCTGCTCGCCCACCGAGAGCGGGTCGCCCATCGCCTCGGCCACGAACAGCGAGGCCATCGTCAGATAGATCGCGGTGCCGTCGAGGTTGAAGGAGTAGCCGGTGGGGACGGTGATGCCCACGACCGGCTTGCTGACGCCCAGGTGCTCCATCTTGGCGATCAGCCGCGGCAGCGCCGACTCGGAGGAGGAGGTGGACAGGATCAGCAGGAACTCCCGGCCCAGGTACTTCAGCAGGGCGAGGACGTTCAGGCCCGTGACCACCTTCAGCAGCGCGCCCAGCACCACGAAGACGAACAGCGCGCAGGTGATGTAGAAGCCGATCATGATGACGGCCAGGGAGGCCAGCGCGTCCACCCCGGTCTCGCCGACCACCGCCGCGATGGCGCCGAAGGCGCCGACCGGGGCCACCCACATGATCATGGCGAGCACGCGGAAGACCAGCCTCTGGATGTGGCCGATACCGCGCAGGACCGGCTCTCCGGCCGTGCCCATGGCCTGGAGCGCGAACCCGACGAGCAGGGCCACCAGCAGGGTCTGGAGCACCTCGCCCTCGGTGAAGGCGGAGACCAGCGTGGTCGGGATGATGCCCAGCAGGAAGTCGACCGTGCTCTCGCTCGCGCCCTCGGCCTGCGCCGCGCCGACGTTCTTGACCTCCTCGGTCAGCTCCAGGCCGGAGCCGGGGTGCAGCACGTTGCCGACGACCAGGCCGATGGCCAGGGCCACCGTGGACATCAGCAGGAAGTAGCCGAGCGCGAGCCCGCCCACCGCGCCGACCTTGGCCGCCTTCCGCACGGACCCGATGCCCAGCACGATCGTGCAGAAGATCACCGGCGAGATCATCATCTTGATGAGGTTCACGAACCCCGTGCCGAGCGGTTTCAGCTCCACGGCGACGCCGGGCGCGGCGAAACCGAGCGCGATGCCCGCCAGCACGGCGGCGATCACTGCGATGTAGAGGTAATGGGTGCGGTCGCGTCTTCTGGTCTGCGCGCTCTGGGTGGACACGTCGGGCTCCTCGGGGATTGCGGCTCCGACTCGCGTGGAGTCCCGCCGACTATGCATCCCGGTGTGAGAACGATCACCGTTGCGTGCATTACGTGCACGGAAAACCGCCGGACCGCGGGCGAGTTGCGAAGCCCCCGGCGCACCCCGCGGGCCGCCGCCGCTCCCGGGCGGAGCGGGAGCGGCGGAACGGCGGCAGACTGGGAGCCATGCGTCTCCCCCGTCCCCGCAGTCTGGCGGGCCAGCTCTTCGCGATGCAGGTCGTGCTGGTGGCGGCCGTGGTGGCCGGGTGCGCGCTGTTCACCTACCTCAACGACCGCGAGCAGGCCGAGGCCTCCGCCCGGAAGCAGGTCACCGCGGTGGCCCGGACGGTCGCCGACTCCCCCTCGGTGCGCGAGGCGATCGCCTCCCCCGACCCCAGCGCCCGGCTCCAGCCGTACGCCGAGCAGGTCCGCCGCGGCACCCGCGTCACCTTCGTGACGATCATGGACCCGGACGGCATCCGCTGGACGCACCCCGAGCCCGACCGGATCGGCCGCCCCTTCCTGGGCCACATCGGCCCGGCCCTGCGGGGCGAGACCTTCCACGAGACCTACACCGGCACGCTCGGCCCGTCCGTGCGCGTGGTCGCCCCGATCCGCGACGACGGCCGGATCGTGGGCCTGGTGAGTGCCGGGATAGCCGTGGAGAGGATCAGCGCCGAGGTGCGGAAGCAGGTGGTCGTCCTGCTCTCGGTCGCCGGGGGCGCGCTGGCCCTGGGCGGTCTGGGCACCTATGTGGTCAACGCCCGGCTGCGCCGCCACACCCACGGCATGAACGCCGCCGAGCTGAGCCGGATGCACGACTACCACCAGGCCGTGCTCCACGCGGTGCGCGAGGGGCTGGTGATGCTCGACGGGCAGCGGCGGATCGCCCTGATCAACGACGGCGCCCGGGAGCTGCTGGGCCTGACCGGACCGGACGTGGTGGGACGCAACGTCGCCGAGCTGGGCCTGCCCGCGCCGCTGACCGGTGTGCTGCTGGCCTCCGAACCCCGCGTGGACGAGGTGCACCTCACCGGCGACCGCGTGGTCGTGGTGAACACCTCCCCCGTCTCGGGCGGCGAGCGGCGCGGCACGGTGGTGACCCTGCGGGACCACACCGAGCTCCAGGCCCTCACCGGCGAGCTGGACTCGGTGCGCGGCTTCGCCGAGGCGCTGCGCTCCCAGGCGCACGAGGCCGCCAACCGGCTGCACACCGTGGTGTCCCTGATCGAGCTGGGGCGGGAGCGGGAGGCGGTGGAGTTCGCCACGGCCGAGCTGGAGCTGGCCCAGGCGCTGACCGACCAGGTGGTGGCCGCGGTCGCCGAGCCGGTGCTGTCGGCTCTGCTGCTGGGCAAGGCGGCGCAGGCCAGCGAGCGCGGTGTGGAGCTGGTCCTCACCGGCGACAGCAGCGTCGACGACGGCGTGCTGCCCTCGGACCTGCCGGCCCGGGACCTGGTGACGGTCCTGGGGAACCTGATCGACAACGCCCTGGACGCCGCCGGCGACGGCGCCCCCACGGAGGACGGCCGGAGCCCCCGGGTGACGGTGACCGTCCGGGCCGGCCGGCACGAGCTGCTGCTGCGCGTCGCCGACAGCGGCCCGGGCATCCTCCCCGGCACGGCCGGGGAGGTGTTCCGGCGCGGCTGGTCCACCAAGTCCGCGGGGCCCGCGGGCCGGGGCCTGGGACTGGCCCTGGTGCGGCAGACCGTACGGCGGCACGGCGGCACCGTGGAGCTGGGCCGGGCGGCGGACGGCGGCGCGGAGTTCACCGTACGGCTGCCGCTGAACACCGCGGAGGTGACGGTGTGACGACCGCGGGCACGGGCGCCGCGGGCGGGCGGCCCATCCGGGTGCTGGTGGTCGAGGACGACCCCGTGGCGGCGGACGCCCACGCCCTGTACGTCTCACGGGTGCCCGGCTTCGAGGTCGCGGGCGTGGCCCACTCGCGGGCCGAGGCCGGGCGCGCCCTGGAGAGGCTGGCCGTCGACCTGATCCTGCTCGACCTCTACCTCCCCGACGGCCACGGCCTGGCCCTGGTGCGGGCGCTGCGCGCGGCGGGCCACACCACCGACGTCTTCGCGGTGACCTCCGCCCGCGATCTGGCCGTCGTACGGGAGGGGGTCTCGCTCGGGGTGGTCCAGCACGTGCTGAAGCCCTTCACCTTCCCGACGCTGCGCGACCGGCTCCAGCGGTACGCCCGGTTCCGGATGACCACCGCCCCGGAGGGCGCGGAGGCCGGCAGCCAGGCGGAGGTGGACCGGGCGCTGGCCGCGCTGCGCCCGCCGGGCCGGGTCGCACTGCCCAAGGGGCTGAGCGCCCCGACGCTGGAGTCGGTCACGGCGGTGCTGCGCGCCGCCGACGGCGAGGGCCTGACGGCGAGGACGGCGGCCGAGCGGGTGGGCGTCAACCGGATCACCGCCCGCCGGTACCTGGAGTACCTGGTGGACACGGGGCAGGCCGAGCGCACCCCGCACTACGGGCACGTGGGCCGGCCCGAGCTGTACTACCGCTGGCAGGGCTGACGTCCGGCGCGCGGCCCTTCGGCCGGACGCCCGTGCGGCGGCGCCCTTCGGCCGGGCGCCGCCGCACGGGGGCACGGAGGTGGAGGTCAGGGGATCAGGGGATCAGAAGACCGCCTCGGTCTCGTCCATCCGGTCCTGGGGGACGGTCTTCAGCTCCGACACCGCGTCGGCCAGCGGCGCCATCACGATCTGGGTGCCGCGCAGGGCCGTCATCATGCCGAAGTCGCCGCGGTGGACGGCCTCCACGGCGTGCCAGCCGAAGCGGGTGGCCAGCACCCGGTCGTACGCGGTGGGGGTGCCGCCGCGCTGCACGTGGCCGAGGATGACCGGCCGGGCCTCCTTGCCCAGGCGGTGCTCCAGTTCGATGGCGAGCCGGTTGCCGATGCCCGTGAAGCGCTCGTGCCCGTACTGGTCGATCTCGCCCTTCTCGTACGGCATCGAGCCCTCGGCCGGCCGCGCGCCCTCCGCGACGCAGACGACCGCGAACTTCTTGCCGCGCGCGAAGCGCTCCTCGATCATCTTGCACAGGTCGTCCACCTGGAAGGGCCGCTCGGGGATGCAGATCCCGTGCGCGCCGCCGGCCATGCCGGCCTCCAGCGCGATCCAGCCCGCGTGCCGCCCCATGACCTCGACGACCATCACGCGCTGGTGGGACTCGGCGGTGGTCTTCAGCCGGTCGATGGCCTCGGTGGCCACGGTGACGGCCGTGTCGAAGCCGAAGGTGCGGTCGGTGGCGGAGATGTCGTTGTCGATCGTCTTGGGGACGCCGACCACCGGCAGCCCCGCGTCGGCGAGCATCCGGGCGGCGGTCAGCGTTCCCTCGCCACCGATCGGGATGAGCGCGTCGAGGCCGAGGCGCTCCAGCAGCTCCTCGGAGTTCTCGCACGCCTCGCGCAGCCGGCCCCGCTCCAGCCGTGCCGAACCCAGGATGGTGCCGCCCCTGGCCAGGATGCCGGAGACGGAGTCGATGTCGAGTGGGCGGTAACGGCCGTCGAGCAGGCCCTTGAACCCGTCCTCGAAGCCGATGACTTCGTCGTTCCGGTCGACCACGGCGCGGTGCACGACCGAACGGATGACGGCGTTCAGACCGGGGCAGTCGCCGCCTGCGGTGAGGACTCCGATGCGCATGGGGATCGCTTCTCCTGCTCGCTGCTGGTATCTGATGCGCCGCTGCGATTGTTTCACGTCCTGAACACACTGCGCGCCGCTCGTGCCCGGATTCGTTCGAAGGACAGTGCTCACCACGGCGTTTCACCGCGGCGTTCCGTCACGGCGCTCCGCCGCGGCTTCCGGCAGGCGGCACCACCGGGCCCGGCGGTAGGGTCAAGGGTAGGCCAAGGGGACGAGCGCGCAGGCGGACACCGGCGGTGCCCCTCTTCCGGCATTCCGGCGTTCCGGCGCTTTTCCCGTCCGGCCGCGGGTACCCGGGCAGGGCACGGACCGCACGGACCCGGTGCGAGGAGTAGGGAGAAGCGCACGTGACGCGCAGCGTGTACGTGACCGGCGTCGGCCGCGGGGACGGCCGGCAGGTCGTGGAGCTGGGGGTCATGGAACTCCTGTCCCGCCGCAGCGGCCGGGTCGGCGTCTTCCGGCCGCTCGCCCACGACGGGCCCGACCCGATCTACGACCTGCTGCGCAGCCGCTACCGGCTGTCCCAGCCCGCGGGGACCGTGGTCGGCCTCGGCTACGACGAGGCCGCCGCCGTCCTGGCCGACAAGGGCACCGACGAACTGGTCTCCCACCTGGTGGACCGCTTCCACGCCATCGCCCGCGACTACGAGGCCGTCCTCGTCCTGGGCACGGACTTCTCCGACACCGGCCTGCCCGCCGAACTGGCGCTCAACGCCCGGCTGGCCAACGAGTTCGGCGCGGGCGTGCTGCCCGTGGTGGCCGGGGCGGACCACGACCCCGACGCGCTGGGCTCCGAGGTCCGCAACGCCCACCACGCGTACGCCTCGCTGGGCTGCGACGTCATCGCGATGATCGCCAACCGGGTCGCCGACGGCCGCGCCGCCGGCCTCGCCCGCTCCCTGGGCGGGCAGCTTCCGGTGCCGGTGTACGCCCTGCCCGAGGAGCCCGCGCTGACCGCGCCGACCGTCTCCCAGGTCGTCGAGGCGCTGGGCGCCGAGGTCCTCCAGGGGGACCCGGACGGGCTCGCCCGCGACGTGCGGGGGTTCGTCTTCGGCGGGGCGACGCTGCCGACCTTCCTGCCCGCCCTCACCGAGGGCTGCCTGGTCATCACCCCCGGGGACCGCGCCGACCTCGTCGTCGGCTCCCTGGCCGCCCACGCCGCCGGCTCCCCCGCCATCGCCGGGGTGCTGCTCACCACCGACCGGCGGCCCGGCGAGGAGACCATGGCGCTGGCCGCCCGGCTCTCCCCCGGCACCCCGGTGCTGGCGGTGTCCGGCGGCTCGTTCCCGACGGCGGCCGAGCTGATGACCGTGGAGGGCCGCCTCGGCACGGCCACCCCGCGCAAGGCGGAGATCGCGCTCGGCCTCTTCGAGACCCATGTGGAGACCGAGCGGCTCGCCGAGCGGCTCTCGGTGACCCGCAGCGGCCGGGTCACCCCGATGATGTTCGAGCACGAGCTGATCGAGCGCTCGCGCTCCGACCGCCGCCACATCGTCCTCCCCGAGGGCTCCGAGGAGCGGGTACTGCGGGCGGCGGAGGTGCTGCTGCGCCGGGGGGTGTGCGACCTGACCCTGCTGGGCGAGGAGAACGCCATCCGCAGGCGGGCGGCCGAGCTGGGCCTGGACCTGGGCCTGACGGAGCCCGGCGGCATCCCCGAGGGGCCGGGGGCCTCCGCCCGGGTCGTGGACCCGGAGACCTCGCCGCTGCGCGAACGCTTCGCGGAGGTGTACGCGAAGCTGCGCGCCCACAAGGGCATCAGCTACGAACTGGCCTACGACCTGGTCACCGACGTCTCCTACTTCGGCACCCTGATGGTCCAGGAGGGGCTGGCCGACGGCATGGTGTCGGGCGCGGCGCACTCCACCGCGGCGACCCTGCGGCCCGCCTTCGAGATCATCCGGACCAGGCCGGACGCCGCGCTCGTCTCCTCGGTGTTCTTCATGTGCCTGGCCGAGAGGGTGCTGGTCTACGGCGACTGCGCGGTCAACCCCGACCCCGACGCCGAGCAGCTCGCCGACATCGCCGTCCAGTCGGCCGCGACCGCCGCGCAGTTCGGGGTCGAGCCGCGGATCGCGATGCTGTCGTACTCCACCGGCACCTCCGGCAGCGGCGCGGACGTGGACAAGGTGCGCCGGGCGACCGAGCTGGTGCGGGAGCGCCGCCCGGACCTGCCGGTGGAGGGGCCGATCCAGTACGACGCCGCGGTGGAGCCGTCGGTCGCGGCGACCAAGCTGCCGGACTCCGAGGTCGCCGGGCGGGCCACCGTGCTGGTCTTCCCCGACCTCAACACGGGCAACAACACCTACAAGGCCGTCCAGCGCTCGGCCGGGGCCGTGGCGGTCGGCCCGGTCCTCCAGGGCCTGCGCAAACCGGTCAACGACCTGTCGCGCGGGGCCCTGGTGCCCGATATCGTCACCACCGTGGCGATCACCGCGATCCAGGCGCAGCAGAGCCGGCAGGAGCCGGACGCGCCGCCGTCCGGACCGGACGGCCGGACCGGGAAAGCGGTGAGCCCGTGAGAGGCACCCGTGTCCTCGTCCTGAACTCAGGCTCCTCGTCGGTGAAGTACCAGCTCCTCGACATGGCCGACGCCTCCCGGCCGGCCGTCGGCCTGATCGAGCGGATCGGCGAGCGGACCTCGTACCTGCGGCACGTCCCGGCCGGCGGCCCGCCGCGCGAGCGCGAGGAGCCGGTCGCGGACCACGGGACGGCGCTCAAGGCCGTGGCCGAGGAGCTGGCCCGCGACGGACTCGGCCTGGACTCCCCCGAACTGGCCGCGATCGGCCACCGCGTGGTGCACGGCGGGCGGCGGTTCACCGAGCCGACCGTGATCGACGACGCGGTGGTGGCCGAGATCGAACGCCTGGTGCCCGTCGCGCCGCTGCACAACCCGGCCAACCTCGCCGGCATCCGCACGGCCCGGGCGCTGGCCCCGCACCTGCCCCAGGTCGCGGTCTTCGACACCTCCTTCCACACCACGATCCCCGAGTACGCCGCCCGGTACGCCATCGACACCGCCGTCGCCGACGAGCACCGGGTGCGCCGCTACGGCTTCCACGGCACCTCGCACGCGTACGTCTCGCGCAGGGCGGCCGAACTGCTGGGGCGGAAGCCGTCCGAGGTGAACGTCATCGTGCTCCACCTGGGCAACGGCGCCTCCGCCTCGGCGGTCGCGCGCGGGCGGTGCGTGGACACCTCCATGGGCCTCACCCCGCTGGAGGGCCTGGTGATGGGCACCCGTTCGGGCGATGTCGATCCGGCGGTGGTCTTCCATCTGGCGCGGGTCGCGGGGATGTCGGTCGGCGAGATCGACGTCCTGCTGAACAAGCGCAGCGGGCTGCTGGGGCTGTGCGGGGACAACGACATGCGGGAGGTCCTGCGCCGGATGGAGAGCGGCCCGGACGCCGGGGCGGCCAGGCTCGCCTTCGACGTCTACGTCCACCGGCTGAGGAAGTACATCGGCGCCTACTACGCCGTGCTCGGCCGGGTGGACGCGGTGGTCTTCACCGCAGGGGTCGGGGAGAACGCGGCCTCCGTGCGGGAGGCCGCCGTCACGGGCCTGGAGGGGCTGGGACTGGCCGTGGACCCGGAGCGGAACGCGGCGCGCGGCGGCGGGCCCCGGCTGATCTCCCCGCCCGCCGCGCGGGTCGCGGTGGCCGTGGTACCCACCGACGAGGAACTGGAGATCGCCACCCAGACGTACGCGCTGGTCACCGGCAGGACGGATGGCGAAACGTGAGCCAGCTCACCCCCTGGAACGTTCCGCTGCTGAACAAAAGATAGGATCGCCCCCATGCGCCGTTCCAAAATCGTCTGCACCCTGGGCCCCGCCGTGGACTCCTACGAACAGCTCAAGACGCTGATCGAGGCCGGTATGAACGTGGCCCGCTTCAACATGAGCCACGGAAGCCACCCGGAGCACGAGGAGCGGTACCACCGTCTCCGCAAGGCCTCGCAGGAGACCGGCCGCGCGATCGGCGTCCTGGCCGACCTGCAGGGCCCCAAGATCCGTCTGGAGACCTTCGCCGACGGGCCGGTGGAGCTGGTCCGCGGCGACGAGTTCACCATCACCACCGAGGACGTCCCCGGCGACAAGACCATCTGCGGCACCACCTACAAGGGTCTGCCCGCCGACGTCTCCAAGGGCGAGACGATCCTGATCAACGACGGCAACGTCTCCCTCCAGGTCATCGACGTGGAGGGGCCGCGGGTGCGCTGCATCGTCATCGAGGGCGGCGTGATCTCCGACCACAAGGGCATCAACCTGCCCGGTGTGGCCGTCAACGTCCCGGCGCTGTCGGAGAAGGACGTCGAGGACCTGAAGTTCGCCCTGGAGCTGGGCTGCGACATGGTGGCGCTGTCCTTCGTCCGGGACGCCGCCGACGTCCGCGACGTCCACCGGGTGATGGACGAGGTGGGCCGGCGGGTCCCGGTGATCGCCAAGGTCGAGAAGCCGCAGGCCGTGGAGAACATGGAGGAGGTCGTCCTCGCGTTCGACGGCGTGATGGTGGCCCGCGGCGACCTGGCGGTGGAGTACCCGCTGGAGAAGGTGCCGATGGTGCAGAAGCGGCTCGTCGAGATGTGCCGCCGCAACGCCAAGCCGGTGATCGTGGCGACCCAGATGATGGAGTCGATGATCACCAACTCCCGGCCGACCCGTGCGGAGGCCTCCGACGTCGCCAACGCGATCCTGGACGGCGCGGACGCGGTGATGCTCTCGGCGGAGTCCTCGGTCGGCCAGTACCCGATCGAGACGGTCAAGACGATGTCGAAGATCGTCCAGGCTGCGGAGGAGGAGCTGCTCTCGCGCGGTCTCCAGCCGCTGGTGCCCGGCAAGAAGCCGCGCACCCAGGGCGGCTCGGTGGCCCGCGCCGCGTGCGAGATGGCGGACTTCCTCAACGGCAAGGCGCTGATCGCCTTCACCAAGTCCGGCGACACCGCCCGGCGGCTGTCCCGCTACCGCGCCGCCCAGCCGATCCTGGCCTTCACCACCGAGCCGGCCACCGCCAACCAGCTCACGCTCAGCTGGGGCGTGGAGTCCTTCGTGGTGCCGCACGTGGACCACACCGACGAGATGGTGGACCTGGTCGACGCCGAGCTGCTCAAGCTCCAGCGGTACAACCCCGGCGACACCATGATCATGACGGCCGGTTCGCCCCCCGGCGTCCCCGGCACCACCAACATGGTCCTGGTCCACCACCTGGGCAACGACCAGCGCTGACGGCGTCCCCGACGGTTCCGGCGGCGCTCCGGCGGACCGGCCGGCGGGCGGTCCGCAACGGACGGCGGCCCGCGCACCTTCGCGAAGGTGCGCGGGCCGCCGTGGTGTCGCAGGACGTGTTCCGTCAGGCCTCGTTGGACAGGTTCATGCCCGGGATGTGCAGTTCGCCGCCGAACTGGCCGGCCTGCCTCACCGTGACGTCGGTGAAGAACACCTCGGGGATGTTCACCGGCGGCGGCGACTCGGGGCTGAAGGTGATCGGGATGAGCCCGAAGAGCTTGCCCTCGAGTTCCTCGGTGTACATGGTGACCGTGCCGTTGCGGAAGGTCGAGGTGCTGCCCTTGGCGGCCCGGACGTGCGAGGTCGTGCCGCCGGGTCCCTCCACGAGCTGGTGGAGGTCGCGGATGTCGATCGACCTCGCGGTGAACTTCAGGACGTTCTTGACGGTGCCGTTGTGGGTGCGGACCTTGACGATGCCCTGGTAGTCGAGGCCGTGCAGCGCGAGCAGGCTGCTCTCCAGCCGCCACGGGGCGTCGGGCAGCACCGCCTCGGTCCGCTCCTCCTCGGCGTTCGCCAGCGCCTCGGCGTCGTAGGTCGGGCAGGGGAAGGGCTCCTTGCCGGAGGCGTCGGTCCCGGGCGGGACGGCGTCCTCCGGGACCTCCGCGTCCTCCCCGGTCTCCCCGGCGTCCTTCCCGGTCTCCCCGGCCTTCCCCGCGGCGTCCTTCGCGCCCCCGACGGCCTTCTCCAGACCCTCGCGGACCGTGCCGGCGGCGTCCCGGAGTCCTTCCCCGGCCTTCCCGCCGGTTCCGCCCTCCGCCGAACCGCCCGATCCGCCCGCCGCGCTCGACGGCGAGGGGCTCGGCGAGGCGGCCGGGGACGTCCCGGGCTCCTCGTCGGCCCGCTCGTCCTTCCCGCCGGGGGTGAACAGGTCCCTGAGGGCGTCGCCCAGACCCAGCGGGTCCAGCAGGCTCCGCCTCTCCTCTTCCTTCTCCCCCTCGGCCGCGGGCGGAGCCGGCCGGGACTCCGTCTCGCCGGGGCCGGTGTCCTCGCCCTTCCCCGCGGAGCCGGACGCGGTCCCGGAGCCCGCCGTGCCGTCGCCGGTCCCCCCGGTTCCGGCGCCCGTGCCGGGCTTCTCCTCCGCCGGGGCCCCGGCCTCCGGGGCGGGGGCGGAGGTCTCCGGCCGCGGGGACTCCGGCCGCGGGGACTCGCCCGCCTCCGCCTCGTCCTCCTCCGCCTCCTTGTCGGGGGCGGTGACGCAGGGGCCGTCCTTGAAGGGGTTCTTCGGCAGCGGCTCGGCGATGGCGAGCCGGGGTGTGAGCCCCATGCCCATGAGGACGGCGGACGGCATCGCCGCCAGGGCGATCGCCTTGCCCGCGGGGACGTGCAGCCGGCTCAGCAGCGGCTTCCTCGGAGCCGCGTGCCGGGGTCCGCCCTTCGCGCGCCGGGACGGCTCGGTACCGGCGCCGCCCTCCTGCCGCACCTCGTCAGGTGTCATGGCGCTCCCCGTTCTGTCCGTTGTCCGCCCCTGCCGGGGCGGAAGCCGGGGCCGGGTCGGCCGGGACGCCCTCGGGCTCCCGGTCGTCGGAGGCGGACGGCTGCCGCTCCTTGACCGGCACCCACGAGACGGCCATCGCCCCGCCGATCAGGGCCGGCAGGAAGCCCAGGAAGAACCCCCCGAAGTTGGAGACCACCAGGGAGACCAGGGCCAGCAGGATGGCGGCGACCCCCGCGAACACCCGGGAGTGCGGCTGGAACCACAGGGTCAGGCCCAGTACGAACAGCAGTACGCCGATGATCAGCGACCCGGAGCCCGTGGTGGTGGCCAGCCGGAAGGACAGCTGGTCCAGGCTGGGGTTGGCATACGGGATGTAGATGATCGGTACGCCGCCCAGCAGCGTCAGCAGTCCCGCCCAGAAGGGGCGCTGCCAGCGCCACAGGCGGAAAGACTGCCGCCAGTGGCTGATGCGGTCACGCGCTCCCGGCGACTCGGCACTCATCGAAAACAGCTCCCTAGGGCCGAACTGTCACAAAGATCAATGGCGCTGCGGGAGAGCCGGGGGACCGAGCGGTGCGCGGTCCCCCGCCTCCCGGTGGTCAGCGCGTCAGAAGCACTCGACGTCCTTGCCCTTGCCCTTGAGGACCTTCATCGAGAGGCCGGAGAGCTGGAAGGTGCCGGCGCTGGTGGCCCAGGACGTCTGCTCGACATCGGTGAGGTAGGCCGACTTGGCCTCCTGGGCGAAGCCGCCCGGGTCCGCGTGGTCGCCGGCCTTGACGCCGGGGCCCTGCTCCGAGGCGCCCGCCGCGATGCCGATGTTGATGTCCCTGAACGTGGCGTCGGCGTCGAGCTGTTCGAGGTCGATGTAGAGGTTCTCGGCCTTGACGACCTTGGGGCCGTTGCCCGCCGTGAGCCTCAGCGTGACGTCGCCGATGCCGGGCACGGGCACGACGACGGACTGGCACAGCCCCTTGAGTTCCGCGCTGCGGAACGCGGACACGGCGACGGGGATCCTCTCCTTGCCGTGCGTGACGTCGAACGCGCCGTACTGGATGAACCCCGTGCCGTCCAGCTCCTTGACCTTCACCTTGGCCTGCTGGCCGGAGATGCTGAACGACGCGGCGAGCACGCCCTGCGCCAGGCCGATGCCGACCGCTGCCGTGGCGGCGACGCTCGGGACCATGACGACGGCGAACCGCTTCCATCTGGTCCCGCCACGAGCCACAGACTCCATGACTTTCCTCCTTCTCGGACGTACATCTCCAATCCGGGCGGGAGCCCGGACGGGATGGGAGAAGTGCTACGTCTCCGGGAGGGGAAGCGCCGTTCATCGGATCCGCGGGATTCCGAGGCACCGGCGACCACCTCCGAGCGACAACCACGTGGCCGCGCTCCCGCGCGACCCGTCGGACAGGCCCCGCCGCGCGGGTGGGGACCCCCCTGTCCGCGGCCGGCGCCGGTGCGCCGGCCGGCCCGGTGGGGATCCGCCGACCGCCGGTGTCCGGATGTGGTGTTCCGGACCGCGGACAACGGACCGAGCGTGGCCGATCGTGGTGCATGAGCGCCCAGGGCACAAGAGGTTCGTTACTTGCGGGTAACGGACGCATAAACACGGCTTCGCGCGGGCGGGCGGGCCCGGCACGGAGGGTGGTCGGCGCACACCGCCGACAGCGGGGCGAAAAGGGCAGGGAGGAGTCAATGCCTCCAAGGGGATTACTGCGAGTAACAGCGGCCGCGATTACCAAGTTTTGGCAAAGTCGCGGCCGCTGTTGATCACCTCGTCAATAAGCGCCCACGCCGTGGGACGGGAAGGAATCAGAACAGGACACGCGCGAGGGCGCTCCGCGCCGCGACCACCCTCGGGTCCTCGGAGCCGACCACCTCGAACAGCTCCAGGAGGTGCACGCGCGCGGCGTTCCGGTCGTCCCCCGCGGTGCGCCTGACCGTCTCCACCAGGCGCCCGAAGGCGTCCTCCACGTGCCCGCCCACCAGGTCCAGGTCGGCCGCACGGATCTGGGCCCGGACGTCGGCGGGGTCGTCGGCGGCCTCCTTGCGGACCCGGGCCGCGTCCAGTCCCTGCACGCGCTGGAGGAGTTCCGCCTGGGCGAGTCCCAGCTTGGCCTCGGTGTTGCCCGGGTTGTCGGACAGCACGTTCCGGTACGCCCGGATCGCGCCGTCCAGGTCCCCCGCGTCGAGCGCCGAGTGCGCGGCGGCCAGCGCCGGGTCCTCCGGCGCCCGGGGCGCGGTCTGCTCGCCCTCGCCGCCCTCGACGGGCACACCGGTGAGCCCGAAGCGCTGCTCGGCGACCTGGATCAACTGGTCCAGCACCTCACGGACCTGCTGCTCGGGAGCGGCGCCCTGGAACAGCGGGAGGGCCTGGCCGGCCACCACCGCGAAGACGGCGGGGATGCCCTGGACGCCGAACTGCTGGAAGAGCATCTGGTTGCGGTCGACGTCGATCTTGGCGAGCACGAACCGCCCGGCGTACTCCTGCGCCAGTCGCTCCAGCACCGGGCTGAGCTGCTTGCACGGTCCGCACCACTCGGCCCAGAAGTCGATGACGACCGGGACCTGCGTGGAGCGCTGGAGCACCTCCTGCTCGAAGTCCGCCTCGTCTACGTCGATCACCAGGGAGACCGGGGCCGCCTGGCCCCCGTCCTGCTGCCGGGCGGCCCTGGCACGGGCCTCCTCGGCCTTCTGCTTGGCCTCCCCGGCCGCCTTCACCGCGGCGAGGTCGACCACTCCGCTCATGGACATGTTGCGTGGCTGCATGAGACCAGTCTCCCCCGTCCCGGAAGCGTTCCGTGCAGCATGGTGCGAGTCGGCGCCGGATCCCCATCCGGCGCCCGTGGTCGCCGCTCCGGCCTGTGGCGTGGCCGCAGTCTTTCGCTACGGCTCGTAGCGTAACTCATCTCCGGCGCTAGAGTCGGCTCCATGGCCGATTCCCCACGACGCACGGGCAGGCCGCGCAGCGCCGCGGCCGACCGCGCGATCCTCGACGCGACGCGCTCCGCGCTGGTCGACCTGGGGTGGGGCAGGCTGACGATGGGGGACGTGGCCCTGCGCGCGGGGGTGGCCAAAACCACCCTCTACCGCCGCTGGTCGAACAAGAGCGAGCTGGTCGTGGACGCGGTGGCCGTCCTCTTCGACGAGCTGGAACTGCCCGACCGCGGCAGCCTGCGGGCCGACGTGGAGGGCGTGGTGCTCTCCTTCGCCGAACTGCTGGAGCGCCCGGAGACCCGGACGGCCCTGATGGCCGTCGTCGCCGAGGCCACCCGTGACGAGGCCCTGCGCGCCCGCATCCGCACCGCCATCGTGGAGCGCCAGAAGCACCTGGTCGTCGAGGGCCGCCGCCGCGCCCAGGCCCGCGGCGAACTCCCTCCCGATCCTCCCGGCCCCGAAGGCGCCGCCGAGGCCGCCCGCGCGGTGGACCTGGTCTTCGACGTGATCGCGGGCGCGGTCGTCCACCGCTGCCTGGTCAGCGCGGCGCGCGTCACCCCCCGGTGGGCCCGGTCCCTCACCGCCCTGCTCCTCCACGGCCTGGCCGCCACCTCGCCCGGCCGGGGGCCGCGGCCGTCCGGACAGACCGCGGCCCCGCTCCTCCCGCCGCGCGGCGCGGCAGGGGGAACGGGGCCGGACGGCGGGGTTCAGAAGCCGGCGGGCTCGGTGTAGACGCCCCACTCCTCGCGGAGCACGCCGCAGATCTCGCCCAGGGTGGCCTCGGCCCGCACCGCGTCCAGCATGGGCCCGATCATGTTGGAGCCGTCGCGGGCGGCGGCCAGCAGCCCGTCGAGGGCGGCGCGGACGCGCGCGTCGTCGCGCTTCGCCCTGCGCTCCGCCAGCAGGCGCACCTGCTCGCGCTCGACCTCGTGGCTGACCCGCAGGATCTCCAGGTCGCCGGTGACCGAGCCGGTGTGGCAGTTGACGCCGACGACCTTCTTCTCGCCCTTCTCCAGCGCCCGCTGGTACCGGAAGGCGGCCTCGGCGATCTCGCCGGTGAACCAGCCGTCCTCGATGCCGCGCAGGATGCCCGAGGTCATCGGGCCGATGGGGTGGTTGCCGTCGGGCACCGCGCGGCGGCCCCGCTCCCTGATCTGCTCGAAGATCTTCTCGGCGTCCGCCTCGATCCGGTCGGTCAGCGCCTCGACGTACCAGGAGCCGCCCAGCGGGTCGGCGACGGAGGTGACGCCCGTCTCCTCCATCAGCACCTGCTGGGTGCGCAGCGCGATCTCGGCGGCCTGCTCGCTGGGCAGGGCCAGGGTCTCGTCCAGGGCGTTGGTGTGCAGGGAGTTGGTGCCGCCGAGCACCGCGGCCAGCGCCTCCACGGCGGTGCGCACCACGTTGTTGTACGGCTGCTGGGCGGTGAGCGACACCCCGGCCGTCTGGGTGTGGAAGCGCAGCCACTGCGCCTTCTCGGTCTTCGCGCCGTAGACGTCCCGCATCCAGCGCGCCCAGATCCGGCGCGCGGCCCGGAACTTGGCGATCTCCTCGAAGAAGTCGATGTGCGCGTCGAAGAAGAACGACAGGCCGGGGGCGAAGGTGTCCACGTCCAGGCCGCGCGAGAGGCCCAGTTCCACGTACCCGAAGCCGTCGGCGAGGGTGTAGGCCAGCTCCTGGGCGGCCGTGGAGCCCGCCTCGCGGATGTGGTAGCCGGAGACCGACAGCGGCTTGTACGCGGGGATGTTGTGCGCGCAGTACTCCATCAGGTCGCCGATCAGCCGCAGGTGCGGCTCCGGCTCGAAGAGCCACTCCTTCTGCGCGATGTACTCCTTGAAGATGTCCGTCTGGAGCGTGCCGTTGAGCACGGACGTGTCCACGCCCTGGCGCTCGGCGGCCACCAGGTACATGCAGAACACCGGCACGGCCGGGCCGCTGATCGTCATCGAGGTGGTGACGTCGCCGAGCGGGATGTCCCGGAAGAGGACCTCCATGTCGGCGGCCGAGTCGATCGCGACGCCGCAGTGGCCGACCTCGCCCAGCGAGCGCGGGTCGTCGGAGTCGCGGCCCATCAGGGTCGGCATGTCGAAGGCGACCGACAGGCCGCCGCCGCCGGCCTCCAGGATCATCTTGTACCGCTCGTTGGTCTGCTCGGCGTTGCCGAAGCCGGCGAACTGGCGGATGGTCCACGTCCGGCCGCGGTAGCCGGTGGGGTACAGGCCGCGGGTGAAGGGGTACTCGCCGGGCCAGCCGATCCGCTCGAACCCCTCGACGGTGTCGCCGGGGGCCGGACCGTAGACGGGCTCCACGGGGTCGCCGGAGAGCGTGGTGAAGTCGGCGTCCCGCTTGCGGGCGGCGTCGTAACGGGCCTGCCAGCGGCGGCGGCCCTCCTCGATGGCGTCAGCGTCCATGACGTCAAATTTACTAGGACGTCCTAGCAATTGTCGATGGAAGAACGCCACAGCGCGCCGCCGTACGCACGGACGGCCGGGGTCCCGCGGGAAACGGGACCCCGGCCGTCCGTGCGGACGCCCCGGTCGGGGCGTCGGGCTCCGGCGGGAGCGTCAGGCCCGGGCGGGGGCGGCGCCGTCCACGACCAGCGGCTCCACCCGGCGCGCCAGCCCGCGCTCGACGAAGAAGGCGGCGGTCGGGATCGTGCCCGCGAGCAGCACCCACAGCAGCCTGGGGACCGGCAGTTTCGCCTTGAGGCAGAGGTCGAAGGCGAACACCAGGTAGAGCACGTACAGCCAGCCGTGGGCGAGGCTGACGACGTAGGTGAAGGTCTCGGCGCCGTCCAGCTCCAGCAGGTACTTGCCGATCATGCCGAGACACAGCAGGATCAGCAGCACACCCGTGACGTAGGCCATGACCCGGTAGCGGGTCAGCACGCTCTTCTTCATGCCGACGAGCCTAACCGCCCCCTTCCGGGCCCCCTGCCTCAGCCCTCCTGGAAGTCCCCGGCCGCCACGCGCAGCGGGCGCAGCAGCGCGAAGATCTCGCGGCACTCCTCGTCGTCGTAGGCCCCGAACCCGAAGTCCATGGCCATCAGGTCGCGGGTCGCCGCCTCGCACACCTCGCGGCCCCGGTCGGTGATGGAGGCGAGGGTGCCGCGCCCGTCGTTGGGGTTGGGGCGCTTGGCGACCAGTCCCGCCCGCATCAGGCGGTCGACGGTGTTGGTCACCGAGGTGGGGTGGACCATCAGCCGCTCGCCGATCTTCGACATCGGCAGCTCGCCCCGCTTGGAGAAGGTGAGCAGCACCAGCGCCTCGTAGCGGGCGAAGGTCAGGCCGTAGGGCTTGACCACCGCGTCGACCTCGGCGAGCAGGATCTGGTGCGCCCGCATGATCGAGGTGATCGCGGCCATCGAGGGCACGGATCCCCAGCGCTGCTTCCACAGTTCGTCGGCGCGGGCGATCGGGTCGAACGTCAGACTGAGCGGCTTGGGCACGTCTCCGACCTTATAGGCCTCTCATATCGTGGCGGGAATCGTCTCGGATTCCGGGCTCCGGGCGGGCGTCCGCGACGGCGGGACGCCCGCCCGCGCCGCTACGGCGCCTGCCGTCCCAGGTGCCGCTCGACGGTCTCCACCTTCGAGGTGAGACCGTCGGTGACACCGGGGCGGATGTCGGCCTTGAGGACGAGCGAGACGCGCGGGGCCCGGGCCTCGACGGCGGCCACCGCCCGCCGCACGACCTCCATGCACTCCTCCCACTCGCCCTCCAGCGAGGTGAACATCGCGTCCGTGCGGTTGGGCAGCCCCGACTCGCGGACGACCCGCACGGCCTCGGCGACGTACTCCCCCACGTCCTCGCCGACGCCGAGCGGGGTGACGGAGAAGGCGACGATCACGCGTCCACCGCCCCCGTCCGGGGCCGCTCGGTCTCCAGCCTGGCCCGCTCGGCACGGGCCCGGGCGGCGATCACGCTCGCCTCGGCCTCACGGCGCAGCCGCCTGTCGGCCCAGAAGCCGCCGGCGGGGAGCACCGAGCAGGCGAAGTAGAGCGCGGCCCGGCCCAGCGGCCACCTGGCGCGGTTCCAGGCGTCCAGCCAGAAGAGGACGTAGAGGACGAAGAGGAGGCCGTGGACGGCGCCCATCACCGGCACGGCGTTGAACTCGGTGGTCCGCTTGAGCACGGAGCACACCAGCAGAACGAGGAAGGAGACGGCCTCCGGGACGGAGATCAGCCGGAGGCGGCGCAGCGCTGAAGCGGTCTTGAGGTCCACGGGGAGATCCTTTGTGAAGGGATGCACAAGCTCTGCCCATTGTGGCAGCCTCCCCCGCGACGCCCGTTCCCGGGTAGATTCGGCCCGTGGTTCGGTTCCGACTCCAGAGCGGCAAGGTGCTCGCCGTCGACCTGGCCGGCGACACGGTCAGGGCGAAGAACGGCTCGATGGTCGCCTACGAGGGCCAGGTGTCCTTCAAGAGGCTCTCCGGCGGCGGCGAGGGCCTGCGCGGCATGGTCACGCGCCGCCTCACCGGCGAGCAGATGGAGCTGATGGAGGCGAGGGGGCGGGGCACCTGCTACTTCGCCGACCGCGCCGGCGACATCAGCCTGGTGGCGCTGAACGGCGAGAAGCTCCACGTGGAGTCCGGGAACCTGCTGTGCGTGGACGGCTCCCTGCGCACCGGCACCGCCTTCACCGGCCTGCGCGGCGCCGCGCAGGGCAACGGACTGTTCACCACCACCGTCGAGGGCACCGGCACGGCGGCGCTGACGTCGGACGGCCCGGCGGTGGTGCTCCGCGTCACCCCGCAGTTCCCGCTCCAGGTGGACCCGGGCGCGTACGTGGCCCACACCGGGAACCTCCGGCAGGAGTTCCAGACGGGCGTGACCTTCCGGACCGTCATGGGCGAGGGCTCCGGCGAGGCCTTCCAGATCCGCTTCGAGGGCGACGGACTGGTCTACGTCCAGCCCAGCGAGCGGAACACGATCGGTGGTGACCTGTAGATGCCGTTCCGTCAGATCAACTCCAAGCTGGTCGAGGCGCGGGTGGCGCCCGGCCGGCGGCTGTTCAGCCAGCGCGGCGCGATGATCGCGTACACCGGCGAGGTCGCCTTCACCCCCGACATCCAGGGCGGGCAGGGCGGCATCGGCTCGATGATCGGCCGGCGGCTGGCCGGCGAGGCGACGCCCCTGATGACGGTCGAGGGCAGCGGAACGGTGCTGTTCGGGCACGGCGGCCACCACGTCGAGGTGGTCGAGCTGGCCGGCGACACCCTCCACGTGGAGGCCGACCGGCTCCTCGCCTTCGACGGGACGCTGGAGCAGGGGACGATGTTCATGGGCTCCCAGGGCGGGGTCATGGGCGTGGTCCGCGGCCAGATGACCGGGCAGGGCCTGTTCACCACGACCCTGACCGGGCACGGCTCGGTGGCCGTGATGGCGCACGGCGGGGTGATCCGGCTGCCGGTCTCCCCCGGCGGCCCCGTCCACGTCGACCCCCAGGCGTACGTCGCCCACCGCGGGAACGTGACGAACCGGCTCTCCACGGCGCTCGGCTGGCGGGACATGGTCGGGCGGGGCTCGGGCGAGGCGTTCCAGCTGGAGCTGTCCGGCCAGGGCGAGGTGCTCGTCCAGGCGAGCGAGGAGAAGCTGTGACCGGTCCGGTGGTCCACGACCCCCACACCCTGCCGTCGAACGACAACGTCAACGCCTACACCTTCTGCGTGGACCTGTCGGGCCAGTGGTTCCTGCAGAAGGGGAAGATGATCGCCTACTACGGGCAGATCACCTTCGACGGCATCGGCCACGGCCCCCTGGACCGGCTGGTGGCCGCCAGCTTCCACTCCCCGCTGCACGCCTCGGACTGGGTCGTCGCCCAGGGCCGGGGCAAGATGCTCCTGGCCGACCGGTCCTTCGACGTCAACTCCTACGACCTGGACGACGGCAACCTCACCATCCGCTCGGGCAACCTGCTGGCCTTCGAGCCGAGCCTGTCGCTGAAGCAGTCGATCATCCCGGGCTTCGTCACCCTGCTCGGGACGGGGAAGTTCGTGGCGGCCTCCAACGGCCCGGTGCACTTCGTGGAGCCCCCGGTCCGGGTGGATCCGCAGGCGCTGGTGGGGTGGGCGGACTGCCCCTCCCCCTGCCACCACTACGACCACCGGTACCTGAAGGGGTTCCTCGGCGGACTGCGGTCGCTGACCGGGATCGGCGGGACCTCCGGCGAGGAGCACCAGTTCGACTTCGTCGGGTCGGGCACGGTGCTGATCCAGTCCACCGAGGTGCTGATGGAGGAGCGGGACGCCGGCGCGCCCCCGCCCGGGCAGCCGGGCGTGACCGGCAGCGGTCACGGAGGCGCCCACGGCGCCGGGGGCGGGCAGTTTCCGCAGCTCCCGGGCGGTCTGGGCGGCATCCAGCGCCGCCTCGGCCTGTGACGGACGGGTGACCGGGGGTAACAGACCCTTGCCGGGGGCCGCCCGTGCCCCGGGTAGAGTCCAGCACCATGGAGACGGACAAGGACCCCCGCTGGCTGGCCGAGGGGGAACAGCGTGCCTGGCGCGTGCACCTCGATGTCAACAAGCTCCTCACGCACCAGTTGGAGCGGGACCTCCAGCCGTTCGGGCTGACCATGAACGACTACGAGATCCTGGTCAACCTCTCCGAGTCGGACGACCGCCGGATGCGGATGAGCGACCTGGCCGCCGCGACGCTCCAGTCCAAGAGCCGCCTCTCCCACCAGATCACCCGCATGGAGAAGGCCGGGCTGGTGCGGCGGGAGAACTGCGAGTCCGACAAGCGCGGACTGTTCGCGGTGCTGACCGAGCACGGCTGGAAGACGATGCGCGAGGTGGCGCCGCACCACGTCGCCTCGGTGCGGCGCCACTTCATCGACCTGCTCCCTCCCGACGCGCTGGAGGCTCTCCACGACGCGCTGGCACCGGTCGCCGGCCACCTGCGGTCGCTGCGCGGGCGGGGCTAGCGGGCGGGCCGGGAGGGACTCCGGGCCCCGCTTCGGGGGTTCTCCCCGCCGGAGCCGCGTCCCCACCCGCCGTCCCCGCCGCCCGGCCCCGTGCCGGGGACGGAGGCGGCGTCCCCGGGAGCCGCCGGCAGGAGCAGCGTGAACAGGGCGCCGCCCTCGGGGGCACGGCCGACGGTGAGGGTGCCGCCGTGGCGGGACGCCACGTCGCGGGCGATGGCCAGCCCCAGACCGGCGCCGCCGTCGTCGCGGCTGCGCGCGTCGTCGAGCCGGACGAACCGCTCGAAGATCCTCTCCCGTTCCTCCTCCGGCACCCCGGCCCCGTCGTCGGCGACCTCCAGCACCGCCTGCCCGTCCCTGCGGCCCACGCTCACCCTGATGCGGGTCTCCGCGTGGCGCTGGGCGTTGTCCAGGAGGTTCCCCAGCACCCTGGCGAGGTGGCCGCGCGATCCGGTCACCTCCACCGGGGCTCCCGCCGCCTCCCCGGCCTCCTCGGCCAGGGTGACGGCGATGCGGTCCCCGGCGCGCTGCGCCAGTTCCTCCCGGACCAGCGCGTCCAGCGCCACCCGCTTCCCCCCCGGCCGCTCCCCGGCGTCCAGCCGGGCCAGCAGCAGCAGGTCGGCGGCCAGGTCCTGGAGCCGTACGGTGTCGTGGATCGCGCCGTCGAGGTCGAGCAGTCCGGGATGGGCCGCGGCGACCTCCAGCTGGGTGCGCAGCGAGGCTATCGGGCTGCGCAGCTCGTGGGAGGCGTCGGCGACGAAGCGGCGCTGCCGCTCGACGGACGCCTCCAGGACCGCCAGGGTCTCGTTGGTGGTCCGTGCCAGCCGGGCGACCTCGTCGCCGGTCGGGGGCTCGGGCACGCGCCGGGACAGGTCGGTGCCGGCCGCGATGGCCGCCATCTCCCGCCGGATGCCCTCGACCGGCCGGAGCGCGCCGCGGGTGACCAGCCAGGTGACGCCCCCGACCACGGCCAGCAGCGCGGGCAGCCCGACGAGCATGGTGTCGGTGACGGTGGAGACCGCCTCCTCCTGCTCGGCGAGGGACGCGCCGGCGTAGACGGTGACGGGGACGCGGTCGCGGGTGACGCCCTGCACGGCGACCAGCCGGAAGTCCTGCGCGGCGACCGCCCGGGCGCGGTCGAAGGTCACCTCGCCGTCCCCGTCCACGGGCAGGGCGACGGTCTCGGTGACGCTGTTGCGGTCCACCTCGACCGGCTCGGCGGCGCCGTCGTCGTCTCCGCCGTCGCCTCCGTCGTCTCCGCGGTCCTCCCCGCCGTCGTCGTCCCCGCCGTCGTCGCCGTCCCGGTCGCCGTCCCGGTCCTCCGGGGAGGGGGTGGCCACCGGCTGCCGGGGACGGTTGAAGTCGGCCACGGGCCCGCGTCCGCGCAGCGGGCCGCTGGCCCCGAGCACCGTGCCGGAGGCGTCCACCACCTGCACCGGTTCGTCGTCCGTCAGCGCGTCCAGGCCGTCCGCCTCGTCCGCCGGCACGTCGGCGACCCCGGCCGCGACCTCACGGGCGGTGGTCTCGGCGTGCAGCCGGGCGTTCTCGGCCAGACCGCCGCGGAGCACCTGGACCACGGCGAACCCGGCCGCCACCAGGGCCACCGCCACCACGAGCGTGGCGCCGAGCGCGGCGCGCGCACGGACGGTGAGCCGGGCGAGAGGGGACCTAGACACCGGGGCCCACCAGCCGGTACCCGGCGCCGCGCACCGTGGCGATCACGTCGGGGCCCAGCTTGCGGCGCAGCGCGCTGACGTACACCTCGACGATGTTGACGTCGCCCTCGTAGGCGAAGTCCCACACGTGCTCCAGCACCTCCGCCTTGGAGACCACCTCACCGGCGCGCACGGCCAGGTACTCCAGCACGGCGAACTCCTTGGCGGTCAGGGCCACCTCGCTCCCGCCGAGCGTCACCCGCCGCGCGCCGGGGTCCACCGTCAGCTCGCCGACGCGCAGCACGGACGCCCCGCCCCGGGTGCGGCGCCGCAGCAGCGCCCGCACCCGGGCGAGGAGCACCACGTAGGAGAACGGCTTGGTCAGGTAGTCGTCGGCGCCGGTGTCGAGCCCCTCGGCCTCGTCGTACTCGCCGTCCTTGGCGGTCAGCATCAGGATCGGCGTCTCGTCGCCGGCGGCACGCAGCTCGGAGCAGACGCGGTAGCCGTTCATGCCCGGCAGCATGATGTCGAGGACGATCAGGTCGTAGGGCCCCTCGGTCGCGCGGTGCAGCCCGTCGATCCCGTCGTGGGCGACGTCGACGGCGAAGCCCTCGGCCGTCAGTCCTCTGGCCAGCGACAGGGCGAGCCGCTTCTCGTCCTCCACAATCAGCACGCGCATGGGGTCAGCCTGCCAAAACGTACCTGAAGAGATCTTCAGGCGGCTTCAGGAAACCTTCAGCCGTGTCCTGCGACGGTGTTCTCCGTCAGCCACGGAGCCCATCGCTCGGGAGGAACGGACCATGAACCTCAGGAACCGCAAGCTGGTCGTCGCCGCCGTCGCCACCGCCGCGCTCGTCGCCGGGGGGAGCACCCTCGCCTTCGCCGGCGACGACACCGCCCCGTCGGAGGCCCTGGCCGCGAGCCTGCGGACGGGCGACACCGACGACCGGGACGACGACCGCGACGACGACAAGGACGACCGGGACGACAGGGACGACCGCGGCGGCGACAAGGGCGAGCGGGACGACGACCTGCGGAAGCTGCGCGGCGCCGAGGTCACCCTCCAGGAGGCCGTCGCGGCCGCGCTGAAGGCCGTGCCGGGCACGGCGGAGTCCGCCGAGCTGGACGACGACGGCGACAGGCCGGCCTGGGACGTCGACGTCCTGGGCAAGGACGGCGCGTGGCACGAGGTCGCGGTGGACGCGGACAGCGGCGATGTCCTCAAGCGGAGTGCCGACGCGGACGACCGGGACGACGACCGGAACGACCGCGACGACGACAAGGACGACCGCGGCGACGACCGGGACGACGACAAGAACGACGACTGACGGCCGCCGCCCGCGGGGGTCACTCCCCGGTCAGCCCCGCCACCAGCTCGTCGGCCGCCGTGTACGGGTCGAGCGCCCCGTCCACGATCCGCTCGGCCAGGGCCCCCAGCCGCCGGTCGCCGCGCAGGTCCCCGATGCGCTCGCGCAGCGCGGTGACCGCGATGGTCTCCACCTCGCGGGCCGCGCGGGCCCGGCGGCGCTCGGCGAGCACACCGCGCTCCTGCATCCAGGCGTAGTGCTTCTCCAGCGCCTCGACGACCTCGTCGACGCCCTCGCCGCGCGCGGCGACGGTCTTGACGATCGGCGGACGCCAGTCGCCGGGCCCACGGGCCTCCCCGAGGCCGAGCATGTGGTTCAGTTCGCGGGCGGTGGCGTCGGCGCCGTCCCGGTCGGCCTTGTTGACCACGTAGACGTCGCCGATCTCCAGGATTCCGGCCTTCGCCGCCTGGATGCCGTCGCCCATGCCGGGGGCGAGGAGGACGACGGAGGTGTCGGCCTGCGAGGCGATCTCGACCTCGGACTGGCCGACGCCGACGGTCTCCACCAGGATCACGTCGCAGCCCGCCGCGTCCAGGACGCGGATGGCCTGCGGGGCGGCCCAGGCCAGTCCGCCCAGGTGGCCGCGGGTGGCCATGGAGCGGATGTAGACGCCGGGGTCGGAGGCGTGCTCGGACATCCGCACCCGGTCGCCCAGCAGAGCCCCGCCGGAGAACGGCGAGGACGGGTCCACGGCCAGGACCCCGACCCGCCTGCCGGCCCTCCGGTACGCGGTGACCAGCGCCGAGGTGGAGGTGGACTTGCCCACCCCCGGCGAACCGGTCAGACCGACGACGTAGGCGTTGCCGGTCAGCGGCGCCAGGGCCGCCATCACCTCGCGGAGCTGCGGAGAGGCGCCCTCCACCAGCGAGATCAGCCGGGCCACGGCCCGGGGCCTGCCCTCCCGCGCCTGCTCCACCAGTCCGGGGACGTCCACCGCCATGCGTGCTGCGCTCCTCGCCATCCTCCGGCCGTCCCTCGGCCGGTCCTCGTCCACCGGTCGTGCCCCGTCGCCGTACCGGCCGTGCCGCCGGGTGCGGGCCCGCCCGCGTCGCGCACGGGCCCGCACCCGGTGCGTCACTTCTTCGGCACCCGCACGATCAGGGCGTCGCCCTGGCCGCCGCCGCCGCACAGCGCCGCCGCGCCCACACCGCCGCCCCGGCGCTTGAGTTCCAGGGCGAGGTGGAGCACGATCCGCGCGCCGGACATCCCGATCGGGTGACCCAGCGCGATGGCGCCGCCGTTGACGTTCACCTTTTCGTGGTCAACGCCGAGGTCCTTCATCGACTGCACCGCGACGGCCGCGAACGCCTCGTTGATCTCGATGAGGTCGAGGTCGCCGACGTCCAGGCCCTCCTTGTCCAGCGCGTGGCGGATGGCGTTGGACGGCTGCGACTGCAGCGAGTTGTCCGGGCCCGCCACGTTGCCGTGGGCGCCGATCTCGGCGATCCACTCCAGACCCAGCTCCTCGGCCCTGGCCCTGCTCATCACGACCACCGCGGCGGCGCCGTCGGAGATCTGCGAGGAGGAACCGGCGGTGATGGTGCCGCCCTCGGCGAAGGCCGGGCGCAGCCGGGCCAGGGACTCCACCGTGGTCTCGGGCCGGATGCCCTCGTCCTTGGTGAACAGGACCGGGTCGCCCTTGCGCTGCGGGATCTCCACCGGGGTGATCTCCGCGTCGAAGACGCCGTTCTTCTGCGCGGCGGCGGCGCGCTGGTGGGACAGGGCCGCGATCTCGTCCTGCTCCGCGCGGCCGATGCCCAGCCGGGTGTTGTGCTTCTCCGTGGACTCGCCCATGGCGACGTTCTCGAAGGAGTCGGTGAGGCCGTCGTGCGCCATGGCGTCCAGCATCTGCACCGCGCCGTACTTGAAGCCCTCGCGGGACTTGGGCAGCAGGTGCGGGGCGTTGGTCATGGACTCCTGGCCGCCCGCGACGACCACGTCGAACTCGCCCGCGCGGATGAGCTGGTCGGCCAGCGCGATGGCGTCCAGCCCGGAGAGGCACACCTTGTTGATCGTCAGCGCGGGGACGTTCATGGGGATGCCGGCCTTCACGGCGGCCTGCCGGGCCGGGATCTGTCCCGCGCCGGCCTGGAGCACCTGCCCCATGATCACGTACTGGACCTGGTCCCCGCCGATGCCCGCGCGGTCCAGGGCCGCCTTGATGGCGATGCCGCCGAGGTCGGCGCCGGAGAAGGACTTCAGCGAGCCCATCAGGCGGCCCATGGGCGTACGGGCGCCCGCGACGATCACGGAGGTGGTGGCGGACGCTGCGTTCGTCTGGGCGTTCGTCGTTTCGGTCACGGTGCGGCCCCTTCGGAGCAGGGAGGTTAACGAGGGTTATCGCCAATGTACTGAGCGGTACCGGCCCGGGTCACCGGCCGGTCGGTGTGACCGTGCGCACGTTGCGTAACCGCTCGGCAAGACGGTGCACTGGTGCCATGCTGACTCGCATCGACCACATCGGAATCGCCTGCTTCGACCTGGACAAGACGGTCGAGTTCTACCGTGCCACGTACGGCTTCGAGGTGTTCCACACCGAGGTGAACGAGGAGCAGGGGGTGCGCGAGGCCATGCTCCGCGTCAACGGCACGGACGACGGCGGCGCCTCCTACCTCCAGCTCCTGGAACCGATCCGGGAGGACTCCACCGTCGCCAAGTGGCTGGCGAAGAACGGCGAGGGAGTGCACCACATCGCCTTCGGCACCGCGGACGTCGACGGCGAGGCCGAGGCCGTCCGCGAGAAGGGCGTGCGCGTGCTGTACGACGAGCCCCGCAGGGGGTCGATGGGGTCGCGGATCACCTTCCTCCACCCCAAGGACTGCCACGGCGTCCTCACCGAACTGGTCACCTCCGCCCCCTCGCGGCACTGACGCCGGCTCCCCCGGCCGGTAGAGTGGCCGTTCGGCCGGGGCTGTGGGCTGGCTGGGGCCCGTCCCGCGTTCCGCCGATGATCTGACACCATTTCCTCCGAAGGGTCAGTTCACCTTCACCACGACCAGGGGACGGATGGGACCGCGCAGTGCGGGGCTACGACCGCTACGAGGCTGACGACCACCTATCCCGGCTCGAAGCCGAGATGAAGAGGCTGAGGGACGAGCGGGACAAGGCGGTCGACCACGCCGACGACCTCGGCTACCAGGTCGAAGTGCTGCGCGCCAAGCTGCACGAGGCGCGCCGCGCTCTCGCCGCGCGCCCGGCCGGCTACGACAACCTGTCGCACCAGGCCGAGCAGCTCCTGCGCAACGCGCAGATCCAGGCCGAGCAGCTGCGCGCCGACGCGGAGCGCGAGTTGCGCGAGGCCCGCGCCCAGACTCAGCGACTCCTCCAGGAGCACGCCGAGCGGCAGGCCCGGATGGAGGCCGAGCTGCACGCCGAGGCGGTCGCCCGCCGCCAGCAGCTCGACCAGGAGCTCAACGAGCGCCGCGCGACCGTCGAGTCCCACGTCAACGAGAACGTCGCCTGGGCCGAGCAGCTGAGGGCCCGCAGCGAGGCGCAGGCCCGCCGGCTGATGGACGAGGCGCGCGCCGAGGCCGAGCAGACCCTGGCCGCCGCCCGCGCCGAGGCGCAGCGGCTGGCCGAGCAGTCCCGGCAGCGGCTGACCTCGGAGGCGGAGGCCGCCCGCACCGAGGCCGAGGCCCTGCTGCGCCGCGCCCGCGCGGACGCCGAGCGGCTGCTGAACGCCGCCTCCGCGCAGGCCCAGGAGGCCACCGAGCACGCCGAGCGGCTCCGCGCCTCCACCGCCGCCGAGTCCGAGACCGCCCGCCGCGAGGCCGCCGTCCTGGCCCGCCGGGCCGAGGAGCGGATGCAGGAGGCGGAGACGGCGCTGCGCGAGGCCCGCGCGGAGGCCGACAAGGTCCTCGCCGAGGCCCGGGAGTCCGCCGCCAAGCGGCTGGCCGACGCCGAGGCGGAGAACGAGCAGCGCACCCGGGTGGCCAAGGCCGAGATCGCCCGCATGGTCACCGAGGCCACCAAGGAGGCGGAGACCGCCAAGGCCGAGGCCGAGCAGGTCCGGGCCGACGCCCGCGCCGAGGCCGAGCGGCTGATCGCCGAGGCCCGGGAGACCGCCCGGGCCAAGTCGGCCGAGGAGTCGGCCGCGCAGCTCGCCGAGGCCGCCCGTACGGCCGAGGAGGTGCTCACCAAGGCGTCCGAGGAGGCCAAGGCCACCACCAGGGCCGCCGCCGAGGAGGCCGAGCGGCTGCGCGCCGAGGCCGAGGCGGAGGCCGACCGGCTGCGCGCCGAGGCGCACGACGTGGCCGAGCAGCTCAAGGGCGCGGCCAAGAACGACACCAAGGAGTACCGCGCCAAGACCGTCGAACTCCAGGAGGAGGCGCGGCGGTTGCGCGGCGAGGCCGAGCAGCTGCGCGCCGAGGCCGTCGCGGAGGGCGAGCGGATCCGGGGCGAGGCCCGCCGCGAGGCCGTGCAGCAGATCGAGGAGGCGGCCAGCCGCGCCGAGGAGCTGCTCGCCCAGGCCAAGGCGGACGCGGAGGAGACCCGCAGCGCCGCCGGCGCCGAGAGCGAGCGGGTCCGCACCGAGGCGATCGAGCGGGCCGCCACCCTGCGCCGCCAGGCCGAGGAGGCCCTGGAGCGGGCCCGCGCCGAGGCGGAGGAGCTGCGCGGCGAGGCCGAGCGGCAGGCCGAGCAGACCAGGGAGGAGGCCGAGCGGGCCGGGCAGCGGCTCCGCGAGGAGACCGAGGCCGCCGTCCTGGCCCGCCGGACCGAGGCCGAGGAGGAGCTGGCGCGGCTGCGCGCCGAGGCCGAGCAGCGGCTGGCCGCGGCCGAGGAGGGGCTCCGCGAGGCCCGCGCCGAGGCCGAACGGCTCCGCGAGGAGGCCCGCACCGAGACCGAGCGGCTCCGCACGGAGTCGGCGGAGCGGCTGCGGGTGCTGCGGCAGCAGGCCGAGGAGGAGGCCGAGCGGCTCCGCACCGAGGCGGCCTCGGACGCCGCGCAGGCCCGGGCCGAGGGCGAGGCCGTGGCGGTGCGGCTGCGCACCGAGGCGGCGGCCGAGGCCGAGCGGCTGCGCGCCGAGGCCCAGGAGACGGCCGACCGGGTGCGGGCGGAGGCCAACGCGGCGGCCGAGCGCACGGGCGCGGAGGCGGCCGAGGCACTGGCGGCCGCGCAGGAGGAGGCCTCGCGGCGCCGCCGCGAGGCCGAGGAACTGCTCGCCTCCGCGCGCGAGGAGGCCGGGCGCGAGCGTGCCCAGGCCCGCGAGCAGAGCGAGGAGCTCCTCGCCTCCGCGCGCAAGCGGGTCGAGGAGGCGCAGGCCGAGGCCGAGCGGCTGGTCGGCGAGGCCGAGCGGCGGGCGGCCGAACTCGTGGCCGCCGCCGAGCAGAAGGCCCAGCAGGTACGCGAATCGGTCGCGGGGCTCCACGCGCAGGCCGAGGAGGAGATCGCCGGTCTGCGGTCCGCGGCCGAGCACGCCGCGGCCACCCTGCGCCGGGAGGCTCAGGAGGAGACGGACGCCGCCAAGTCGCTCGCCGAGCGCACGGTTTCGGAGGCGATCGCCGAGGCGGAGCGGGTGCGGACCACGGCCGGTCAGGAGGCCGAGCGGACGCGCGCCGAGGCCGACCGCGTACGGGACGAGGCGCGCGAGGCCGCGGCGAGGCGGCTGGGCGATGCGGCCGAGCAGGCCGACCAGCTCATCTCCAAGGCCCGGGAGGAGGCCGTCCGCATCGCGGCCGCCGCGGAGGAGCAGGCGGACACCATGGTCGGCGCCGCCCGCAAGGAGGCCGAGCGGCTGGTGGCCGAGGCACGGGCGGAGAGCACCGCGCTGGTGGAGAAGTCCCGCGGCGACTCCGACACCATGCTGGAGGAGGCGCGCCGCGACGCCAACGCCATCCGGGAGCGGGCGGAGGAGCTGCGGGCCCGCACCGAGGCCGAGATCGAGGAACTCCACGACCGTGCGCGCCGGGAGGCCGCCGAGGCGATGAAGTCCGCGGGCGAGCGCGTGGACAAACTGGTGAAGGCCGCGAGCGACCAGCTCGCCGAGGCCGAGGAGAAGGCCCGCCAGACGAGGGCGGACGCGGATTCCGAGGCGAGCAAGGTCCGTATCGCGGCGGTGAAGAAGGCCGAGGGGCTGCTCAAGGAGGCCGCGCAGAAGAAGGCCGAGATCATCAAGGAGGCCGAACGGGTGCGCGCCGAGGCGAAGGCCGAGGCGGAGCGGACCCTGGAGCAGGGCCGGCGCGAACTGGAGATACTGGCCCGCCGCCGCGAGGACATCAACGCCGAGATCTCCCGCGTCCAGGACGTCCTGGAGGCGCTGGAGTCCTTCGAGGCGCCCGTCCCGAACGGCAGGAGCGGCAAGGACGGCAGGAACGCAAAAGGAAACGACGGGGGATCAGACAACGCGGTGAAAGCCGGAGTCGGAGCAGGAGCGGCACGTGGGAACAGCAAACAGAGCAAGAACTGAGCCACTCGAACGGGTGTACATACTGCATATCAAACCGGCATCTTCTCGATGACACGCCGCTTTTCCCCCTAGGATTCCCTGTATCACTCTCCCGTCCGACCCCGTCTGATCGACAGGAACCCCATGAGCGACTCTTCATCCTCCCCCTTCGGCTTCGAGCTCGTGCGGCGTGGATACGACCGCGGACAGGTGGACGACCGCATCGCGAAGCTCGTCGCCGACCGTGACAGCGCGCTGGCCCGTATCGCATCGCTGGAGAAGCGCATCGAGGAGCTGCACCTCGAGACGCAGAACGCGCAGGCCCAGGTCAACGAGTCCGAGCCGTCGTACGCCGGTCTGGGTGCCCGGGTCGAGAAGATCCTCCGTCTCGCCGAGGAGGAGGCCAAGGACCTGCGCGAGGAGGCCCGCAGGGCCGCCGAGCAGCACCGTGAACTGGCCGAGGCCGCCGCCCAGCAGGTCCGCAACGACGCCGAGGCGTACGCCGCCGACCGCAAGACCAAGGCGGAGGAGGAGGGCGCCCGGATCGTCGAGAAGGCGAAGGCCGAGGCCGCCACGCTGCGGGCCGAGGCGCAGAAGGACGCCCAGGCCAAGCGCGAGGAGGCCGACGCCCTCTTCGAGGACACCCGGGCCAAGGCCGCGCAGGCCGCCGCCGACTTCGAGACCAACCTGGCCAAGCGGCGCGAGCAGTCCGAGCGCGACCTCGCCTCCCGCCAGGCCAAGGCCGAGAAGCGGCTGGCGGAGATCGAGCACCGCGCCGAGCAGCTCCGACTGGAGGCCGAGAAGCTGCGCACCGACGCCGAGCGCCGCGCCCGCCAGACGGTGGAGACCGCGCAGCGCCAGGCCGAGGACATCGTGGCCGACGCCAACGCCAAGGCCGACCGCATCCGCAGCGAGTCCGAGCGCGAGCTGGCGGCGCTCACCAACCGCCGCGACAGCATCAACGCCCAGCTCACCAACGTCCGCGAGATGCTCGCCACGCTCACCGGCGCGGCCGTCGCCGCGACCGGTCAGCCGAGCGGCGACAGCGACGACGAGCCGCTGGGCCGCGGCGTCCCCGCGCAGCAGTCGCGCTGACGCACCCCTGGTCCGCGGCACGGCGGTCCCGTTGCACGCCGGGGCGCCGGACGCGCCCGGCGCCCCTCCTCTTCCGGTCCTCCTCCGGAGGGGCACGCCCCGGGCATCCCCGTACGGCCCCGTAAGGACAGCCCGGGGGGCGGGCTCCCGCGTCAGTACCTCGGCGCGCTGCGGGACCGCTGGAGCCGTGCGCTCCGGCGGTCCCTGGCGTTCCAGCAGGCCCGGTGCCAGTGCCTCCGGTCCTCCACCCGGCCGTCGCGCTGCCAGGCGACGACGTGCGGCACCCCGGGCGGGATCTCCTGGTCGCAGCCGGGGCAGCGGTAGTGCTTGGCCGCCGACTGGCCGGCGATCTGCCGCACCACCCACTCCTCGCCCCGCCACTCCTCGGTGCGCTCCAGGCCGTAGCGGTCCTCCGCCTCACCGGCGCGGCGAGTGGTCCTGCCACCGCCGCGCGGGCGGTTTCGACGCGGGGACAAGGGGCACCTCACGTGGTCCTCGGGGCCCGGGGGCCGGCTGACGCGGTTACTCCGTCCAGCCTACGCAGGTCCGTACGGCGCGTGGGGCGCGCCCGCCCCCGCAGCCCCCTCCCTCTCCTTCGCGCCCCCGCCCGGCCGCCGGAAAAACCTCTCCGCAGGCCGTGCCTTTGGCACGTGTCGGGCGTTGTTGCCACAAAGGGCCGTTCGGGGGAGCCCGCCGCGGGGGGACGGTTGCCGAGGGGCGGTCCGCACCGACGAGGAGGCAGTGGCGATGCGTGTAGGGGCTTTCGTGCTGGCGGCCCAGTTCCCGGGGCAGGGGCAGGGGGAGGCCCTCCACCGGGCCGTGCGGTCCGCGGAGACGGCCGAGCAGGCCGGGCTGGACACCGTGTGGGTGGCCGAGCACCACTTCGTGCCCTACGGCGTCTGCCCGTCGGCGGTCACCCTGGCCGCGCTGCTGCTGGGGCGCACCCGGCGCATCCGGGTGGGTACGGCCGTGAGCGTGCTGCCGACCGTGCATCCGGTCGCCCTCGGCGAGCAGGCCGCGCTCCTGCACCTCACCTCCGGGGGCCGGTTCTCCCTCGGTGTGGGGCGCGGCGGCCCCTGGGTCGACCTGGAGGTCTTCGGCGGCGGTGTCGAGGCGTACGAGCGGGGCTTCCCGGAGTCGCTGGACCTACTGCTGCGCTGGCTGCGCGAGCCGAGCGTCGGTGCGGACGGCGAGCGCTACCGCTTCCGCGAGGTCCCCGTCGTACCGCGCCCCGGCCAGGGACTCTCCGGGCCGGACGAGGTACCCGTGCTGGTCGCCTGCACCTCCCCCGAGTCCGTGCGGCTGGCCGCCGCGCACGGGCTGCCGATGCTGCTGGGCATGCACTGCGGCGACGAGGAGAAGGCGGAGATGGTCGCCCTGTGGCGGCACGAGGCCCTGTCCGCGGGGCTCTCGCCGGAGGCGGTGCTGGCGGCCGGGCACGTGTCGGCCGGGGTGGCGCAGGTGGCCGACACCCGCGACGAGGCCGTGGAGACGCTCACCAAGGCGATGCCGGGCTGGCTCCGGCAGGGCCTGGGAGCGCACAGGACCGTGGACGGCAGGCCGCGCGGGATGCGGGACCCTCTCGCCTACACCGAGCTGTTGTGCTCGCTGCATCCGGTCGGCCCGCCCCGGCTGTGCGCCGACCGGCTCGCGGCCACGGCGGAACGGACCGGGATCACCCGGTTCGCCCTGCTGGTCGAGGGTTCGGGCGACCTGGCCGCCACCGAGGCGAACATCCGGCGGCTGGGCACGGAGGTGCTGCCGCTCCTCCCCCGAGCAGCGGCAGCGAGCACGCCCCCGGGTGCGCGGGCGAACGGGGCCGAGCACCGCGCTGTGACCCGGCCGGCCGTCCCGCGGCCCGCGGTCAGCAGTCGCGCAGTTCGGGCGACTGGTTGAGGAGCTGGCCGCGGATGGAGGTGAACTTGGCGAGCCGGTCGTCCGCCGACGGGTCCAGCGGGAAGACCGCGACCCGGTGGCAGTTCTGGAAGGCCAGCCGGACGCCGAAGTGCCGCTCCAGAGCGCCGCGTATCGCGTCGCTGGCCAGCGCGCGCAGCAGCTGGCCGCGGGCCTGCTCGTCCGGCGGCGGCGTCTGGTTGTCGGCGAAGTCCCCGCCGTCCACTCTGAGTTTGGCCACCAGGGAGCTGATCATGTCCCACGCGTAGGGCAGGGACGTACGGACGCAGTCGACGAAGGCCGCTTCGTCGACGTCGCCTCGCTCGGCCTGCTCCAGGAGGGCCGGTGAGACGTCGAGCGACATGAGTACTCCTCTCGCGATCCCGGACGGGCCGGAACCTTGCGGACGGGACAGAGGCCCCGCCGCGTAACCGAGCGATCTCGCACGGCGACGCCCCCGGTTGCAACGTTATGCCTGTGGATGCGGTGGCACCAGGTTCGTGGGCACACAACCGGCCACCGTCGGACCCCAGTCGAACAGGGAGAACCAGGGGCGAATCGCATGCTCCGCCCCGCGTCCAGTAGCGTGGCCGACCATGCGTCTCGTCATCGCCCGCTGTTCCGTGGACTACGCCGGAAGGCTCACCGCCCATCTCCCGTCGGCCCCCCGCCTGATCCTGGTGAAAGCCGACGGATCGGTCTCGGTCCACGCCGACGACAGGGCCTACAAGCCCCTCAACTGGATGTCTCCGCCCTGCACCCTGAAAGAGGGCGAGGAGAACGGCGTCACCGTCTGGACGGTGGTGAACAAATCAGGTGAGAAACTCATCATCACCATGGAGGAGATCCTCCACGACTCCTCGCACGAGCTCGGCGTCGATCCCGGTCTGATCAAGGACGGTGTGGAGGCGCACCTCCAGGAACTGCTCGCTGACCGAATGGAGACCCTCGGCGAGGGATGGTCCCTGATCCGGCGCGAATACCCCACCGCCATCGGCCCGGTGGACATCCTGGGCCGGGACGCGCAGGGGAACACCGTAGCGATCGAGATCAAGAGGCGCGGCGAGATCGACGGCGTCGAACAGCTCACCCGCTATCTGGAACTGCTCAACCGCGATCCCCACCTGGCCCCCGTCAGGGGCGTGTTCGCGGCCCAGGAGATCAAGCCGCAGGCGCGCGTGCTGGCCACGGACCGCGGCATCGACTGCGTCGTCCTCGACTACGACGCGCTGCGCGGCATCGAGGACGACAAGCTGCGGCTGTTCTGAGCCGCCGTCACCCCGCTTCCCCGCCTGCCCGGTCCGGAGCCGCCCGTGGCGCGGCTCCGGACCGGGTATGCGGTCAGACGACCGGTTCCCCGCCCGGGCCGTCCGAGGCGGCAGCGGAGCCGCTCCCGGCCGGCGCGGCGGGGTGGGAGGCCGGCCCGCTGGCGTTGAGGCTCTCGCCGCCGCCCGTCGGGGGCTCCACGGGCGGGGACGCCGAACCGGATCCACCGGTCTCGGTCCCTTCGGTGTCGGTCCCCTCGGTGTCGGTCCCGCCCTGGTCGGAGCCGCCGGAACCGCCCGAACCGGAACCGCCGGAACCGTCGGAGCCACCCGACCCGGAGCCGCCGGAGCCGCCGGAGCCGGAACCACCCGAGCCGGAACCACCCGAACCGGAACCGCCGGAGCCGTTGGCCGGGGGCCGGTCGTCGTCCGCGTCCTCGGAACGGCCCTCCGAACCACTCGACTCGGTCGGTTCCCCGGAGTCGCCGGAGGAGTCGTCGTCCTCGTCCTTCCCGGACGGGGAGTCCTCCGGGTCGGCCGAGCCGGTACCGTCCGCGGAGGGCGTCCCCGAGGCCGGAACGGACGGCTCGCCGCTCTGCCCCGGCTCCTTCTCCTCACCGCTGGAGCTGGGCGCGGGATCGTCCACGGTGATGCCCTCGTCCTCGCGGGAGGTCACCGCCGGGTTCACGCTGCCGGTGGGCTCCTCCCCGTCGGAGGCCATGCCGAGCGTGACGACCGTGCCGACCGCCACGGCCAGCAGCGCGCCCACGCCTGCGGCGAGGACGTTGCGCCGGGCTCCCAGGACCGCGAGGCGGCGGGGGCCGCCGCCGGCCCTGCCCTGGACGGGGCCGGGGCCGCTGCCGCCGGGCCCGAGGGGGCTCCGGACGACCGGGGTCGGCCGTGTCAGCGCCCCGGTGTCGGACGGTTCGTCGAACGCGCTGCCCACCGTCACCGGCGGGACCGCCAGGGTCGGGGGCAGTTTGTCGAGCTTCTGGGTGCCGTCCGCTGTCCCCTGCGGCCCGGACGGGAGCCGCTGCTCGGACCGGAGCGCCGAAGACGGAGACGGGGACGGGGACGGTGTGGGCGACACCGGCGGCACGGTGTGGGCCTTGGCCGGGGAGGTCCGGGGGAGGACGGGGCCGCCCGGGAGCGCCCTGCCCTCCGGCGTCCCTCCGGTCCCGTCGGAGGTGCCGCCCGTCCGCAGCGCGGAGCGGTCCTCGACCAGGGCCAGCGCGCGCCGTCCGGCCACCGTGCCCCGGCGGTCGGCGAGCGCTCCGCGCAGCCCGATGGAGGCCTCCAGCTCGGCGCGGGCCCGGTCCAGGTTCCCGGTGCACAGCGCCAGCACGCCCAGGTCGTGGTGGAAGTACGCCTCCTCGGCGACCTCGCCCGCCGTGCGCGCCGCCTCCTGGCCGCTCCGCAGCATCCGTTCCCAGGCGCTCCAGTACAGCGACGCGGCGAGGGTCGGCGCGGCCGTGCGGGCCAGCAGCACCGCCGCGCTCGGGTGGCCGCCGCGCTGGGCGCCCTGGACGGCCGCGAGGACCGCCTCCGCCTCCTGCGCGACCCTCTCCGGGGTGACCGACGGGTGGCCGGTCCACCAGGCGTAGTGCCGGGCGGCGGTGTGGGCGCGCTCGTCCGCGCCGTCGCCGTACCCCGCCTCGGCCAGTTGACCGGCCGCTCCGGGGGCGAGCCGGTGGTGCGCGCCGGCCGCGGTGACCAGGCCGCAGGCGAGCAGCTCGCCCAGGGCCGTGTCGGCGCGGGCGTCGTCCACCAGCGCGGGCAGGTGGGCGGGGTGCGGGAGAACGCCGTCGAGGGCCACGGCGAAGCGCAGGACCTCCCGGGCGGTCCCGGACAGCCCGGCGGCCAGCAGCGGGACGGGGGTCGTGCCCGCGGCGAGCGTCGGCAGCGGTCCGCCGGCCGCCTCGGCGGTCTCCTCCCCTCTTCCCGTGCCGGCGTCCTCCCCGCCGCCGGAGGCGTCGCGCTGCTTCAGCAGCGCACCGGCCTGGACGAAGCGCAGCGGCAGGCCCTCGGACTCGAACCACAGGTCCGCCGCCCAGTTCGCCTCCTCCTCGGTGAGGGGGCGCCGGACGACGTGCTCCATCAGCTCCCGGCAGGCGTCGCGGCTGATGCCGGAGAGGAAGACCTCCTCCAGGGGCGCGTCGGCGGAGGGGGCGGGGGTGTCGGGCGTGGCCGAGATCAGGAAGGCGCACTCGGGGGTGGCGTCGAGGAGGGAGTCCAGCCCCTGGCCGCCGAACTCGACGTCGTCCAGGAGGACCACCGCGCCGACGCGGCGCAGCGCCTCCAGCAGTTCGGCGCGGTCGGGGCGGTGGCGGGGGGCGTCGTGGACGGCCGCGAACAGGTCGTACAGCAGGTCGGCGGGTGTGCGCCGGCAGCCGCTGAGGCGTACGACGCCGTCCGGGGCGAGGTCCGCGCACTCGGCGGCGACGGCGGACAGCAGGGCGGTGCGTCCCGATCCCCTCGGCCCGGTGAGCCGGACCGAGCGGCCGCGCCGGAGCAGCCGGACCAGGCGCTCGCGCACCTCGTCGCGCTCCAGCAGCGGCAGGTCGGGCAGGGACACGCCCGTCGGGACCGGCGGCAGGGCGGCGCGCTCCCGCTCGGCGCGGGAGTCGGCGGTGCGCCGCCTGGGCGTGCCGGGGTGCTCGCCGGGCGGGCAGGGCTCGACCTCGCTGCCGTCGACGGGGTTGATCGTCAGCAGGTACTCGCCCGCTATCAGCGGGATCGCGCGGGTGATGCCCCCGCTGTCCTGATCCTCGGGTCCCGGGTGGGTCGGGTCCATGGTGGGTGCCCCCAGATGCGGTGCGTACTCGTAGCTCTCCCGGGCCGACCGTACGCTCGCCTTCGCTTGTGGTTCGGTGGCCGTCCGCAGCGCAGTGTAGGCGGCGGAATTCCGAACCCTAGTCCCTGGCCTGGGACTGTCGGCAACCCTCGGTCGGACGCCCTGCCGGAATCGTCACGGCTTGGCCGGGTCACGGTTTGGACAGGGTGCCGCCCTCCGTGAAGTTGCCGCCCTCGATGGCCAGGATGCGGTGCAGGCGGGTGGCCACCAGCAGCCGCTGCATCTGGGGCGGGACGTCCCGCAGGACGAGGCGGCGCCCGCAGCGGCCCGCCCGCCGGTGCACACCCATGATCACGCCGAGCCCGGTCGCGTCCCAGGAGTCCAGTTCGGCGAGGTCCAGTACGAGGTCGCCCTCCCCGGAGTCGACGGCGGTGTGCAGGACCGTGCGGGCGTCCGCCGCGCTGCGGACGTCGAGGCGACCTCCGACGACCAGTTCCGCATGGTCGCCCCTGATGTGCATATCCGTTCCCCCGGAAGAAGTGGTCCGTGTGTGACTGTTGGGTGCCTGTGTCTCACCACAACTGACTGCCTCTTCGGCAGCCGAGTTGCCGTCCATGTTCGAACCGGTACCGAATTCACCCGCGAGGGCGACCTCGTGTGCGCCGTACGGCCTCAGTACCGGTAGAAGCCCTGTCCGCTCTTGCGGCCGATGTCACCGGCGTCCACCATCCGCCGCATCAGCTCCGGCGGGGCGAACTTCTCGTCCTGCGACTCGGTGTAGATGTTCTCGGTGGCGTGCAGCAGGATGTCCACGCCGGTGAGGTCGGCGGTGGCCAGCGGGCCCATGGCGTGCCCGAAGCCCAGCTTGCAGGCGGTGTCGATGTCCTCGGCGGTCGCGACGCCCGACTCGTAGAGCTTGGTCGCCTCGACGACCAGCGCCGAGATCAGCCTCGTGGTGACGAAACCGGCGACGTCGCGGTTGACGACGATACAGGTCTTGCCCACGCTCTCGGCGAACTCGCGGGCGGCCGCGAGGGTTTCGTCGCTGGTCTTGTGGCCGCGGACCAGCTCGCACAGCTGCATCATCGGCACGGGCGAGAAGAAGTGCGTGCCCACGACCCGCTCGGGGCGCCGCGTCGCCGCCGCGATCTTGGTGATCGGGATGGCGGAGGTGTTGGAGGCCAGGATCGTCTCGTCCTTCACCAGGCCGTCGAGCGTGCGGAAGATCTCCTGCTTGACGTCGATCCGCTCGAAGACGGCCTCCACCACGATGTCCGCGTCGGCGGCGGCGTCGAGGTCGGTGGTCGTGGTGATGCGGCCGAGCGCCGCCTGGGCCTCCTCGGCCGTCAGCTTCCCCTTGGAGACGAACTTGTCGTACGAGGCTTTGATGCCGTCCGTGCCGCGGGTCAGCGCCTCGTCGGTGATGTCGCGCAGCACCACGTCCCAGCCCGCCTGGGCGGAGACCTGCGCGATGCCCGATCCCATGAGTCCGGCGCCGATGACGGCGAGCTTCTTGGCCACGTCGACTGTTCCTTCCTGGTGTTCCCACTGTGGTGCCGTACGGTTCCCAGCCGGACACTAGCGCTCGCGGGGGCCCGGTGGGCGGGGAAGAGACACGCGTCACGTCTCACATGGCGGACATCACACCGGGGGCCGCCGGCCGGCGAAGTCGGGGTGCCCGCACCCGGTCGGACACCGCCGGACGCGCCACGGCCCGGCCGGCGCTCCCGCCGGCCGGGCCGTCCCCGTGACGGCGGGCACACGCCTCCCGCGCGGGGCCGGGGGCCGGTTCCCCGGCGCTAGGCTCGGCGCATGGTCAACCTGACACGCATCTACACCCGCACCGGTGACGACGGCACCACCGCCCTCGGGGACATGAGCCGCACCGCCAAGACCGACTCCCGCATCGCGGCCTACGCCGACGCCAACGAGGCCAACGCCGCGATCGGGGTGGCCATCGCGCTCGGCGGCCTGTCCGAAGAGATCACTGCCGTCCTCACCCGGGTGCAGAACGACCTGTTCGACGTGGGTGCGGACCTGGCCACACCGGTGGCCGAGAACCCCGAGTACCCGCCGCTGCGGGTGGAGCAGAGCTACATCGACAGGCTGGAGGCGGACTGCGACCGCTTCCTGGCGGACCTGGAGAAGCTGCGCAGCTTCATCCTCCCCGGCGGCACCCCGGGGGCGGCCCTGCTCCACCAGGCGTGCACGGTGGTCCGCCGGGCCGAGCGCTCGACGTGGGCCGCCCTGGAGGAGCACGGCGAAACCATGAACAAGCTGACGGCGACCTACCTCAACCGGCTGTCGGACCTGCTGTTCATCCTGGCGAGGACGGCCAACAAGGACGTCGGCGACGTCCTGTGGGTCCCCGGCGAGAACCGCTAGGGACCGCTCCCCCTCCGCTACGGGCGGGCGCCGCCGGCCTCCCGCGCCCCGGGCGCCCGCTTCGGCCGGACGGTGTAGCTGAGCGCGACGACCAGGCTGATGCCGGCGACGAGGAGCATCCGGCTCTGCCACGTCACCAGGGACTCGCTCCGGCCGGCGTCGCCGACGTACCACACCGCGGCCTGGAGCAGCCCCAGGGCGATCACCGCGGCGAGCAGCGTGCGCCCGAACATCTTCCACTCGTGGACGGCCCGCGCCGCTCCGTACCTCGGGGGCTTCACCGGCGGCGGGCCGCCCGCGAAGCGGTGGGCGAAGTGGCCGTCGGCCCACTTGATCAGGTAGTGGCCGTACGCCACGGTGAAGCCGATGTAGACGGCCGCCAGGCCGTGCGTCCAGTCCCCCTCGGCGCCGCCCCGCAGGTCGGCCGCCGTGGCCGCCAGCAGGACCACCTCCAGCAGCGGTTCGCACAGCAGCACCGCCGCTCCCAGGCGCGGTTTCCGGGCCAGGTACCGCAGGGCCAGGCCGGCGGCCAGCAGCACCCAGAAGGCCACTTCGCAGGCGATGATCAGGGTGACGACCACGGCGCTTCCTCTCCGGTTCCCGGTTTCCGGTTCCTCCTGGAACCGACGCCTCCAGCCTGGCCCCCGTCCGCCGCTCCGGGCGTCGCCCGCCGCGACGATTCCGGGCTGCATCCTTCGATGTACTCCGGCGGGTCCCGCACCGGCCGAGGTGTGGAGGCAAGGGTTCCGGCCGACCGTGTTTGATGGTCGTGTGACCGCTCGTCCCCCGTTCCCGCGCCCGCACCGCGACGACGTGCTGATCGCCGCCGCCGGACTGCTCGGCGGGCTGGCTCAGTGGCGGCTGGACCTGTTCGCCCTGTACTCCGGCAACCCGCCGGAGGCCCTCTCCCTGGTGCCGCTCGCCGCGATGTGCGGCGCGGAACTGCTGCGGCGGATCGCGCAGCCCTGGGCGCTGTGGATCGCGGCGGTGGCGTTCGCCGCCGACCTGACGGCCGGTTCGCTGCTGGCCACCATGCTGATGTTCACCGACGTCGTCTACGCGGCGGTGCTGTACGGACCGCCGCGGACGGCCCGTCTGGTGCCTCCGGCGAGCGTCCTCGCCACGATCGCCCTCACCCTCACCGCCCTCTCCGCCACGCGCCCGTCCGAGGCCGTCGTCATCGGAGTCATGGCCGCGCTGGTCCTCGCCTTCCCGGCCTTCACCGGCGCCGCCGTCCGCGAGCACCGGGACCGGGCCGACGCCGAGCGGCTGCGGGCCGAGCAGACCGCGCTGCTGGCGGAGATGGACCGCGTCCAGGCCGTGACGGCCGAGCGGGCGCGGATGGCCCGCGAGCTGCACGACGTCGTGGCCAACCACCTGTCCGCCATCGCCATCCACGCCACCGCGGCGCAGTCGCTGGACGATCCCGCGGCGTCCCGGGAGGCTCTGGCGGTGATCCGCGAGAACAGCGTGCAGGGGCTGGCGGAGATGCGCCGCCTGATCGGCCTGCTGAGGAGCGCGGACGGCGACGAGGAGCCGTCCGCCGCGCCCAGGCTCGACGGTCTGGACGCACTGCTGGACCAGGCCCGCGGGCACGGCACGGCCGGGGGGCTGGCCTTCGTCCTGCGCGACGACCGGTCCGGCGGCCCGCTGCCCGCGCCGGTGGAGCTGGCGGCCTACCGCATCGTCCAGGAGGCGCTGACCAATGCCCTCAAGCACGCCGCCCCCGGCGAGGTGGCCGTCGCCCTGTCCGCCTCCGGGGACGGCCCGCTCGTCGTCCGCGTCACCAGCCCGTACGCCGAGCGGCCCGGTCCGCGGGCGCCGGGCTCGGGCGCCGGGCTGATCGGGATGCGCGAGCGCGTGGAACTGCTGGGCGGCGCCTTCTCGGCGGGCCCGGTCGCGGGTGCCGGGGGACGAGTGGTGTGGGAGGTGCGGGCGGTGCTGCCCGCCGAGGAGAATCCCGCCGGCCGGGGCGGGGAGGGAACGAGGGGAAGGAGCGGCACGTGACCATCCGGGTGCTCGTCGCGGAGGACCAGTCGGCCGTACGCGCCGGACTCGTCCTCATCCTCCGCGGCGCCGAGGGCATCGAGGTCGTCGGGGAGGCGGGCGACGGCGAGGAGGCGGTGCGGCTCGCCCGCGAGCTGCGGCCCGACGTGGTGCTGATGGACGTGCGGATGCCGCGTCTGGACGGGGTGTCGGCGACGGAGCGGGTGGTCGCCGACCGGCTCGCCGATGTCCTGGTGCTGACCACGTTCGACCTGGACTCCTACGTGTTCGGGGCGCTGCGCGCGGGTGCGGCGGGTTTCCTGCTCAAGGACAGCGAGGCGGCGGAGCTGGTGGAGGCGGTGCGGACGGTGGCACGCGGCGAGGGGGTGATCGCCCCGGCCGTGACGCGCCGGCTGATCCGGGAGTTCGCCCACTCCTCCCCCGCCCCGCGGGGCGGGCGGCGGGCCGATCCGTCGGTGCTCGACCCCCTCACCCGGCGCGAGCGCGAGGTGCTGGCGTGCCTGGGCGAGGGGCTGTCCAACGCCGAGATCGCCGACCGGCTGGCGATGGCCGAGGCCACGGTGAAGACGCACGTCAGCCGGTTGCTGGCGAAGCTGGAGCTGCGCAGCCGGGTGCAGGCCGCGGTGCTCGCGCAGGAGCTGGGAGTCACCCTGCCCTAGCCCTCCTGTGGTACAGACCTATTGACCGGTGGTCCAGACCTCTCTAGGCTCCCTGCTCAAGCGCACGCGTATGCCATGCACATGACGTTCATGGCGCCGGCGGTGTCCACGACGCCGACGGCCTCTTCATGGCATTCCCACGAGCGGCGCAGACCCCCGACGGTCCGGCCCTCACCGGACCCCTGTGCGAGGAGCGCTCTTGAGAACGACGACCACCGCACACCGCGTCAGACGCACGGTCCTCTCCCTCACCGCCGCCCTTCTGATGCCCCTCGGCTCCCTGGTGGCCCTGGCCTCCCCGGCCCAGGCCGCCGAGCAGGCCACCGCGACCTACACCAGGGTCTCGGACTGGGGCGGCGGCTTCGAGGGCAAGTGGACGATCAAGAACACCGGCGACACCGCCATCAACGCCTGGACGCTGAAGTGGGACTTCCCCTCCGGCACCACGGTCGGCTCCTTCTGGGACGCCGACATCACCGGCTCCGGCGGCACCTACACCGCGAAGAACAAGAGCTGGAACGGCACCCTGGCCCCCGGCGCCAGCGTCAGCTTCGGCTTCAACGGCTCCGGCAGCGGCAGCCCGAGCGCCTGCACCCTCAACGGCCGCCCCTGCGACGGGTCGGGCGGCGAGGTCCCCGGCGACAAGCCGCCCACCGCGCCCGGCACCCCCACCGCGAGCGACATCACCGACACCACGGTCAAGCTGACCTGGAGCCCCGCGACCGACGACAAGGGCGTCAAGAACTACGATGTCCTGCGCGACGGCACGAGGATCGCCACCGTCACCGGCACCTCGTACACCGACTCCGGGCTGAAGCCCGGCACCTCCTACGGATACTCCGTGCGGGCCCGCGACACCGCCGACCAGACCGGCCCCGCCGGCGGCACCGCCACCGTGAGGACCTCCGGCGGCGACGGGAGCGACCCCGGCGGCGAGTACGTCAACCTCACCTACTTCACCGAGTGGGGCGTCTACGGCCGCAACTACCACGTGAAGAACATGGTCACCTCCGGCGCGGCCGAGAAGCTGACCCACATCAACTACGCCTTCGGCAACGTCCAGGGCGGCAAGTGCGTCATGGGCGACTCCTTCGCCGCCACCGACAAGGCCTACACCGCCGACCAGAGCGTGGACGGCAAGGCCGACACCTGGGACCAGCCGCTGCGCGGCAACTTCAACCAGCTGCTGAAGCTGAAGAAGATGTACCCGCACATCAAGGTCCTGTGGTCCTTCGGCGGCTGGACCTGGTCCGGCGGCTTCGCCGACGCCATGAAGAACCCGGCCGCGTTCGCCGAATCCTGCCACCAGCTCGTCAACGACCCGCGCTGGAAGGGCCTCTTCGACGGCATCGACCTGGACTGGGAGTACCCCAACGCCTGCGGCCTGTCCTGCGACACCAGCGGCCCGGACGTGATCAGGACCATGGCCAAGGCCTTCCGCGACAAGTTCGGCGACCAGCTCGTCACCGCCGCGATCACGGCCGACGCCTCCGACGGCGGCAAGATCGACCAGGCCGACTACGCCGGGGCGGCCCGGTACTTCGACTGGTACAACGTGATGACGTACGACTACTTCGGCGCCTGGGACAAGGCCGGCCCCACCGCCCCGCACTCGCCGCTGACGTCCTACTCCGGCATCCCGAAGCAGGGCTTCACCTCCGACGCGGCGATCCGGAAGCTCAAGGCCGGGGGCGTCCCGGCGGACAAGCTGCTGCTGGGCATCGGCTTCTACGGCCGCGGCTGGACCGGCGTGACCCAGAAGGAGCCCGGCGGCACCGCCACCGGCGCCGCGCCCGGCACCTATGAGGCGGGCATCGAGGACTACAAGGTCCTCAAGACCCGCTGCCCGGCCGGCGGCACCGTCGGCGGCACGGCGTACGCGCACTGCGGCACCGAGTGGTGGAGCTACGACACCCCCGCCACCATCGCCGGGAAGATGGCCTACGCCCGGCAACAGGGGCTCGGCGGCGCCTTCTCGTGGGAGATCAGCGGCGACACCGCCGACGGCGAACTGGTCACCGCGATGCACAAGGGCCTGAACGGCTAGCAGCACCGCACACAGGAAGAACCGGGGAGACGGGCCTTGCGGGCCGTCTCCCCGGTTCGCGTCGTGCCCGGCCCCACCGGGTCCGCGACTCCTGGGCCGTTCCGTCCGGCTCACCCGGCAGTCCGGCAGTCGGCGGCCGCCGCACCGTAGCCGGTGGTTCCGCCGGTCCGCCGGGGCCGGATCGCCGCCCGGACACCGCGCCCGCGCAGGTGGGCGTGGTTGCCGCGGGAGGAGTACGCCGTGGTGGCCACACGCTCCTGGGAGCCGTCGGCCGGGTCGGCAGCCGTCCACCAGGCGACGATGCGGCCGGCCATCGCCTCGGGCCCCAGGAGCGATGGGTCGAGGGCGAAGTGGGTCTCCAGCTCGTGCCGCAGGAACTCGCCGATCTCCGTTTGCTCGGCGCCGTCGCGGAGCCGTCGGAGCAAGGGGGCGAGCAAGCAGTCGTACTCGTCCCGCACCTCATCGGCGACGCCGATCGGATCCCACTCGTTGAGCAGGCGCCGCAGGCCGTTCCCGGCGGAGGTGATCCAGGATTGCATCGCCCCAGGGTGTCCCCCGGGAACGACCGCCGTCACCCGCTTTCCCGCCGCGAGCGGACGGGACGGCTCAGGCCACGTTCACCCGCCGGCCGGGAGGCGCCGCCTCCAGCCAGGCGAGGAAGCCGGTCAGCGCGTCCTCGCTCATCGCCAGCTCCACCCGGACGCCCCGGTGCGAGCAGGCGAGGATCACGGAGTCCGACAGGAGCGCCAGCTCCTCCTCGCCCTGCGGGGTGCGGCGGCTCAGGACCTCGATCGCCTCGCGCTCCAGCAGCCGGCGCGGCCGGAGGGCGTAGGAGAAGACCCGGAACCACTCGACGTGGTCGCCGCTGTAGCGGGAGACGCCGTACGCCCAGCCCTTGCCGCCGGACTCGGCGTCCTCGGGGGCGTCCCACCGCAGGCTGCAGTCGAAGGTGCCGCCGGACCGCTGGATCAGCCGCCGTCGCAGCCCCAGGACGAACAGCCCCAGCAGCACCAGCGCCAGCACCGCTCCGGACAGCACCAGAGCGAGGACCATCTTCACCGACCTCCTCGCCTCGTCCGTCCGTATGCCCGTACCGCAGCCGACATCACCTCAGCCGCGGACCGCTCCCGGAGCGATGCTCCGACGCGGTCCGCGGCTGGGACACGTACACGTGCGCGGGCCTCAGCGCGCGCCCGCCACAGCCCGAAGCCGGACCTCGGCGCGCCGCTCGGCGGCGGCGTCCGCTTCCGACTTCGCCCGCTCCAGCGCGCGCTCGGCGCGCTGGACATCGATCTCCTCGGACAGCTCCGCGATCTCCGCGAGCAGCGACAGCTTGTTGTCCGCGAAGGAGATGAAGCCGCCGTGCACCGCGGCGACGACGGTGCCGCCCCCGCTCTCGCCGGTCGTACGAATCGTCACCGGACCCGACTCCAGCACACCGAGCAGCGGCTGGTGGCCGGGCATGACGCCGATATCACCCGACGAGGTGCGCGCGACGACCAGGCTGGCCTCGCCCGACCAGACCTTGCGGTCCGCGGCGACCAACTCGACGTGCAGCTCAGCCACAGTGGCTCCTCGAAACTGGGGTTTTCACAGAATAACCGGGTGCGGTGACAGGGGACGGGCGAACCCGCCCCCTGTCACCGGGCCGAGGCGTCAGGAGACGCCCAGCTCCTTGGCCTTGGCCTTGAGGTCGTCCAGGCCACCGCACATGAAGAACGCCTGCTCCGGGAAGTGGTCGAACTCACCGTCGGCGATCGCGTTGAACGCGGCGATCGACTCGTCCAGCGGAACGTCCGAGCCGTCCAGGCCGGTGAACTGCTTCGCCGCGTGGGTGTTCTGCGACAGGAAGCGCTCGATACGGCGGGCGCGGTGGACGACCAGCTTGTCCTCCTCGCCGAGCTCGTCGATACCGAGGATCGCGATGATGTCCTGGAGGTCCTTGTACTTCTGCAGGATCCCCTTGACGCGCATGGCGCACTCGTAGTGGTCCTTGGAGATGTACCGCGGGTCCAGGATCCGGGAGGTGGAGTCCAGCGGGTCCACCGCCGGGTAGATGCCCTTCTCCGAGATCGGACGCGACAGAACGGTGGTCGCGTCCAGGTGGGCGAAGGTCGTCGCCGGGGCCGGGTCGGTCAGGTCGTCCGCGGGCACGTAGATCGCCTGCATCGAGGTGATCGAGTGACCGCGGGTCGAGGTGATGCGCTCCTGGAGGAGGCCCATCTCGTCCGCCAGGTTCGGCTGGTAGCCCACCGCGGAGGGCATGCGGCCCAGCAGGGTGGAGACCTCGGAGCCGGCCTGGGTGAAGCGGAAGATGTTGTCGATGAAGAACAGCACGTCCTGCTTCTGGACGTCGCGGAAGTACTCCGCCATCGTCAGGCCCGCCAGGGCGACGCGCAGACGGGTGCCCGGGGGCTCGTCCATCTGCCCGAAGACCAGCGCGGTCTGCGGGAGGACGCCGGAGTCCTTCATCTCCTCGATGAGGTCGTTGCCCTCACGGGTGCGCTCGCCGACGCCGGCGAACACGGAAACGCCCTCGTGCAGCTTCGCCACACGCATGATCATTTCCTGGATGAGGACGGTCTTGCCGACGCCCGCGCCGCCGAACAGACCGATCTTGCCGCCCTTGACGTAAGGGGTCAGCAGGTCGATGACCTTCAGACCGGTCTCGAACATCTCGGTCTTGGACTCGAGCTGGTCGAACGCGGGGGCCTTGCGGTGGATCGGCCAGCGCTCGGTGACCTCGGCCTCGGCCTCGGGCTCGTTCAGGATGTGACCCAGGGTGTTGAACACCCGTCCCTTGGTGACGTCGCCGACCGGCACGGTGATGCCCTCGCCGGTGTCGGTCACCGGGGCCTGGCGGACCAGGCCGTCGGTGGGCTGCATCGAGATGGCGCGGACCAGGCCCTCGCCCAGGTGCTGGGCGACCTCGAGGGTGAGGGTCTTCTTCTTGCCGTCCTCGGCCGGGTCGTCGACCTCGACGGTCAGCGCGTTGTAGATGTCCGGCATCGCGTCGACGGGGAACTCCACGTCGACGACCGGGCCGATGACCCGCGCGACGCGGCCCGTCGCCGTGGCCGTCTCAACAGTGGTGGTCATAGTTGTCAGTCACTCCCCGCAGAAGCGTCGGCCAGCGCGCTGGCACCACCGACGATCTCGCTGATTTCCTGGGTGATGTCGGCCTGGCGAGCCTGGTTGGCAAGTCGCGTGAGCGACTTGATGAGCTCTTCGGCGTTGTCGGTCGCCGACTTCATCGCGCGCCGGCGGGCGGCGTGCTCGGAGGCGGACGACTGGAGCAGCGCGTTGTAGATGCGGCTCTCGACGTACCGCGGCAGCAGGGCGTCGAGGACGTCCTCGGCCGACGGCTCGAAGTCGTAGAGCGGCAGGATCCGCTGCTCCTTCTTCCCGGCGGCCCCGGCCTCCCCGGCGTCCCGCACCTCGTCGAGGCTGAGGGGCAGCAGCCGCTTGTCGACCGGGTTCTGCGTGATCATCGACACGAACTCCGTGAAGACGATGTGCAGCTCGTCGACGCCGCCTTCGGCCGTGTCCTTCCGGACCGCCTCGATCAGCGGCCCGGCGACGGCCTTGGCGTCGGAGTACCCCGGCCGGTCGGTGAAGCCCGTCCACGACTGGACGACCTTCCGGTTGCGGAAGTTGTAGTACGCCACGCCCTTGCGGCCGACCACGTAGGTGTCGACCTCCTTGCCCTCCGCCCGCAGCCGCTCGGTGAGGCGGTCCGCGGCCTTGATGGCGTTGGAGGAGTAGCCGCCCGCCAGACCGCGGTCGCTCGTGACGAGCAGGACCGCGGCCCGGACCGGGTTCTCGGCCTCGGTGGTCAGCGGGTGCTGGGTGTCGGAGCCGGTGGCGACCGCGGCCACCGCACGGGTCAGCTCGTCGGCGTACGGAGTCGACGCGGCCACCTGGCGCTGTGCCTTGACGATGCGCGAGGCGGCGATCATCTCCATCGCCTTGGTGATCTTCTTGGTCGAGCTGACGGAACGGATCCGCCGCTTGTAGACCCTGACCTGCGCGCCCATGCTCAGCCCTCGCCCAGCAGCTTGCCGTCCGAGGTCTCGAACTGCTTCTTGAAGGCGTCGACCGATTCCGAGATGGCCTGGATGGTGTCGTTCGACATCTTGCCGCCCTCGCGGATGCCGGTCAGCAGGTCCTTGCGCTCACGGCGCAGGTAGTCCAGCAGCTCGCTCTCGAAGCGGCGGATGTCCTCCACCGGGACGTCGTCCATCTTGCCGTTGGTGCCGGCCCAGATGGAGATGACCTGCTCCTCGGTCGGGAACGGGCTGTACTGGGGCTGCTTGAGCAGCTCGACCATGCGCTTGCCGCGCTCCAGCGCCGCCTTGGAGGCCTCGTCCAGGTCGGAACCGAAGGCGGCGAGCGCCTCCAGCTCGCGGAACTGGGCCAGGTCCACGCGCAGCCGGCCGGAGACCTGCTTGATCGCCGGGTGCTGGGCGGCGCCACCGACGCGGGAGACCGAGATGCCGACGTTCAGCGCCGGGCGCTGGCCCGCGTTGAACAGGTCGGACTCCAGGAAGCACTGGCCGTCGGTGATGGAGATGACGTTGGTCGGAATGAACGCCGAGACGTCGTTCGCCTTGGTCTCGATGACCGGCAGGCCCGTCATCGAACCGGCACCCATGTCGTCCGACAGCTTGGCGCAGCGCTCCAGCAGCCGGGAGTGCAGGTAGAAGACGTCGCCCGGGTAGGCCTCGCGCCCCGGCGGACGGCGCAGCAGCAGGGAGACGGCGCGGTAGGCGTCGGCCTGCTTGGACAGGTCGTCGAAGACGATCAGGACGTGCTTGCCCTGGTACATCCAGTGCTGGCCGATGGCCGAGCCGGTGTAGGGGGCCAGGTACTTGAAGCCCGCCGGGTCGGACGCCGGGGCGGCGACGATGGTGGTGTACTCCAGGGCACCGGCCTCCTCCAGCGCGGCGCGCACGGAGGCGATGGTGGAGCCCTTCTGGCCGATGGCGACGTAGATGCAGCGGACCTGCTTGCTCGGGTCGCCGGACTGCCAGTTGGCACGCTGGTTGATGATGGTGTCGACGCAGAGCGCGGTCTTGCCGGTCTGGCGGTCACCGATGATCAGCTGGCGCTGGCCGCGGCCGATCGGGGTCATCGCGTCGACGGCCTTGTAACCCGTCTCCATCGGCTCGTGCACCGACTTGCGCTGCATGACCGTGGGGGCCTGCAGTTCGAGGGCGCGGCGGCCCTCGGTCGCGATCTCGCCGAGGCCGTCGACCGGGTTGCCCAGCGGGTCGACGACACGGCCGAGGTACCCGTCGCCGACCGCGACGGAGAGGACCTCGCCGGTGCGGCGCACCGTCTGGCCCTCCTCGATGCCGCTGAACTCGCCGAGGATGATCGCACCGATCTCGCGCTCCTCGAGGTTGAGGGCGAGACCGAGGGTGCCGTCCTCGAACTTCAGCAGCTCGTTCGCCATGGCCGAGGGAAGGCCCTCGACCTTCGCGATGCCGTCACCGGCAACGCTGACCGTCCCGACCTCTTCGCGCGAGGCCGCGTCCGGCTTGTACGACTGGACGAAGTTCTCCAGCGCGTCCCGGATCTCATCCGGCCGGATCGTGAGCTCCGCCATCTGGGTTCCCTGCTCTCCTTGTTGGGCCCGTATGTGTCTGCTACGGCCCAACTCGGGCCGCCAGTACTGCTTCTTGAGTTGGTGGTGCGCCTGCGGCACGGTGTCCGCCGGCGGCTGCGTCAGCCCGCCATCCGCCGGTTCGCCTCTTCGAGGCGGTCGGCGATGGTGCCGTTGATGACCTCGTCGCCGATCCGTACCCGGACTCCGCCGAGGACCGCCGGGTCCACGTCGAGGTTGAGGTGGATCTCGCGTCCGTACAGCTTGGCCAGCGCGGCGCCCAGGCGCTGCTTCTGCCCGTCACTGAGGGGTACCGCGGTGGTGACCACCGCGACCGAACGGTTCCGGCGCTCCGCGGCCAGGCTTGAGAGGGCTTCGAGCCCTGCTTCAAGGGTACGGCCACGCGGCTGAAGCACCAGGCGGACGATCAGTCGCTCGGTGGCGGGGCGGACCCTGCCCCCGAGCAGCCGGCGCAGCAGCTCGGTCTTGGCGTTCCTCAGGGCCTCGTCGGTGCCCTTGCCGCCGAGGGCCGCGCGCAGCTCGGTCGAGGAGGCGAGGGTCCGGGAGAACCGGAACAGCTCGTCCTCGACGTCGTCGAGGCTGCCGTCGCGCTCGGCCGCGACGAGGTCGGCCACGTCGGCCAGCTGCTCGACCGCGTCCACCAGGTCGCGCGAGCGCGACCACCGGGAGCGGACCATGCCGGAGACCAGGTCGACCGTCTCCCCGCCCACCTGGCCGCCCAGCAGGCGCCGGACCAGCTCGGCCTTGGCCTCGCCGGACTGCGCCGGGTCGGTGAGGACCCGGCGCAGCGACACCTCGCGGTCGAGCAGCGCGGTGACCGCGGCCAGCTCGTCGGCGAGCCTGACCGCGTCGACGGACGTGGAGTCCGTCAGGGCGTCCAGTCGCTCACGGGCTGCGGCCAGTGCCTCACGGCTCGCTCCGTTCATCGGGCGACCTCGGAGGACTCGGCGGCCGCCGCCTTGGCCTCGAGCTCGTCGAGGAAGCGGTCGATCGTGCGGCTCTGCCGGGCGACGTCCTCAAGGGACTCGCCGACCAGCTTGCCGGCCAGGTCGGTGGCGAGCTTGCCCACGTCCTGGCGCAGCGCCTGCGCCGCCTGCCGACGGTCGGCCTCGATCTGGGCGTGACCGGCGGCGATGATCTCCTCGCGCTGCCGCTGGCCCTCCGCGCGCATCTCCGCGATGAGCGCGGCGCCCTGCTCCCGCGCCTCCTCGCGCAGGCGCGCGGCCTCGTGACGAGCCTCGGCGAGCTGGGCTCGGTACTCCTCCAGCGTCTGCTGCGCCTCGGCCTGAGCAGCCTCGGCCTTCTCCATGCCTCCCTCGATCGCCTCGCGGCGCTCCTCCAGGGCCTTGTTGATGGCCGGGAGGAGCTTCTTGGAGAGGACGAAGAAGACGATGCCGAAGGCGATCAGGCCGATGACGACCTCGGGCCAGACCGGAAGCAGCGGGGACTGCGGCTCCGAAGCTGCCAGGTTCATCATGGGGGACCTTTCGTCGGTTCCGTTTAAGGCTTCGTCAGCTGAGGATGAACGGAACGACGAAGCCGATCAGGGCGAGCGCCTCGACCACGGCGAAGCCGAGGAGCATGTTCTGACGGATGAGGCCGGCGGCCTCGGGCTGGCGGGCGATGGCCTGCACACCGTTACCGAAGATGATGCCGATGCCGATACCGGGGCCGATCGCGGCGAGGCCGTAGCCGATGGTGCCGACGTTGCCTTCGACAGCAGCGAGGGTCTCGAGAGCAGACATTCCTTGGGTTCCTTCTCTTGGTGGGCCGGTGGATGGTTGGTCCGCCGGACGTCTGGGGTTGGGCGAGTGGTGGCTGGAGGGACCGCGGAGCCGGTCGGTCTCGTCAGTGCGCCTCTTCCAGCGCCTGGGAGAGGTAGGTGGCGGTCAGCACGGTGAAGACGTAGGCCTGCAGCGCCTGGATGAACATCTCGAAGACCGTGAGCACCACCGTCATCGCGAACGAGGCGGTCGCGTAGATGGAGCCGAGAACGGTGCCGAGCATGTACCACGTGGCGATCGTGAAGATCAGGATCAGGATGTGGCCGGCGAACATGTTCGCGAAGAGCCGGACCGCCAGCGTGAAGGGCCGCACGAAGATGTTGGAGATGAACTCGATCGGCGTGAGCAGCACGTAGATCGGCTTCGGCAGACCGCCGGGGACGCAGAGGTTGCGGATGCCGCCGACGAAGCCGTTGGTCTTGAACGTCACCGTCATGTAGGTGACCCACACCACGAGCGCGAGGCCTGCCGGGTAGGCGATGACCGAGCTGACCGGGAACTGCGCGATGGGGATGATCGCCCAGAGGTTCAGCATCCACACGAAGAAGAACAGCGACACCAGGAGCGGGATGAAGGCGTCGCCCTTCTTGCCCATCACCTCCCGGGCGATACCGCGGCGCACGAACTCGTACAGCGCCTCGGCCACCATCTGGAGCTTGCCGGGGACGACCTTGGGCTTGGCGAAGGCCGCCCACAGGAAGGCGAGGATGGCGAACGTCCCGACGAGCGCGAGCAGCATCGGCTTGTTGAACTCGATCCCGCCGACCTCGAAGATCGGGTCGAAGAGGAACGACCACACACTGGGGGCCGGGAAGCCACAGTCCTTGAACAGGTGGCAGTCAACCTCGAAGGCGAGCAACTGATCACTACTCACCGCGAGCTCCTTCGGTCGGACGCATGGGTACGGCTACCTCGATGTGTCGGCATGGCTCCGGGCCATGGGACGGCACTGGACTGGGTGTGGGCGGGAGGAGACCGGCCGGCTCGGCGGCAGGACGGTCGGTGAAGAGGCGAGGAGCGTCCGGCGCTGTCCCGCACAGCGCCTTCTCCGTGGCTCGCAGCCCTCTCGGCGTCGGACGATAGCAGCCTGACGGAAGGTGCTCCGCCCCGCCCCTGCCCGAGAGCCCCGCACGGCCCCCGCTCATACGCGGGTCTCCGTGGCGCGGGGCTTCCCGGAGGAGTCCTCGGCCCCGCCGGGCTCCACATAGAGGGCCTTCACCCGAGTCTGCGCCCACGCCTGGGCCGCCAGCCACACCAGGAGGCAGGCCAGCGCCGTGAGACCGAACACGCGGCCGTCCATGAAGGTCGCGTCCCGGAGGAGCTTCAGCAGCAGGAGCATGACGATCACCTGGGTCGTGTAGACCAGGAATCCCATCCCCAGGAGAAGCTCGGGCCACTTCCGGCCGACCCGGCCGAGCACATGGAGGCCCACACCGAAGAACGCGACGACCAGCACGGTGGCGAGTCCCGCTCCCAGCGCACCCTCGGCTCCCGCGACGACCGCGCCGACGACCACGCCGACCAGGCCGGCGCAGGCGGAGGGGATCGCGGCGCCGCGAAGGATCCGGGCGTCGTTCGACTGCATAGGAAATGCTCCAGCGATGTGGTCTGCGGGGGGCGAGGCGTGACCTTCGGAGGTGAGCGTAGTCCGGCGGCGCACAGACACGGATCGGGGGTTCTGGGAGGCCACCCGACCTTATCGCCGGACTCGTGAACGGTATCACAAACTATTTGATGAGGTCTTTACCTACATCGTGTGCGGACCGTCACACGCACGGGGGCAGTGACGCGATTCCATGCTGACACACCCGGCGGAAGCTGCTAGGAGCGGCTGTCGACCCCGCCCCGCGCGAGGCGCTCGTACTCCCGCAGGGCGGTCGCCCCGCCGGGCCGGGCGGTCCGCGCCGGCTCCCCCGCGTCCGGTTCCGCACCGGGCTCCGTCTCCGGTGCGGCGTCCGGCCCCGCCTCCGGTCCGGTCTCCGGCCGGCGGAACCGGTAGCGCGGCGGCACCAGCCTCTGCGCCCACCGCGGCACCCGCGGGGTGAACCGCGGCAGCAGCAGGATCACCAGCCCCACCGCGCTGAGCAGCACGATGGTGAGGACGATCACCAGGCTGGAGGACTGCACCGAGAAGGCGACCGCGCCGAAGGCGATCAGCGCCGACCAGAAGTACATGATCAGCACGGCCCGGCTGTGGGAGTGGCCGATGTCCAGCAGCCGGTGGTGGAGGTGTCCGCGGTCGGCGGCGAACGGCGACTGGCCGCGCCAGGTGCGCCGCACGACGGCCAGCACCAGGTCGGCGATCGGGACCGCCAGCAGCGACAGCGGCAGCAGCAGCACGGGCATGTAGACCGGCACCATCATGTGGACGGTGTTCTTGACCGATCCGGTGGCGCCGGTGAGGACGTCCGGATCGACCTGGCCGGTGATGGAGACCGCCCCGGCGGCCAGCACCAGCCCGATGAGCATCGAGCCCGAGTCCCCCATGAAGATCCGCGCGGGGTGCATGTTGTGCGGCAGGAAGCCCAGGCACATGCCCATCAGGATCGCCGCGAAGAGCGTCGCGGGCGCGGCGGCCTCGATGCCGTAGCCGTACCAGATCCGGTAGGCGTACATGAAGAACGCCACGGCGGCGATGCAGACCATGCCGGAGGCCAGGCCGTCCAGGCCGTCCACGAAGTTCACCGCGTTGATGGTGACGACGACCAGCGCGACCGTCAGCAGGGTGCCCTGCACGGGGGTCAGCGCCACGCTGCCCACGCCCGGCACCGGAAGCCACAGCACCGTCAGGCCCTGCCAGACCATCACACCCGCGGCGATCATCTGGCCGCCGAGCTTGACCAGCGCGTCCACGCCCCACTTGTCGTCCAGGACGCCCAGCAGCCAGATGAGCCCGGCGCCGGCCAGCAGCGCCCGCGGCTCGTCGGAGAGCGTGAAGACGTCGCCCACGTTGGTGAGCTGGGAGGCCACCAGCAGGCCCGCGCACAGTCCGCCGAACATGGCGATGCCGCCGAGCCGGGGGGTCGGCTCCCGGTGCACGTCGCGCGCCCGGATCTCGGGCATCGCGCCCGCCGCGATGGCGAACTTCCGCACCGGCCCGGTGAGGAGGTAGGTGACCGCGGCCGTGACGCACAGCGTCAGCAGGTATTCACGCACGGATTCCCCAGTACTCTCGCAGGCTTCCCAGGCTCGTCCTGAGACACCACACCTTAGACAACGGCCCCCGGCGGGGGGTTGCGCACCGCCTCCGCCGGCCGCCCTGCGCTTCCCGGCGCCCGTCGGCGCTACGCGCGCGCGGGGACCCCCGTGAGGGCCGTGACCACCGGGTCCAGGGCCGTGTGGATCTCCTCGCCGACGCTGCGGAAGTACGACAGGGGGGCGCCGTAGGGGTCGTACACCTCGTCGGCCTCCGCGCTGGGCGCCAGCAGCCAGCCGCGCAGCGCCGCGGCGGCCCGCACCAGGGCGCGGGCCCGCTCCACCACGCTGCCGTCCCCGTCGGGGTCCGGCAGGGTGGCCGGGTCGATGGCCCGCACCAGCCGGGTGAACTCCTTGAGCGTGAAGGTGCGCAGCCCCGCGGAGTGCCCCATGGAGATCACCTGCGCCCGGTGGTCGCGGGTCGCGGTCAGCACCAGGTCGGCGCGTATGACGTGCTCGTCCAGCAGCTCGCGGCCGGTGAAGCCGGACGGGTCCGCCCCGTACTCGTGCAGCACCGCCGCCGCGTGCTCCTCCATGGGGGCGCCCTCGTGGCCCCACGTCCCCGCGCTCTCCACGACCAGCCCGCCGGCCCGCTCGTCGCCGAGCCGGTCCACCAGGGCGTGCCGGGTCAGCCGCTCGGTGATCGGGGAGCGGCAGACGTTGCCGGTGGAGACGTGGAGGATGCGGAAGACCGGTATGCCATGCTCCTCGGGCGCCCCTTCGGGCGGCGTCAACTGGCTGCCTCGAGGCTTGGCACGACCTTGCGCAGCTCCTCCGCGCTGATCGCGCCCGCGCGCAGCAGCCTGGGCACCGAACCGGTGACGTCGACGATCGAGGACGGCACCGAGTCGGGGGTGGGGCCGCCGTCGAGGTAGACGGAGACGGAGTCGCCCAGCATCTCCTGGGCGGCGTCGCAGTCCTGGGGAGCCGGGTGGCCGGTGAGGTTGGCGGACGACACCGCCATCGGGCCGACGTCGGTCAGCAGCTCGATCGCCACCGGGTGGAGCGGCATCCGGACCGCGACCGTGCCGTGCGTCTCGCCCAGGTCCCAGGTGAGCGAGGGCTGGTGCCGGGCGACCAGGGTGAGCGCGCCGGGCCAGAAGGCGTCCACCAGGTCCCAGGCCTGCTCGGAGAAGTCGGTGACCAGGCCGTGGAGGGTGTTCGGGGAACCGATCAGGACGGGCGAGGGCATGCCGCGCCCGCGCCCCTTGGCCTCCAGCAGGTCGCCGACGGCCTCCGGGCTGAAGGCGTCGGCGCCGATGCCGTAGACCGTGTCCGTGGGCAGCACGACGAGTTCGCCGCGGCGCACCGCCGAGGCGGCCTCGCGCAGACCGGTGGCGCGGTCGGTCGCGTCGGAGCAGTCGTAACGCCGTGCCATTTACGGCACCTCCCTGCGGGCTGTGGCAAAACGGGGACGGTTGTTGAGGTCGGGGTGGTCCGCGGCGTCCGCCCAGCCCCGGTCCTCGGTGAAGATCCAGGGAACCTGGCCGCCCTGGGTGTCGGCGTGCTCGACGACCACCAGGCCGCCGGGGCGCAGCAGCCGGTGCGCGGTGCGCTCGATGCCGCGGATGACGTCCAGCCCGTCCTCCCCGGAGAACAGCGCCATCTGCGGGTCGTGGTCGCGTGCCTCGGGGACGACGTGCTCCCACTCGGTGAGCGGGATGTAGGGGGGGTTGGAGATGACCAGGTCGACCTGGCCGTTCAGTTCGGGCAGGGCGGTCAGCGCGTCACCGTGGTGGAGGACGACCCGGCTGCCCTCGACGTTCTTGCGGGCCCACACCAGGGCCCCCTCGTCCAGCTCGACGGCGTGCACGCGCGAGCGCGGCACCTCCTGCGCCATCGCCAGGGCGATGGCGCCGGAGCCGGTGCACAGGTCGACGATCAGCGGCTCGGCGACGTCCATGGCCCGCACGGCGTCTATGGCCCAGCCGACGACGGACTCGGTCTCGGGACGGGGCACGAACACGCCGGGCCCCACCTGGAGCTCCAGGTAGCGGAAGAAGGCGCGGCCGGTGATGTGCTGGAGCGGCTCGCGGGCCTCGCGGCGGGCGACGACCTCCCAGTAGCGGGCGTCGAAGTCGGAGTCGGGGACCCGGTGGAGCTCTCCCCGCTTGACCCCGTGGACGTACGCCGCCAGCTCCTCCGCGTCGAAGCGCGGGGAGGGCACTCCGGCGTCGGCGAGCCGCTGGGTGGCCTGGGCCACCTCGGCGAGCAGTACGTTCACGTTCCTCGTCCTCCACCCGTCCCGTACGAGCCCTGTCGCTGGACCTGCCGTGCGGCCGTCATGCCGGTCACTGCGCGGCGGCGAGCTTGGCCGCGGCGTCGGCGTCCACGCACGCCTGGATCACCGCGTCCAGGTCGCCGTCCAGCACCTGGTCCAGGTTGTACGCCTTGAAGCCCACCCGGTGGTCCGAGATGCGGTTCTCCGGGTAGTTGTAGGTGCGGATGCGCTCCGACCTGTCCACCGTACGCACCTGGCTGCGGCGCGCGTCCGACGCCTCGCGCTCCGCCTCCTCCTGGGCCGCCGCGAGGAGCCGGGCGCGCAGGATGCGCATCGCCTGCTCCTTGTTCTGGAGCTGGCTCTTCTCGTTCTGGCAGGAGACCACGATGCCGGTGGGCACGTGGGTGATGCGGACCGCGGAGTCGGTGGTGTTCACGGACTGGCCGCCGGGCCCGGAGGAGCGGTAGACGTCGATCCGCAGGTCGTTCGGGTTGATCTCGACGTCGACCTCCTCGGCCTCGGGGAGGACGAGGACGCCGGCGGCGGAGGTGTGGATGCGGCCCTGGGACTCGGTGGCGGGCACCCGCTGGACGCGGTGGACGCCGCCCTCGTACTTCAGCCGCGCCCACACGCCCTGGCCGGGCTCCGCCGCGGCGCCGCCCTTGGTCTTCACCGCGACCCGGACGTCCTTGTAGCCCCCGAGGTCGGACTCGTTGGCGTCGATGATCTCGGTCTTCCAGTTCTGCCGCTCGGCGTAGCGCAGGTACATCCGCAGCAGGTCGCCGGCGAACAGCGCGGACTCCTCGCCGCCCTCGCCGGCCTTGATCTCCAGGATGACGTCCTTGTCGTCGCTGGGGTCGCGCGGGACGAGCAGCAGCCGCAGCCTCTCGGTCAGCTCCTCGCGCCGGGCCTCCAGCTCCTTGACCTCGGCCGCGAAGTCCGGGTCGTCGGCGGCCAGCTCGCGGGCCGTGGCGATGTCGTCGCCGGTGCTCTTCCAGGCCCGGTAGGCGCCCACGACGGGGGTCAGCTCGGCGTAGCGCTTGTTGAGCCTGCGCGCGCGGGCCTGGTCGGCGTGGACGGCGGGGTCGGCGAGCTGCTTCTCGAGGTCGGCGTGCTCGCCGATCAGTTCCTCGACCGCCTCGAACATCGTGAAGTCCTTAGGTGTGGGGAAGGGCCTGCCTGGGACGGCAAAACGCCGGTCCGGCCGCCCGGGTGGACGGCCGAGAACCGGCGTTGGGGGTCGCTACTTCTTCCTCGACCCGGCGTTCTTGCCGAAGCGGGCCTCGAAGCGGGCCACGCGGCCACCGGTGTCGAGGATCTTCTGCTTGCCCGTGTAGAACGGGTGGCACTCGGAGCACACGTCGGCGCGGATGGTGCCGCCGGTGACGGTGCTACGGGTGGTGAAGGAGTTGCCGCAGGTGCAGCTGACCTGGGTCTCCACGTACTCCGGGTGGATGTCGCGCTTCAAGGTGTCTCCTAGGTTGCGGGAGGGTTCCGGGTCGCACCGGCCCCTCGCGCCCGATGGCGGACGGAGGTCAGCTGAAGGTCATTGCCTGCGCGTGAACCGGGACCGACGCACCAGTTTGCCATCACTGGGCGCACCTCCCAAAACCAGGGGGCGGGGCGTGTTATTCCGCTTGTTCCGCGGCGGCCCCGCCGCCGGACTTCCCCCCGCCGCGGCTCCCGCCGGCCTTCTCCGCCACCGATCCGTCCGTCACCGACGCGGGGATCGGCCTGTCCGCCCTGAGCGCCCTCCAGATCCGCCCGGCCTGCCGCTCGATCGGCACCACCCGGTTGGGATCGGAGGAGGAGTACCGCACCGGCAGGGTGACCAGCCGGATGTTCCCCGGGTCGATGTCGGCCACGGCCCTGGCCAGGCCCGCCAGGGCGGAGGCCGAGGCCAGGGCGGAGTCGGTGGTGAGGGCGGAGGTGGCGGTGTCGGCGAGGTCGTAGAGCCTCTTGGGGTCCGAGAGGAGCCCGGTGTCCCCGACCCGGGCGGCGAAGGCCCGCAGGAACGCGTGCTGGAGCCGTATGCGGCCCAGGTCGCTGCCGTTGCCGACGCCCTTGCGGGTGCGGACCAGGGCCAGGGCCTGCTCGCCGTCGAGGGTGTGCTCCCCCGCGCCGAGGCGCAGCCCGCTGTCCTCGTCCTCGATCCGCTCGGTGGTGGTGACCCTCACACCGCCGAGCGCGTCGATCACCCTGGTGAATCCGGTGAAGTCGATCTCGACGTAGTGGTCCATGCGGACACCGGTCATCGCCTCGACCGTCTTCACCGCGCAGGCGGGACCGCCGACCTCGTACGCGCTGTTGAACATCGCCCGCCGCGCGGGGGGCGCCGTGCCGCCGCCGGGCTTGGCGCACTCGGGCCGCTCGACCAGCGTGTCCCGGGGGATGGAGACGACGCTCATCCGGTCGTGGTCCTTGTTGACGTGCACGATCATCGCCGTGTCGGAGCGGGCGGTGCCGTCGTCGCGGCCGTAGCGGCCGTTCTCCCCGGAGCGGGTGTCGGAGCCGAGGAGGAGGATGTCCAGCGAGCCGTTGGGGACGTCGTCGGGGCGGTCGGGGCCCAGGACGGAGTCGATGTCGATGCCCGCGATGTTGCCGTCGACCTTCAGCAGGGCGAGTCCGAGCCCGGCCCCGGCGAGCACGAGGGCGCCGACGGTGCCCCAGACGGCGGCGCGCAGCGCCGTGCGCCGCCGCGTACGGGGGGACCGCTCCGCCTTCCCCGGTGCCTTCCCTCCGGTGGTGTCCTCGTCCGCCATCTCCGCTCCCTCTCCACGTGCCACGGCGTACCCGCGCGGGTGGAGATCACTCGGGAGCCTCCGTTCGGTGAGGACGCCGTCGCACACGGCGAGGGCCGCCCCACCGTGCGGTGGGGCGGCCCTCGCCGTGTCGCGGCCCGTGTCCGGGCCCGGTCCGTCGGACTCCGCTCAGTCGCCGTTGCCCGGCGCCGGCGTCGTCTTCTGGATCTGGAGCAGGAACTCGGCGTTCGACTTCGTCTGCTTCATCTTGTCCAGCAGCAGCTCGATGGCCTGCTGCTGGTCCAGCGCGTGGAGGACGCGCCGCAGCTTCCAGACGATGCCCAGCTCCTCGGCGCCCATGAGGATCTCCTCCTTGCGGGTGCCGGAGGCGTCCACGTCCACGGCCGGGAAGATGCGCTTGTCGGCGAGCTTCCGGTCGAGCTTGAGCTCCATGTTGCCGGTGCCCTTGAACTCCTCGAAGATCACCTCGTCCATCCGCGAGCCGGTCTCGACCAGCGCGGTGGCCAGGATGGTCAGGGAGCCGCCGTCCTCGATGTTCCGCGCGGCGCCGAAGAACTTCTTCGGCGGGTAGAGCGCGGTGGAGTCCACACCACCGGACAGGATGCGGCCGGAGGCCGGGGCCGCCAGGTTGTACGCGCGGCCCAGGCGGGTGATGGAGTCCAGCAGCACCACCACGTCGTGGCCGAGTTCCACCAGGCGCTTGGCGCGCTCGATGGCCAGTTCGGCGACGGTGGTGTGGTCGTCGGCGGGGCGGTCGAAGGTCGAGGAGATGACCTCGCCCTTGACCGACCGCTGCATGTCGGTGACCTCCTCCGGCCGCTCGTCCACGAGCACGACCATCAGGTGGCACTCGGGGTTGTTGCGGGTGATGGAGTTGGCGATCGACTGCAGGACCATGGTCTTGCCGGTCTTCGGCGGGGCCACGATCAGACCGCGCTGGCCCTTGCCGATGGGCGAGACCAGGTCGATGATCCGCGAGGTGAGGTGGCCGGGCTCGGTCTCCAGCCGCAGCCGCTCCTGCGGGTACAGCGGGGTGAGCTTGCCGAACTCGGGGCGGTTCCTGCCGCTCTCGGGCGACATGCCGTTGACCGAGTCCAGGCGGACCAGCGCGTTGAACTTCTCGCGCCGCTCGCCCTCGCGCGGCTGGCGGACCGCACCGGTGATGTGGTCGCCCTTGCGCAGGCCGTTCTTGCGGACCTGGGCGAGGGAGACGTACACGTCGTTCGGGCCCGGCAGGTAGCCGGAGGTGCGGACGAACGCGTAGTTGTCGAGGATGTCCAGGATTCCGGCGACCGGGATCAGGACGTCGTCCTCGGAGACCTGCGGCTCGGCGATCTCGTCGCGCCCGCGGCGGCCCCGGCGGTCGCGGTACCGGCCCCGGCGCCCGCGGCGGCCGCCCTCGAAGTCGTCGTCGCGGCCGTCGCGGCCGTCGCGACCGTCGCGTCCGTCACGACCGTCGCGGCTCTGGCGGCTGCCGCTGTTGTCCTGCTTGTCCTGCCTGTCCTGCTGGCGGCCCTCGCCCGCGCCGTCGCCGTTCTTGTTGCGGCGGTCGCGCTGGCGGCCCTTGCCCTGGGACTGGGTCTGGCTGCCGCCCTTGTCCTGCTGCTTGTTGTCCTGCTTGCCCTCGGCGCCCCTGCCGTCGTCGCCGCGCTGCTCGGCGGGCCTGTCCTCGCCCGCGTCCGCTGCGGCCGGGGTCTCGGCGGGGCGGCTGTCGGCCTTGGCGCGGCGGCGGCGCTCGCCGGCGGGCTGCTCGTCGCCGCCCGGCTGGCCGGGGATGTCGATCTGCTGCTGCGACGTCTCCGCGGCGTTCCCGGGGTCCTCGCCCGTACGCGCCTTGGAGGTCGCACGGCGCCTCGGCTTGCTCTCGGCGGCGGAGGCGGCCTGTGCCTCGACACCCGCGCTCCCGGAACCTCCGGCGTTCCCGGCGTTCTCGGCCTGCTTGGCCCGGATGGTCTCGATGAGCTGGCTCTTGCGCATCCGCGCCGTGCCCCGGATGCCGAGACCGGAGGCGATCTGCTGCAGCTCGGCGAGAACCATGCCCTCGAGGCCCGTGCCGGAGCGGCGACGCCTGGGGGCGGTACCGGAGGCGGGCGCGGCAGGAGCGTCCGTGGCGGGCGCGGTGGCTTCGGCGGTGTCCACGCCCATCAGATCGGTGGTATCGCTCACGAAGGGTCCTTCCCTGGAGCGGGCGTCGGCCTGTCTGGCTCGGCGACCGGTTGTGCTGTCCGGCTGCGGTCCTGGTTCCGACCGGGCCGGGGCGGTGGTTTCCGCCTGGATGTACGGCGGAGGAATCGATACATGGAGTGGCGTGAGGGGATGACGTGCGTCAATCACGCCGTTCCGGAGCGAGCTCGGTACTGCTCGGCAGGCTGCTCAGGCAGTTCAGGAGGCTCCCGGAAGAAGGGGTGTTCCCGTATGGGACTGTACCCAGGGGATCACGGAGAGCACCGCGCCACCTTCGGGTAGTCCCTGGAGGCTGCGAGTGCAGACTTGAGGTTAACACTACCGGACCCAACAAACATTCCCCCTCTCCTGGGCCGACATTCGTGTCACCGGCCCGTGCCCGCCAGTGGCAGCACACCGGCGCCCGCGGTGTCGAGGGACAGCCGGTTGGCCGCCCAGCCGTCGCCCGCGAGCCGCGCGACCTTGTCGGCCGTGCCGTCCTCGACCAGCGCGAGCACCGTGGGGCCCGCGCCGGAGATGACCGCGGGCACTCCGTCGGCCCGCAGCCGGTGCACCAGGTCCGCGCTCTCCCGCATCGCCGGGGCGCGGTACTCCTGGTGGAGCCGGTCCTCGGTGGCCGGGAGCAGCAGTTCGGGGCGGCGGGTGAGCGCCTCGACGAGCAGGGCCGCCCGTCCGGCGTTCACGGCGGCGTCCACGTGCGGGACGGTGCGGGGCAGCAGTCCGCGGGCGGTCTCGGTGAGCACCGGGCGGTCGGGGACGAAGACCACCGGGACGACCGAGGGGCTGGGGTCCATCCTGATCGCCCGGGCCGCGCCGCCGTCCGTCCAGGCGAGGGTGAACCCGCCGAGCAGGCAGGCCGCCACGTTGTCGGGATGGCCCTCGATCTCCGTCGCCAGTTCCAGCAGGGCCGTGTCGTCCAGCTTCTCGGCGCCGCCGGTGGTCACCGCGCGGGCGGCGATGAGGCCGGCGCAGATGGCGGCCGAGGAGGAGCCCAGGCCGCGGCCGTGCGGGATGCGGTTGGCGCAGACGACCTCCAGGCCCCGGGGCTGGCCGCCCAGCAGGTCGAAGGCCGCCCGCATGGAGCGCACGAGCAGGTGGCTCTCGTCCCGGGGCAGGGTCTCCGCTCCCTCGCCGGCGATGTCGATGTGCAGTCCGGAGTCGGCGACGCGGACCACGACGTCGTCGTACAGGCCCAGGGCCAGACCCAGGGCGTCGAAGCCGGGACCCAGGTTGGCGCTGGTGGCGGGGGTGCGCACCCGGACGGCGGCGGCGCGGAACGCGGGACCGGCCATCTCTCGACGACTCTCCTTGTGGTGACTGTGCTGAACTGTGCTGATCGGTGTGTCTGATGCGGGTCGGAGGCGCACGACGTGGCGTCTTGGGGGAACCGCGGCCGAGAGCCGGACCGGTCCACTGACCTCTGGCACATGCCGTACGCCAGATCGGAACGTACTCCCAGCCTAACCAAGGACCGTTGGGTGGCGACACAGGGCGTACGGGAGGCGCACGATGCGTGTCGCGCGCGGGTGTGCGCCCCCCGCGGCGGAGGCGGTCACCCCGCGGGCGCCGCGTCCGCCGCACGGGGCGCTTCCGTCACACCAGTCCGAGGCGCTCGGCCGCGGCGTCCGCGTCGACCGGGACGACGACCGGCTGCGGGGCGCCCTGCACCGCCCAGTCCGGGTCCTTGAGGCCGTTGCCCGTGACGGTGCAGACGATCTTCTGGCCCGGATCGACCTTGCCCTGCTCGGCGGCCTTGAGCAGGCCGGCGACGGACGCGGCGGAGGCCGGCTCGACGAAGACGCCCTCCTGCGCGGCCAGCAGCCGGTACGCGGCCAGGATCTGGCGGTCCGTCACCTCGTCGATGAAGCCGCCGGACTCGTCCCGCGCCGCCTCCGCCGACTCCCAGGAGGCCGGGTTGCCGATGCGGATGGCGGTGGCGATGGTGCGCGGGTCCTTGACCGGCTCGCCCCGGACGATGGGCGCGGAGCCGGATGCCTGGAAGCCCCACATCCGCGGCCTGCGGGAGGCGTGGGCGCCGTCGCCGGCGGACGCGTCGGCGTACTCCGTGTAGCCCTTCCAGTAGGCGGTGATGTTCCCCGCGTTGCCGACCGGGAGGACGTGGATGTCGGGGGCGTCGCCGAGCATGTCGACGATCTCGAAGGCCGCGGTCTTCTGGCCCTCGATCCGCACCGGGTTGACCGAATTGACCAGCGCCACCGGGTAGTTGTCCGCCAGTCCCCGGGCCAGGGCGAGGCAGTCGTCGAAGTTGCCGTCGACCTGGAGGATCCGGGCGCCGTGCACCAGTGCCTGGCCCATCTTGCCGAGTGCGATCTTCCCCTGCGGCACCAGGACGGCGCACACCATCCCGGCGCGCACCGCGTAGGCGGCGGCCGAGGCGGAGGTGTTGCCGGTGGAGGCGCAGATGACCGCCTGCGCGCCCTCCTGCTTCGCCCGGCTGATGGCCATCGTCATCCCGCGGTCCTTGAAGGAGCCGGTGGGGTTGGCGCCCTCGACCTTGAGGTGGACCTCGCAGCCGGTGCGCTCGGAGAGCACCTGCGCGGGCACCAGCGGCGTACCGCCCTCGCGCAGGGTGACGACGGGAGTGTCGTCGGTGACCGGAAGCCGGTCGCGGTACTCCTCGATGACGCCCCGCCACTGATGGGTGCCGGACATTCGAGGAGCGGTGTTGCCAGGGCTGGCGGTGGTGGCGCTCATCTCTCTCATTCCCCTTCGACCCGCATGATGCTGGCGACGCCGCGCACGGTGTCCAGGCTGCGCAGCGCCTCCACCGTCGCCGACAGGGCGGCGTCCGGTGCCCGGTGGGTGACGACGACCAGGGACGCACCCTTCTCGGAGCCGTCCTTGCCCTGCTGGCGCACGGTGTCGATGGAGACCCCGTGCTCGGCGAAGACGGTGGCGCACTGGGCGAGGACACCCGGTTTGTCCGCGACGTCCAGGCTGATGTGGTAACGGGTGACCACCTCGCCCATCGGGCTCACGGGGAGCTGGGCGTAGGCGGACTCCCCCGGCCCCCGGGAGCCGCTGATCTTGTTGCGGCAGGCGGCGACCAGGTCGCCCAGGACCGCGGAGGCGGTGGGCGAACCCCCAGCCCCGGGGCCGTAGAACATCAGCCGGCCGGCGGCCTCCGCCTCGACGAAGACCGCGTTGTACGCCTCGCGGACGGAGGCGAGCGGATGGGTGAGCGGGATCATCGCCGGGTGGACGCGGGCGGTGACGGACCGCCCGTCGGCGGCGCGCTCGCAGATGGCCAGCAGCTTGACCGTGCAGCCCATGCGCCGCGCGGAGGCGATGTCCGCGGCGGTCACCTCGGTGATGCCCTCGCGGTGCACGTCGTCCAGGCGGACCCGGCTGTGGAAGGCGATCCCGGCGAGGATCGCGGCCTTGGCGGCGGCGTCGAAGCCCTCGACGTCGGCGGTCGGGTCGGCCTCGGCGTACCCCAGGGCGGTGGCCTCGTCCAGCGCCTCGGAGTAGCCGGCGCCGGTGGAGTCCATCCGGTCGAGGATGAAGTTGGTGGTGCCGTTGACGATGCCCAGGACCCGGTTGACGGTGTCGCCCGCCAGGGACTCGCGCAGCGGGCGCACCAGCGGGATCGCCGCGGCGACGGCGGCCTCGTAGTAGAGGTCGGCGCCGTGTTTCTCGGCGGCCTCGTGGAGGGTCGAGCCGTCCTCGGCCAGCAGCGCCTTGTTGGCCGTGACGACGCTGGCGCCGTGCTCGAAGGCGGTGGTGATCAGGGTGCGGGCCGGTTCGACGCCGCCGATGACCTCGACGACCACGTCGATGTCGCCCCGGGAGACCAGGGCGTCGGCGTCGGTGGTGACCAGCTCGGGCGCTATCCCCTCCCGGACGCGTCCGGCGCGCCGGACGGCGACCCCGGCCAGTTCGACCGGGGCGCCGATCCGGGCCGCGAGGTCCTCCGAGTGCGTCGTCATGATGCGTGCCACCTCTGAGCCGACGACCCCACAGCCCAGCAGCGCCACCTTCAGCGGACGCGTACGCATCATCAGTCCTCGCTATCTTCACGGTCCGGTTCGTCAAGTCTCACGCACCGGTCGGCGGTTTCCCCAGCCGATCCAGCATGCGAGACGTCGACCTCTGTTTTTGAGACGGCCCCGTTCCGGGCGGTGTCCGGGGCCAGGGGGGATCAGCCGACGTCCAGGCGGAGCAGGTCCTCCTCCGTCTCCCGCCGGACGATCACCCGGGCCTTCCCGCCCGAGACCGCCACCACCGGCGGCCGCAGGGCGTGGTTGTAGTTGCTCGCCATGGAGCGGCAGTACGCGCCGGTGGCCGGGACGGCGATCAGGTCGCCGGGGGCCAGGTCGGCGGGGAGGAAGGCGTCCCGCACCACGATGTCGCCGCTCTCGCAGTGCTTGCCGACCACGCGCGAGAGCATCGGCGCCGCGTCGGAGGTCCGGGAGACCAGCGCGACGGAGTACTCGGCGTCGTACAGCGCGGTGCGGATGTTGTCGGACATGCCGCCGTCCACGCTGACGTACGTCCGCAGGCCCGGCAGCTCCTTGACGGTGCCCACCTCGTAGAGGGTGAAGGTCGTCGGACCGGCGATGGCCCGGCCCGGCTCGACCGACAGCCGCGGCACCGCCAGCCCGGCGGCCTCGCACTCGTGGGCGACGATGTCGTGCAGCGCCTTGGCGATCTCGTGGGGCTCGCGCGGGTCGTCGCCGGAGGTGTAGGCGATGCCCAGGCCGCCGCCGAGGTCGATCTCGGGCAGTTCGACGCCGTGCTCGTCGCGGACGTCGGTCAGCAGCTGCACCACCCGGCGCGCGGCGACCTCGAAACCGGCCATGTCGAAGATCTGCGAGCCGATGTGGGAGTGGATGCCGACCAGCTCCAGGCTGTCCAGCTTCAGCACCCGCCGCACGGCCTCGGCCGCCTGCCCGTCGGCGAGCGCGATCCCGAACTTCTGGTCCTCGTGGGCGGTGGCGATGAACTCGTGGGTGTGCGCCTCGACGCCGACCGTCACCCGGATCTGCACGCGCTGCCGCCTGCCGAGCCGCTCGGCGATGCGCGCCACGCGGACGATCTCCTGGAAGGAGTCGAGCACGATCCGGCCGACCCCGGCCTCGATGGCCCGCTCCAGCTCGGCGGCGGACTTGTTGTTGCCGTGGAGCGCGATCCGCTCGGGCGGCATCCCGCCCGCCAGGGCGGTGGCCAGCTCGCCGCCGGAGCAGACGTCGAGGTTGAGCCCCTCCTCCGTCAGCCAGCGGACCACGGCCCGGCACAGGAACGCCTTTCCGGCGTAGAACACGTCGGCGTCGTCGCCGAACGCCTCCCGCCAGGCCCGGCAGCGGGCCCGGAAGTCGTCCTCGTCCAGGACGTAGGCAGGGGTGCCGAACTCCTCGGCGAGCGTGGCGACGTCGATCCCGCCGACGGTGGTGATGCCCCGCTCGTCCCTGGTGACGGTACGGGACCACACGCGCGGGTCGAGGGCGTTGAGGTCGGCGGGCGGCGGGCTGTAGTGCCCCTCGGGGAGCACGTCGGCGTGACGGGGCCCGGCGGGGTGTGCGGAACGGCTCATGGTCGCTTCGTGGTCTCCATCAGAGATGTGCGGGTGCGGTGACGCCCAGCCGGGTCAGGCCGCCGGCCAGCACCGTCCCGGCGGCCTGGGCGAGGGCGAGCCGGGCTCGGTGGGCGGCCCGGGGTTTCCGCTCCCCGACGGGCAGGACGGATCCGTGGACGTCGAGGAAGGCGTCGGCGACCGCCTCCAGGTGCCGGGCCAGCCGGTCGGGGGCGCCGGCCCCAGCGATCCGCCCGTACTCGGCGAGGAGCCCGAGGAGCGCCAGCTCCCGCGGATCGCCGTACGCGTATCCGCCCGCCCCGGCCTCGGGTCCGAAGCCGAGGTCGCGCGCGCCCCGCAGCAGCGCCCGGGTGCGGGCGTGGGCGTACTGGACCAGGAAGAGGGGATTGCCCTCCCGCTGCTCCAGCGAGGGCTCCGTACCGGTGGCCGCGGCCCAGCGCGCGGCGTCGCGCGCTGGGTCGGTGGTCGCCGCCACGGGGGGTTCCCCGCTCTCCCCCAGGGCCCTCACCAGCTCCGCGCGGGCCTCGCCCGTCACGGTGACGTTGAGGAAGCCGGGTCCGGCGACCGCCACCTCGGCTATGCCCTCCTCACGGGCCAGTCTCTCCCGCAGGACCTCGGCCACGTGCCGGGCGGGCCGGCCGGTCGCGGCGGCGAGCCGCAGCGCGGCGTTGGTGGCGTAGTCCCCGCAGCCCGGCCGGGGCGGTCTGCCCACGGTGATCCGCTCCGGCAGCGCGTCCAGCGCGTCCGCGGACAGCCCGTCCAGCGCGCCGTCTCCGGCGGCATGGCGCACGGCACGCAGCACGGTGCGCGAGAGCTGGGCGGGAGTCACGCGACAAGGGTAGGGGAGGAGGAGCGGGGACACGCGAACGTATTCCGAAGGATGACACGCACCTCACACCGCCCGGTCCGCCCGCACCGGCGGACGGGCGGGGGTCTGCGCCCCGCGGCACCGGTCCGCGCGCGCCCCGGCCAGCCCGCGCACCGTCCTCACCAGCTCCACCGGCTCGAACGGCTTGGCCAGGAACGCGTCGGCCCCCGCCGCCCGCACCCGCTCGCCCTCCAGCTCGGCCTGCGTGCACGCGCTGACGATCGCCAGGGGGATGTCCCGCGTCCGCTCGCCGGCCCTCAGCCGTTCGGCGGTCCGCAGACCGTCGAGCCGGGGCATGACGACGTCGAGCGTGATCACGTCGGGCCGCACCCGCTCCACGATCTCCAGGCATTCGGCACCGTCGGCCGCGGTCACGACCTCGAAGCCCTCGAGTTCGAGGTTGACCCTGATCAGCTGCCGGATGACCTTGCTGTCGTCCACCACAAGGACCCGGCCGGACACGCCAGGCACACCCCAGAGAGTAGGCCCGCGCCTCCCCGCGCGTCCGGGCTTTTCCCGCTTTCCGCCCGCCCCGGGGAAACCCTGTTCCGACCCACCCCCCGGAAGCTGGTAGTGTTCTACCCGTCGAAGCGATCAGCGGATCGGCGACGACACGCCCCCGTAGCTCAGGGGATAGAGCAACGGCCTCCGGAGCCGTGTGCGCAGGTTCGAATCCTGCCGGGGGCACCCTTCACGAGGTGCCAGAAGACCCCGCCACCAGCGAGAACGCTGCGAGCGGGGTTTTTCGCTGTGTGCAGCCGGAGGCAGGCGAATGCCGCCGAAGGCAGCCAGATGTCAGTGATCACGTAGTAATGCTGTAGTAGCCGGGAGCGGCCTCCGTCCAGGTCAGGCCCCGGTTTCGGGCCGTTCGCGGAGCACTTGCCCGGACATGCCGAGAGCCCCGGATCTCTCCGGGGCTCCCCTCGCTCAGACACCGGCCTACGCCGTCACTCCTCCTCTCCCAGGCCGCGCATGATCCGCTGGTTCATCTCCTGCTCCTGGCCGTCGATGCACGCGGCGTAGATCTTGAGCAGCACCTCCACCGAGTGACCGGCCCGCGCGGCGACCTCCGGGGCGGGCACGCCGGAGTTGAGCCACTGGGAGACGCCAGCGTGCCGCAGGTCGTACGGCCGGGCCGCCAGGACCGAGGAGACCTGTGCGGGCACGAGGGCCAGCTCCCGCGCCCGCTTCCACACGCGCGAGTACGAGGAGGCCGCCACGACGTTCCCCCGCTCGCTGGAGAACAGCCGCCCGTCTTCCGCCGTGCCGAACTCCTCCAGGTGCTCCCGGAGCATCCGCACCAGCGGCGGCGGAATCGGAACGTGACGCACCTCACCCCTGCCGCGCTGCTTGAGGCCGCGCCGGTCGTGGGTCTCCCCCGAGTCGGTCCACGCCTTGCCCGCCACCGGGCGCGTCTCCTCCAGGTCGATCCGGCCCCAGCCCTCTTCCGGAAGGGTGCAGTCCGACTGCCGCAGTCCCAGCGCCTCACCGGGCCGCAGGGCCGCGTAGTACAGGCAGCCGTAGAAGGCCCGCAGCCGCCGGCCGCTGGCCCGGTCCCAGCCGCCCACGTACGTCACCGCGTTCAGCAGCTCCCGCGCCTGCCGGGGACTGACCACGGTCCGCCGGTCGACCTGTTGCACGGGTTGCTGTCCCCGCTTGCGCCGTACCTTGCCCATCGGGTTGGAGGGCAGCACTTCCAGTTCCACGGCGTATTCGAGGACGTTGTACGCCACCGCTCGCCTGCGCCGGTACGTCTGGGCAGCCGCCGGCCTGCCGTCGAGCTTCCGCCCCAGGGCATCGACCAGGGTGTGAACGCGGCTGGTCTCCGTCAGCTCCGCCACGGGCAGGGACGCCTTCTCAACCCAGCGCACGGCTGCCGCGATCTCCTCGGGCCGTTCCCGCTTCCGCCGGGGCGGAGGCAGCAGGTACGAGCGCAGCGCGGACCGCAGCACGGCCGGTTCCGGCCGCCCCCGCACCGGCTTGACCAGGGCGGGGACGACGACCGCCAGGGCGTCGGTCATGCTGTCCCGCTGTTTGGCGGACGCCTCCGCCCAGCGGTGATCCACGTACTTCACCGCCAGCTCCAGCAGCGAGAGCGCCGTCTGCCCCTGGCTCAGGGAGTCGGGCAGGCCGGTGACCGTGTCGAAGGGCTCGCCCTTGTCGACCGCCCGGAGGAGCTTGGCGCGGAAGCGGTCGGCCAGCGCCTTCGTCTTGAAGGACTTGCTGAACGGCGTGCCCTCCACGCCCCAGCGCGCGAGGTAGGTGGGCTTCTTCGTGCTCCGGTTGACCGTGATCTTCCAGACGGAGACCTTGTACGTCTTCACGCGTCGCCACCGCCCTCCGCCAGCTCGTTCACCCAGGCGTCGAGGGCATCCCGGCGGACGCGCAGCTCACCGTTCGGAAGCCGGATGCACTTCGGTCCGACCCGCAGTTCGCGCCAGCGGTAGAAGGTGCGCCGGGAGATCCCGCCCAGCTCCTCCAGGACCTCCGGGACCGTGAGCAGTTCCGTACCGCCGCCCTTACGCGCCATGGACGCCACCGCCCTCCCGGACCGAGGCGGCCAGGAGGGCTTCCTCCGGGGAGTAGCCGCGCCCCGCGTACCGCCACTGGCCGACCGCGACCATGGATCGGTCGCCGAGGCCCAGGGCCGTCCGCTGCTCCGCCGCGCGGTGTTCGGCCCGCGCCTGCCGCAGCGCGGTGAGCGTGGTCGAGTAGCGCCGCGACTTGGTGGAGAAGTGGCCCCGGTAGCCGAGCATGTGGGCCCAGCGCCGCAGCCGCAGCGGTGCGAACGGCTCCAGGCCGCCGAGCCACCAGCACGTACCGATCATGCGGAGCGTGTGGTCCCGTACCGGCAGCTCTGCCAGGTCGGCCCCATGTCGTATCCGGCGGTCGACGGCGCCCGCGGCCTCCGCGCCCTTGGTCGCGTACTTGGCGATGTACGCCGCCACGGCCTGTGTCGTCAGCCGGTCGCCAGCACCGAACGCGGTGATCGGCCGTACGTCGACCTGGGCGCCGAAGCGCAGCACGCGCCGCCCGACGATCTCCGCTCCCAGCGCCGGGAGCCGGACGAGGCCGGCGGAGGTGCGGACCGCGTCCGCCAGGAGTGCCGTCGTGGCCCAGCCGGGCGGAGCCGTCCCCGGTCCGTCGCGTCCGTCGAGGCGGATCACGGCGTGGAAGTGGACCAGGCCGCGCCGCTGGTACTCGGCGACCTTGGCGTACGCCGGCCGCGCCGCCTCGGCGAACTCCGTACGGGACAGGCCGGCCCGGCGCGCCAGTTCGCGGCGCAGCTCCAGGGCGAAGCGGTGCCAGAGCTGTCCGGACTGCGCCTGCCAGAGCACGGCGCCCGCGTAGTCGTAGCAGCGCGGGCACAGCGGCTCACCGAGGCGCGGATCGTCCTCCGTGTGCCGTGCGTGGCAGTCGAGGGCCGCCCCGTGCGGGCACCGCTCCCCCGCCCGCCAGGGACGGCAGACCCGTACCCGTCCGCCGCCGGCCCGGCGGGTGTGGACCGGGCCGAAGCCGGGAGCGGTGAGGGTGGCGAACACCCGGGGGTGTCCGTCGACCTCCGCCCCGACGCCCTTGCCGCCGACCAGACCGGCGCGCAGGAGTTGGTAGGTGTCCGCCCGGTAGGTACGGGCGCAGGTCGGGCAGACGGCGGTACGGCGGTTGCCGCACGCGGTCAGCAGCCGTCCGCCCCGTTCGGCCGAGCCGTACGCATGCAGCACCTCCCCCGTGTCGGCGTCGACCAGGGCGCCGGTGCCGACGAGGTGAATCGGGTTGGTGCAGCCGCCGAGGCGGACGATGCGGCGGCGCCAGGCGTCGAAGTCCGGCTGTGCGGCCCGTTCGACGAGCGCGGCGACCGCGCCGGGCAGCTCGCTCGCGGTGAGGGTCTGCGTCATCGCGGACCTCCGAACGCCTGCCGCATCACGGCCGCGATGGCTTCCGGCCGGGTCTTGGCGGTGAAGCGGAGAGCGGGCTCCGTCAGCCAGAGCGCGGCGGCATGGGCCGGGCAGAGCCGCTGCTCCCGGCCGTCCGGACCGGCCATGATGACCTGTTCACGGCCGATGCAGGTGGGCCGCTCCTCCTCCCGGAGTTCACACTCCGAAGGCGTGGGGGATTTGCGCGATCGAGGCGCATTGGACAAGGTGAGGGTGCTCCTTTCACTGCTTGTGTGGCGGATGGAGTAGGGCCCTGACGGGGTCGGGTTTGGCGACTTCGCGCCCCGTCGGGAGCCCGTTACGAGGGCGCTCACCGGCGCTCCCCTGGTCTTGTGGGCAGGCACGGGTGTCCCCTCCTTTCGCGGGTGGGTCGGTTCAGAACTGGAGTTGGCCGAGGAAGCCGCCGACTCCGTCGAGGGCCGCCTGAACGAGCGGTTCGGCGGCCGTCTTGGCGAGCAGGAAGCCGAAAACCGTGCAGAGCAGGAACTCGGCCCAGCGCAGGTAGCGGATGCGCAGCAGGAACCAGATCAGCAGGCCCAGCAGCAGCACGGCCGACATGGAGACGAGCACGGCGTTCCCCTCTCAGGCGTCCCGGTCGAGTCGTTCGATGTGCACGGCCGTCCCGTCCGCCGGTTCGCCGACGGCATCGGCCAGCCCCGGCAGGTACGGGGTGAGGTGCGCGTACATGGCCGCGATCTCCTCGGCGCGCTCCTCCGGGACCAGGTGGGAGCGGGCGCGCTCCCAGCCGTCCGCCGAGGCGAGGACGGCCGTACCGGCCTGGTCGGGTGGGATGGTCTGGGCGGCTTCCAGGGCGTCCGGGTTGAGGTCGCCGAGGGCCATCTCCGCAGTGCCGGAGTCGGTCACCCGGTGGCAGACCCGTCCGCCGAGCTGAGCGCGGAGGGCGGTGACGCCGGGGCCGAGGTCGGAGCCGACCCGCTGGCCGGCGACGACGAGGTACACGCCGAGGGCCGCGCCGAGCTGGGCCAGCCGGACCAGTCCCGTGGCCGCCGCCTGTGCCTCGTCCTTCTCGCTGCGGTTGGCGACGAGGAAGAGTTCCGCGATCTCGTCCACGATCACGACGACCGGGACGGGCCGCTCTTCGTCCGGCAGGCCCCAGATGTTGCGGACGCGGGCCGCCCGGCAGACCTCCATACGGGCCGAGGTCAGGTCCATGAGCGCGGCGAGGAGCTTGACCGCCTGCGCCCGGTCCGTCGCCAGGGCGGACAGGCGCCGCTCATAGAGGGACAGCTCCATGCCGCCCTTGCAGTCGATCCCGACCAGCGCCACCGGTTGCGGGGCGAAGCCCGCGACGAGGGCATTGATCAGCGTGGACTTGCCGGAGCGCGTCGCCCCGACGATCAGCCAGTGCGGGATCTTGCGCAGGTCCACCACCCACGGTGCCCCGCTCTCCAGGACGCCGACCACCACGCGGAGGAGAGGACCGGTACCGCGCTGCCGGGGTACGCGCGGCTGCCGGAGCGGGTCCAGGGCCGTCGCGGTGACCCGGACGACGCCCGGTTCCGCCGTGGTGACGCGCACCGCGTGGACCCGCCAGTCATGGGCCATGGCCGAAGCGGCTTTCACGAAGTCCTCCGGGGTCTGGCCGGGGAGCAGCCGGACGGGGAACCAGAAGCCGTGAGCCGTCGGCCGCATCCCGCCCCGCCGGGGCACCCGCGGATGGGGAGGCGGAGCACCGTGGGCGAGCAGGCCGGAGACGACCGTCAGCGCGGCTTTGCGGCTCACGGCCAGGCCGCAACCGGCCATCAGCGGCCGCCAGGTGCGCGCGACCCGCAGACATGTGACCGGGAAGCCGAGGAGCAGCCACCAGGCCGCCGGGGAGCGGCGGCGCAGGGCCGGGCCTGCGAGGAGCAGACCCGACACCAGCACTGCGGCCGCCACGAGGAACCAGCTCAGCCAGGTCTGCCCGGCGGAGGGTGTGGAGGCCAGAGTGATCACTGCCCGGCCCCCTTGCCCGCCGAGCCGGAGGAGGTGGGCGGAGCGGCGAGGGGCTTGATCTCGGTGGCGCGGAAGGCGATGCCGTGCCGCCCCTCGTTCTCCCACGGGGTGGCGACCAGGTCCCGGACCTGGACCGGCATGCCGTTCTGCACGCCGACCGGCTCACCGGGGACGTTCACCGTCACCACGTCGGCCGACGTACCGGCCATCAGGCAGAGACCGACCTGGTAGACGGTCTTGCCGGTCTCCCGGTCCACGCGGAGCTGTCCGGTCTCCCGGTTCGCCACGCGCGGGGACGGAGGGACGGCGCAGATGATCCCGGTGAACTTCGCCGTATCGATCGGTAGGGCTACCACTGCTTGAACTCCTTGTCTCTCGGCATCCGAAGGGCCGTCCTTCGGGGTGACTTCCACCCGTACTACGGGTGCGGAGTCCAGAGTGGGACCCGTAGTACGGGTTGTCAAGCTGGTTGGTTGTGAGAGACGCTGTCCCCGTCCCCGTACGGGGACGATTCGTCTCCGCATCGGAACGCGGAGGAGTGAGCACCGCCGAGGAGGCCACCGATGCCGGTCGAGAAGCCGAAGCCCCGGTACAAGCAGATTGCCGACCACCTGCGGGAAGGCATCCTCAGTGGCACGTACCCGGCCGGCCAGCCCCTCCCCTCGGAGGAATCGCTCGCCAAGCAGTACGGGGTGACGCGCCCGACGGTCCGCCAGGGGATCGCGGAGCTACGGGCCGCCGGTCTGGTCGAGGTGATGATGGGCCGGGGGATGTTCGTCCGCTCCCCGCACAGCCGCCCCAGCCTCACGCGCCCGCGCGGCGTACGCCGGGAGCCGGACGGCCGATACGTCGAGGCCGACGGCCTCCGCTGGGACGACGCCGAGGAGCCCGTAGCCACTCGCACGGATGCCCCGCTCGCCCTGGCCGATCTCCTCCGCATCCCGCCGGGCGAACCGATGTACACCTACGACGCGTTGCAGACAGCCGACCGGGGGCGCCTCCGCCAACTCCGCCGCACCTACGTGCCGTTCTCCGTCCTGCTGGGCACGAAGTTCGAGGAGCAGGCCCCGCCCCCGGCACCGCACCTCTACTCGGCTCTTGCGGAACTCGGCCACGAACTGCACTTCACCGAGTACGTCCGCACCCGCATGCCACTCCCGGACCAGGCCCAAGCCCTCCGTCTACCGGATGGCGTCCCGATGTTCCAGATCCTCCGCGTCACGCTCAGTGCGGATGACAAGCCGCTTGCCCTGGAGGAGTTCCACCTCCCAGGCGACGACTTGGAGCTCTCCTATCCCCTCTGAGCCCCCGCCTGGCTCAACTTTTCTCTACAACATCAAGTGCGGCTCGCTGCCGCTCGCCGCGCGCGGCCCGGCTCCCCGCCGGGCCGCCGCTCCAGTCTTCGCCCCGCTCCGCCCGGCGCCCGCCGGCCGCGCACCAGCAGCGAGCACCCGTGGTTGCTGTCAGGGCTGGTCGGTGGCTGGGGCCGGTCGGCTCCGCGGCTTTACGGAGCCACCTTGGGGCGAGCCTCGAAGATCGGGGGCCCAGATCGGGCACTTGCGGGCAGGCGAGGAACCAGCCCGATTTCGCGGGCCAGCGTACGGGCCCCCGATCTCTCGCCCCAAGGCAGCTCCACCCCAAAGCCGCTCCGCCGACCTTCGCTATGACGGCGCCTCTCCCGTGCCGCAGACTTCGGAAGTCCAGGGTTTTCTTGATAAAAAGCTCACTCGGCGAGTTCTTGTGCTTCCTCGAGTCCTTCCTGAACATAACTCGGAAGCATGACCTGATCGGGCCCACCCGGGGGCCAAACCCTTACACCATGACGGGCAACAAAGTTCAGAGGAATTTTGGGATTGTTGAGGTGAGGGCGCGCACCTCCGCCTCGACGGGAATCAATCTCGATTTGCTTCCGGAGCGCCGCTTCCCACTGGGAAAAATAAGGCTCCAGTCTGCTCGGATGGATTTCATAGATAGCTTCTGGAGTCGATTGGTCGAAAACCGCAACGATCCAGAGGTGAACCGACCTGTAGCGATCAATGTTGTCGAGAGTGAGCGTATGTTCCGTAGTAATACTAAGACTCTTCTTGCGCTCACCTTTGAAATTCAATCTTGCAACGGTTTTGATTTCATACTCACGCCCCAGTGCATCTGTTGCATCATTCCCAACTCGCCCCCCTCCCTTGGTGAGGTTGAACAATTCAAGCAGCAGCAGTTCCTTGTATCCTCCATCATCAAACACGTTATGGATATGCCGCTCCGAGGCGCGCATCTGAAGCTGTAGACCCAGTTCAACGATCTTGCGAATGTCACCTTGCGGGCGAAGCAGAGCCCCCTGGTCTTCTGAGTCTCTCTGGCTTGGGGTGGGTTGATGATCAGTCACATAGGAACAGTCACCCGCACCTATATCAATGTCTACAGACTATAAGTAACATGACGAATGCGGAACGTGAGAGTCCGGCGTTCGAATGCGCAGGGTGGCGTACGGGCTTCCACCTGATCCGGGCGCTGGCCTGGGCGTCTGAGTAAGTGCCCAGATGCAAGAGCGGCCACCGGCTGACCTTCGAGTAGGGCGCCACCCGTTGTTGAGATGGCAGCCGCCTTCTGGCTGCTCGAAGCGCCTACTCTGGCTCAACCAATAGGCCCGTCTTCGGATCGATGCTCCACCCGTCACCCAGCAGCGTTGCCGTCACCGTCTGCAGGTTGAGGTCCGCGACGCTCCATCCCTCTCGAAGCGCGCGGCGGAGCAGCTCCAGATATAGATGGCTTGGGGAGGCAGGGCCAGCAGCGCCAACCAGCTCGCGCGTCGCCGCAGCAACGGCCTCAGCCGTCGGCTGCTTGAAAGAAGCCTCGGCGTCGTCCTGCGCAACCATCGTCAGGACAAGGTCGAGTGTAGCGACGTGCTCAAAGCCAGAGGCCAGCCCTTTCACGGAGCGCTGCCCCTTGTTCAGGATAGCAATTTTCTCCGGCTCGATTCGCAGGCCGGCTGCTGCGATTGCTCGCTGGACTACTGCCCAGATCTTTCCCGATGAGTTACCGAAGACCATCGAGACGCGTCCGCCAGGCTTCAGGATGCGGCGGCACTGTTTGAGGGACTCCGTCAGCAGCGCCTCGTAGCGGCCCGCCGTGCGCTTCGTGCCGGTGGAGCGATCGATCACCGCTTCCTTACCGACGTCCGTGAAGCCATCCAGCCAGCCTTCCTGGAACAAGGCCATGTCCGCGTAGAAGAGGTTCGAACCGAACGGCGGGTCCGTGAACACGTAGTCCACGCTTGCGTCCGGCAGGGACAGCTCCGCAGCGCTCTCCGTGACGTACTCCGCGGGCACCGTGTCCGCGTCTACGTTGCGCGTGAACGCCTGCGCCCGGATCCACTCATCAGCCTTCAGCACGGCGGTCGTCTTGCGCTCGAAGAGTTCGAAGACGTTCCACTCATAGAAGACCGGCGCAATGTAGTAGTTCTGATTTGCGGCGTTCAGCGGGCGCTTGTGCGACCACTGATACCGCTTGCTCGCCCGAGTCAACGTTGCAGTGAACGCGAACAGCAGTTTTTGACTTAGGGCGCGATCCTCAATCCCTCTAATTTCATCGCGCAGGGCCACCAAAGTGCGTAGGTTACGCGGCGAATAGAAGGAAGCTACGGTCGTATAGCCGCTCTTGCCCAGCGCAGACGCCCGGTACATCTCCCGGTCAGGCGTAATCTCAACGTGGGGGAAGTCCAGGCCGTCGACGTCGACGCTCGGCGCGGCGACCGCTGGCTGCTCACGCTGCTTCGGGGAGCACGCGCAGTTGACGTAGTCGACCACGGGCTGCTCACCCACGCGCTCAAGTCTGCTTGAAATGTGGTTTGAGCAATGGGGACAGACCATCTCCGACTTCGACCACTCCGCGGCCTCGAGCGAGTGGTAGTAGTTCACGGGCTTCTCACAGCCCGCGCACCTCACCAGAACGCTCCAAACGGTCTTCGCAAGCTGGCCGGTCCCACCGCACCCATTACAGGGGACCTCGTAAATTTTGCCCACAGCGTCCTGAGCCCGCTTGATGACGGCCTGTGCAGCACTAGTGAACTCGTGCCCTTCCACCATGTTTAGGTAGTTAGACCCGATATGTCGACCCAGTACGGAGATGTCCGACAGGCGTGCCCGACGCCCGGTGATCCGCGCCGCGACCCCCGTCATGCCAGATCCAGCGAACGGGTCGGCCACGACGCCACCGGGCGGGCAGTATGCCTCGATGAACGGCGTAATCGCAGGTACGGGAACCTTCGTCAGGTAGGCGTGCGCAAGGTAGACAGGGTCGCCGCGACCCACCACGATCTCCTCAGCCATGCCGCCAATGTTACTCATAGTCTGTAGACCCATCGTCTGCATCGTCCTAGCGTCCCTACATCATGACGCAAGCCTCTAACAAACTCCGCATCCAGCGGCAGCGCGAGGCGTTCGGCCATCGCGTGCGGGAGCATCGTCTTTCGGCAGGCCTCTCGCAAGAAGAGCTGGCGGAAGTTGCGGGGATCCACCGCACCTACGTCTCTTCGTTGGAACGAGGCCAGCGCAACGTAAGCCTCGACAACATTATTGCCCTCGCGCGTGCGCTTAAGGTCGATGCCGCACAACTACTCGAAGGTATCTGATGACCTTCAAGGAAGACGTTGATTTCGCTTGGTTCCTGAGCATGGGAGTCTACGCCACCGACGCAATTTCCCATGACCTCGGGAGCAATCATGGGCACCGCATTATCAAGCTCAAGCGGTACGCCAAATTTAACAGCGTGTAATCACGTATGTCGCCGGCTCTGGGAGGCCCCATGCACGCTGCTGCGCTCACCAGCCCAGCTCGACTCTGGTCGGCAGGCGAGGTTCTGGCACGCCCCGGCCCGGTGCCCGCTGCCCCCGGTGTGTACGGATGGCACTTCACGAAGGCTCCGTCTCCAAGCCTCCCTGCCGAGCAGCTCCTCTATGTGGGCATCACTCCGCGCCATATGGCGAACCGGACAAGCACCCAGAACCTGCGTACGCGGGTGCGATACCACTTCCGGGGCAACGCGGAGGGTTCCACGCTCCGGCTCACCCTGGGCTGCCTGCTCGGCTTTGAACTGCGCCGAGTCGGCAGCGGCAAGCGCATGACCTTCGGCAAGGACGGGGAAGCCGATCTCACCCGGTGGATGGCCGAGCACGCCCGCGTGTGCTGGGTGGAACACCGGGAGCCGTGGACGGTGGAGTCCGACCTGATTACCAGACTCGACCTGCCCCTGAACCTCGACCAGAACCGGCACAACAACTTCCACGCCCGACTCACCGAAATACGCGCGCAGGCACGCCAGCGGGCCGGGGAACCAGGGTCCCTTGCATGATCGCGTTCTGTCCGGGTTCATCCGGTGAGGCCGAGGGCGGTCAGGGGTCTGCGGCAGTCGCGGGCGGTGTGGCGTAGGGC